>CBESOE010000011.1:0-62193 GCA_965531145.1 uncultured bacterium | reverse complement strand
CCTCCCCCCCGTCCACCAGCTCCGGGTGGTCCCTGCCCAGCAGGTGGAGGAACCCGTGCAGCAGCAGGATGCGCAGTTCGGTCCAGAGCGGGTGGCCGGTCTTTTCGGCCTGGGCCGCGGCCCGGGCAACGCAGATCACCAGGTCACCAAGGTTGTGCAGCCCGTCCGCACCCGGGACCCCATCGAGGCCGAAGGAGAGAACGTCGGTCACGGTGTCTTTCCCCCGGTAGGTGCGGTTGTACTCTTTTATGGCCTCTTCGTCCACAAAGGCCACGCTCACCTCGTCCGCCGTGCAGGCCAGTGCCTCGGCCACGCGGGTGACAAAACCAGCCGCGGCTTCGCAGTCCACCCCGGTGTCCGATTGGAGATCGGTGACCGTCACGTCGATCATGGCAGTTGCCTTCCCCCGGCCGGGCGCTGTTCCGCCACCGCCTCCGCTTCACCGTTGCGGTTGCTCATCGGTTGAAAATTGAATCCCGGGTAATCGAGGCGCTGGTGGAAAATGCCGCCGAGGATACGGAGGAACTGGGCGGAGATGGTCTCCAGGTCCTTGAGGGTCAGGTTGCAGCTGTCCAGCTGGCCGTCCAGAGCGATGGTGCTGACGATTTTTTGCACCAGTCCCTTCAACCGGCTGGGTGACGGGTCGGTGAGCGTCCGGGAGGCCGCCTCCACCGCATCGGCCAGCATGATCACCGCCGCCTCGTTGGAGAGCGGCTTGGGGCCGGGGTAGCGGTAGTTGATTTCGTTCACCGACTGTTCATCCTCACCCGCCTGCTCCTTCGCCTTGTTGTAGAAAAAGGTCATCAGCCGCGTCCCGTGGTGCTGGGGAATGATGTCGATGATCGCCGGCACGATATTGTGCTTGGCGGCGATCTCCATGCCGTCCTTGACGTGGGCCACCAGGATCAGGGCGCTCATCCGCGGGGCCAGCTTGTCGTGCTTGTTCTCCGCGCTGCCGATGTTCTCGATGTAGTACTCCGGCTTCAGCATCTTGCCCACGTCGTGGTAGTAGGAGGCCACCCTGACAAAGAGCGCATTGGCCCCGATGGCCTTGGCCGCCGCTTCGGCCAGATGGCCAACGATCACGCTGTGGTGGTAGGTGCCCGGGGCCCGCAGGGCCAGCTCGCGGAGCAGCGGCGAGTCGAGGTTGGAAAGCTCCAGCAGCCGGAAGTCGGTCACCAGGTGGAACAGCGTTTCGAAGAGCGGCAGGAAGACAAAGACCAGCAGGATGGCCAGGGCCCCGCCGGCAAAGGCACAGGCCATTTCAAAGGGCAGCTGAATGGAGAGGCTGAAATCGGGCTGCAGCAGGGACAGGGTTCCCACCAGCAACGCGTTGACCAGCCCCAGCAGCAAACCGGAACGCATCAGCGCGGTGCGGGTGGTGTAGGCAATGGGGCCATAAATCGCCATGAAGTTCCCGGCCAGGGAGAAAGCGGCCAGGGGAAAACTGCCGTCCAGCAGCAGGGCGGCCAGCAGGCTGTAAGCCACGGCGAACATCATCGCCAGGTTGCGGTTGGTGATCAGGCTGAGCAGGAGCCCGCCAAAACAGAACGGGATCATGAAATAGTAGGAAGAAAGGTTGTTGAAAGGAAAACGGCTGAGGCTCCCCCCCACCGCTTCAAAGATGAACAGGCTGAGCCCGGTGAGGGCCAGCGACAGGGTGAGCACCATGAACAGCAGTGAGTCGAGGTTTCGGAAGTGCCCGAAGGACTGCTGGTGGCTTTCAAGGAAACGCAGCAGCGCGGCGAGAATCAGCACCAGGATGAAGGAGATGCCCAGCAGGTTGAGCCCGCCCCAGCGGAATTTCTGGTTGCGGCGCATGGCATCCAGCTGCTCCAGCACCCGTTCGCTGATCAGGTCGCCCTCCCGGACGATGATCTTGTTCCGGGGGATGTTGTAGGTCACTTCCGGGATGGCGGCTGCGGCCATCTCCTGCCGTGCCCGGGTCTCGTTGCGGTTGTAGGTCAACGGCGCCGGCAGGGTCTCGGCCAGGAAGCGCAGCAGCGTGTCCCGGTCGTTGGGATCGAACCCCTGCAACTGCTCGCCGGGAGCGTCAAGCCTGCTGCGGAGGTCGTTACGGTCACCGATTTCGTCGATGTCGCCGTAGAGGACCTCGCCGCGGGTGAAGACGTCGATGGCCATGAGCCCGCGCTCTCCGCCGCGCCGGCGCAGGGTTTCACGGTCTTCCACAAAGGGGTCGGCCAGGCCGGATTCCCCGGCAATCCGTGCGGCGGCCAGCAGCCTCTGGTCGAACTCGAAGCGGTAAAAGAGGGTCAGTATCGGATCGTCAAGAGCAAAGGGTGACATCTCATCGAGGATGTTGAGTAACTCGGCGTTGAGCGGCACCGGCCCGGCGGCGGCGGTGGACTCCGCCACTCCGGCTGCATCCGGGAGTTCAGCGGGGATGCCGGGAACGGTGATGGTCAATGGGTCGGAGATGACCCCGCGGGCCGAAAGCAGGAACTCCTCCAGCCTGGCGAGGTAACTCTCCAGGGCCCGGCTGTCCAGATCGTAGACCGGCCTGACCTCCAGCCGCGCCTCTTCGCGGCGCTCGTCGGTGATGTCCGGGTCAGGAACGGCAAAGGCCGTTGGTGCCCGAACGTCATCCCGGGCCACCTGTCCCACCTCATATTCCGGGTAACCGGGCCGGTACTGCAGGTAAAACAGCCCCAGGCTGCCGAGGAGGAAGACCATCATCCAGACGGCGCCCAGCGCCACCATGCGTTCCACCAGCCCCTGGAAAAAGCCTCTCAGCCGGGCGGCAATGGTCAGGGGTTTGCGGGTCCGAGCCCGGTCCGGAGGCCGGGATTTCTTGTCCGTACCGCTGCCCTGGTTTTTTCGTTTCTTCTCTGCCATCACTCTTTTCAACCGTTGTCTTCAGGGCGGCCATCCTGGGGCGGCCGGTTGCCGGCACCGCGGGAGCGGCGCCGCCGGTCGCGCAGGCTCGATCGTGGCTTGCGGCCCGGGGGTGGCGGTGCATTGTTGGCGCCGGC
The DNA here is from genome assembly GCA_965531145.1 of uncultured bacterium. Taxonomy (GTDB): domain Bacteria; phylum Acidobacteriota; class JAQAZP01; order JAQAZP01; family JAQAZP01; genus JAQAZP01. Next base: position 59,200 of record CBESOE010000011.1, on the reverse strand, counting down.
TTCGTAGGCCAGGATGATCTTCTGCACCAGGGAGTGCCGCACCACGTCCGATTCGTCGAAGTGGATGAAGCCGATACCTTCGATCCCCTCCATCAGGTCCCGTGCCTCCACCAGCCCTGACTTGCGCCCCCGGGGCAGGTCCACCTGGGTGATGTCACCGGTGATGACGGCCCTGGAATTGAAACCGAGACGGGTGAGAAACATCTTCATCTGCTCGCTGGTGGTGTTCTGGGCTTCGTCGAGAATCAGGAAGCTGTCGTTGAGCGTCCGTCCGCGCATGTAGGCCAACGGTGCGATTTCAATTACCCCGCGGTCCAGCAGGCGGTGGGCCCGGTCGTTCTCCATCAGGTCGTTCAACGCGTCGTAGAGCGGCCGCAGGTAGGGATCGATTTTTTCCGAAAGTGTGCCGGGGAGATAGCCCAGCCGTTCACCGGCTTCCACCGCCGGCCGGGTGAGCACGATGCGCGAGGCCTGATTTGAGTTGAGGTGCGCCACGGCCATGGCCATGGCCAGGTAGGTCTTGCCGGTGCCGGCGGGGCCGATACCGAAGACCATGTCGTTGACCCCGATGGACTCCAGGTAGCGCCTCTGGTTGGGGCTCTTGGGATGGACGACCTTCTTCCCCGAAGGCCGGAGCGGAGACTCCACCAGCAGGTCGCGCAGGGAAGCATCGGCGTCCCGCTGCAGCAGTTTGACGCAGGCTTCGAAATCCGCCTGTTTCAGCGGATAGCCCTCCTGCACCAGGCCGGAGAGCTGCCGCAGCAGACTTTCAACCCTGGCCACCTGTCCGGCATCTCCCTCGAGGAATATGTTGGCCCCCCGGGCGGAGATGGAGACTCGGAAGGCATCTCCGATCGACTTGAGGTTGCGATCGAAGCTGCCGAACAGGGTCGCTATACCTTCTTCAGAAACAAGTAATTTTTCCATGCGTGCTTCGGGTAGCGGAGCGCAATACGCACCGCTAAGCCTCTCAGTGACATTAACATTCGGGAGCTCGCAGAGTCAACGGACCGCGGTGATCACTCCGTGCTGCCGGCGTCCTCCCGGGCAAGCCCCAGTTCCTCCAGCTGCCCGCGATTGGCCCCGGCCGGAGCCCCGGTGAGCGGGCAGATGCCGCTGGTGGTTTTGGGGAAGGGAATCACCTCGCGGATGGAGGATTCCCCGGCCAGCACCATCACCAGGCGGTCAAGACCCAGGGCGATACCGCCATGGGGCGGGGCGCCGTATTTGAGGGCGTCCAGCAGGAAGCCGAATTTCTGCTCGGCCTCCTCCCTGCCGATCCCCAGCAGGTCGAAGACCCGCTGCTGCACGTCGGGACGATGGATCCTGATCGAGCCGCCGCCAATCTCCAGGCCGTTGACCACGATGTCATAGGCCATGGAGCGCACGGCCAGCGGGTCGGTCTCCAGCAGGGGAAGGTCCTCGGGCATCGGTGCGGTGAAGGGGTGGTGCACCGCCACGTGACGCTGTTCGTCCTCGTCGTAATCAAACAGCGGAAACTCGGTGACCCAGAGAAAGGCGAACCCCTCGGTGTCGATCAATCCGCGCTCTTCGGCCACGGTCATTCGCAAATCGCCAAGCACCCGCTGGGCCACTGGTCGGCGGTCGGCCACCAGCAGCATCAGGTCACCCTCCCCGGACCCACAGGTGTCGGCCAGATCTTTTGCGCCGGCTTCGCCGATAAACTTCAACACCGGTGAAGCGAACGTGCCATCAGCCGCGATCTTGATCCAGATCAGACCGCCGGCACCCAGCTCCCTGGCCTGGGCGGTGAACTTGTCAAGTTTGCTGCGGGAGAGTTCCGCCCCGCCCGGCACCGGCAGCGCCACCACCGCACCGCCGCCCTCCACGGTCTCGCGGAACAGCCTGAACTCCGACGTGGCCACCTGCTCCGAGACCTCCACCAGCTGCAGCGGGTTGCGCAGGTCCGGGCGGTCCGACCCGTAACGCTCCATGGCCTGTTTGTAGGTCAACCGCATCAGCGGCGGATCCGCCGCCACATCGACTAGGCGGAACAACTCATCAAGCAGCGCTTCCACCGTCCCCATCACATCTTCGGGCGTGACAAAGGACATCTCCATGTCCAGCTGGGTGAACTCGGGCTGGCGGTCGGCCCGAAAATCCTCGTCGCGGAAACACTTCACCACCTGGTAGTAACGATCGATGCCGCCCACCATCAGCAACTGTTTGAACAGCTGCGGTGACTGGGGCAAGGCGTAAAACCGCCCGTCGTGCAGGCGTGACGGGACGAGGAAATCACGTGCCCCTTCCGGGGTGGCCTTGGTCAGGGTCGGAGTTTCCACTTCCATGAACCCTTCGTCCCGCAGACGCTGCCGAATGGCGAAAGAGACCGTGTCCCGCAGCACCAGGTTGGCCAGCATTCTCTTCCGGCGAAGGTCGATGTAGCGGTAGCGCATGCGCAGCTCGTCAGATTCATCCTCTTCCTTGTTCACCAGAATCGGCGGTGGCTGGGAAACATTGAGGATGGCCAGGCTGCCGGCCCTGACCTCCACCATCCCGGTGGGCATGTCCGGGTTGGCCATTCCATCGGCCCGGGCCGCAACCGTGCCGCCCACCGCCACCACGAACTCAGGGCGCAGCTGCTTGGCCCGGCCGTAAATCTCCGGATCGCCCTCTATGTCGAACACCACCTGCACGATGCCGCTTCGATCCCTCAGGTCGACGAAGATCAGTGAACCAAGATCCCGCCTGCGGGCCACCCAGCCCATCAGCATCACCTCGCGGTCGAGGAGCTCCTCGCTGATGTCGCCACACCCATCGGTGCGCCGCAGGTCTCCCAGGTCCTGGATCTCGATCCCTTCGATCAGCTCGTCTCTTCCGTCTGCTTCTCCCATGATGTCAATCCCTTTCACAAAGCGATTCAGATCTCGCCCCGCAGAGCCTTTGTCGTGTGTTCCAGGTAGCGGGCCGTAATCCGGGAGACCAGCTGCCGTTGTGAGTCATCGAGCGGTCCCCGGACCCGACCGGGGAGACCGGCCACCAGGGACCCGGGAGGCACGGTCATGCCTTCGGGCACCACGCAGCCGGCGGCCACCAGCGACCCGCGCCCCACCGTGGCATTGTCCAGGACGATGGCGCCGATCCCGATCAGGCAGTCGTCCTCGATGACGCACCCGTGAACCATGGCTCCGTGGGCCAGGCTGACCCGCTCACCGATCCGCACCGGGTAAACACCGCCGGTGACATGTATCACGGCCCCGTCCTGGACATTGCTGTGCCGGCCAATACGGATGTAATCGATATCGCCACGCACCACCGCATTGTGCCAGACGCTGGCCCCCCGGCCCAGCACCACGTCACCGGTGACCACGGCACTGGGCGCCACATACACCCCGCCGGCAGCCCGTGGGGATGCCTGGGCGTCGAAGGAAAGCGGCTCGTCCTCCGCCACCGGTCCGAATCCGTGAGCTCGTGGGTCGTCCATGGGCTGTTGGTCCACCATCTCCTGTCCATCCCGGGCCCTTACAGGCCGATATCCTCACTGATGCCCTTCATGGCCTCGAGGCTCAGCTCGATGAAATCGTCCAGGGCAACCCCGGCCTTTTCGCACTCCCGGATCTGGTCCCGGTTCACCGCACGGGCAAAGGCTTTCTCCTTGATCCTTTTGCGGATCGATTTCGGTTTCACCCCTTCGAGTTTCTTGTCCGGCCTGACCAGGGCCGCGGCCACGATCAGCCCGGTGATGCTTTCCGAGCAGGAGAGGGCGAAATCGAGCTCGCTTACCCGTTGCAATCCGAGCGACTCGGCGTTGTGCGCACGAATCGCCTGCATCGCCTCGTCGGGCAGCCCGCTCTCTTTCAGCCACTGGGTGGTCTTCAGCCCGTGGACCTCGGGGGTGTTCTTGGTTTCGTCGAAATCGAGATCGTGAAGCAGTCCCACCAGGCCCCACAGTTCCTCGTCACGCCCCAGACGCCGGGCCATGGCCCGGATCACCGCTTCGGACGCCAGGCAGTGTTTGACCAGCCAGTCGGTGTCGGTCTTCTCGGACAGCAGGCCCAGGGCCCCGTCTCTGTCGATCATCGGTTGTCTCCAGGTTCGGATCAACGGGACCCGAGGAATTCGGCAAAATCAATTCCGGTGCGGCTCTGGAACCGCTGGCCACAGGAAGGCAGCGTTCCGGCCGGTTCGTCCAGGAGAACCCGTTCGATGCGGGCGGCGGGGAAAAACATGGTAGAGAGTATCGGGCCAACATCGTCTCCGGCACCGTCAGCCAGCACCTGCCGCAACAGGTCGTCGAAAGAGTTGATATCGATGCCGCGCAGTTGCACGCCAAATTCGTCGAGTTTGAGCAGCAGGCCCAGGGCCTTTTCCCGGGGCTGCTGCAGGTTGACGATGACCACCGAGCCGGCAGTGATGGCCTGCAGGTCGTTCATTCCGCATCTCCTGATGATCCGGGCTGGCTCAGCTCCACCAGCACCCCGGAGGCCGAGGCGGGGTGGACAAAGGCCACGCGGCACCCCCCGGCGCCGAGCACCGGCTTGCTGTTGATCAGCCGCACACCGGCCTCTCTGAGCTGCTGCAGATGTGCTTCGATGTCGTCCACCTGCAGGCAGATGTGGTGGATACCCTCACCCCGCTTTTCGAGGAAACGGGCAATGGGCGACTCGGGACCGGTGGGCTCCAGCAGTTCCACCCGGCTGTCCCCCACGGTGACAAAGGCCACCTCAACCTGCTGGCTGGCCACTGTTTCCCGGCCGTCGCAGGCCAGGCCCAAGGCCTGGTAGAAGGCCAGCCCCTGTTCCAGCGAACGCACCGCCATACCGATGTGGTCGATCTTGCGAACCATGGCGCCCTCAGGCAAAGAGCTTTCTGGCGATCACCAGCTTCTGGATCTCGGACGTGCCCTCGCCGATGGTGCAGAGCTTGCAGTCGCGGTAGATCTTCTCCACCGGATAGTCCTTGGACATGCCGTAGCCGCCGAAGATCTGCACCGCCTTCCCGGCGTTGCGCACACTGCACTCGCCGGCATAGTACTTGGCCATGGCGGATTCCTTGTTCACTTCCTTGCCCTGGTCCTTCAGCTGGGCCGCCTTGAGGGTCAGCAGCCGCGCCGCATCGGCCTCGGTGGCCATGTCGGCCAGCATCCACTGGATGGCCTGGAACTCGCCGATGGGCTTGCCGAACTGCTCCCGCTCCTTGGCGTACTTGACCGAGTGGGCCACCGCCCCCTGGGCCAGGCCCACGCCCAGCGCGGCGATACTGATCCGGCCGCCGTCGAGGATACGGAGGGCGTCCACAAAGCCCTGGCCCCGTTGGCCCAGCAGGTTTTCCTTCGGAATACGGCAGTCCTCCATCACCAGCTGGGCCGTGTCGCTGGAGCGCATGCCCAGCTTGTTCTCCTTGCCGGCATAGCTGAAGCCCGGGGTGCCGGCCTCGATGATGAAGGCCGAGGACATTTTGTTGCCCGCTTCGGGGTCGGTCACCGCCAGCACCACCGAAACCTTGCCCACGGTGGCGTGGGTGATGAAGGTCTTGTTGCCGTTGAGCACCCAGCTGTCACCGTCCTCCACAGCAGTGGTGCGCATGCCGCCGGCGTCGCTGCCCGACCCCGGCTCGGTGAGGCCCCAGGCGCCGATACTCTCGCCGCTGCAGAGCGCCGGCAGGAATTTCATCTTCTGCTCTTCGGTGCCGCAGAGATTGATATGGTTGGTGCAGAGCGAGTTGTGGGCCGCCACGGTGAGCGCCACCGAACCGTCCACCCGGGCCAGCTCCTCCAGGATCAGCGCGTAGTGGATGTAGCTCATCCCCGCCCCGCCGTATTTCTCATCGAAAATGATGCCGAACATCCCCAGTTCGGCCAGCTTTTTGGCGATGGGCCAGTGGAATTCCTGGGACTCGTCATACTCCATGATCACCGGGGCGATCTCTTTCTCGGCAAACTCGCGGACCATATCCCGGATCATCAGGTGGTCTTCGGTGAGGTTGAAATCCACGGCATCCTCCGTAAACGTATGATAAATAAATACCTCTACTCAATTGCGTGGTCTGGATTATAGTGGATAGGCGGCCGCCTCGTCAACGATGGGAGCAGCCCCGCTCATGTCACTGCGAGCTGCCGACCCGGCGGTCCAGGTAGGACCCCTGCTTCATCTCGATACTCTTGAGCCAGATGGCGAAGAGCAGGCCCACCACTGCGCAGCCGCTGAACATCAGCATGGTGGAATAGTAGTTGCCGGAACTGTCGCGCATAATGCCGGCCAGCAAAGGAAAGGCGAAGAGCCCGATGTTCTGCACCATGGCGATCACACCGTAGGCGGTGCCGATGTGTTCATCTTTCACCATCAGCGGCAGGGCCGGCCAGAGGGCGGCGGGCACCAGCGAAAACGAGATGCCCAGGATCACCATGGGAATCCAGGGCGAGATGTCGGTGAGCACCAGCGAAGCGTGGCAGGGAATCATCATCAGCGATCCGATGATCATCAGGGTGGCCCGTTTGCCGTACTTGTCCACCACCAGGCCGAAGAACCAGGTGGTGAACATGGAGATCAGGATGATGATCCCCGTAACCCTGCCGGCTTCAACGTCGCTCATCCCGTTGTGTTCGATGAAAAATCGGGGCGCGATGGCGATAAAGGGGAAGATGGCCGAGTAGTAGATCATGCAGAGACCGCTGATGACCCAGAAGGCCAGCGGCAGGCGCAGGGCCTCACCGATATGGAACTCGCCGTCTTCCTCTTCGACGATGGCGGTCATCGCTTTTCGTTCACCGTAGCGGTCGAGGAAGAAGTAGGCCACCATGGCCAGCACCGAGAAAACGCACACCGCCGCGGTGACCCAGAGGGTCAGGGTCCAGGAACCGAGCACATCCTGCAGCCAGGCCCCGAAGGCCAGGGCGAAGAACGAACCGGCACGGCAGAGAAAGAGGTTGATGCCGAAGGCTGTGGCCAGAATCTTGTCCTTGAACCACTTGGCCAGCACCTTGTTCATTACCACGTAAAAGCATTCGGCGCCGATGCCCAGCAGGACACGGCCGGCCAGCATTACATTGTAGTCGCTCACCGCGGTGAGCACCGTGCCCAGGGCGAAAACAACGGCAAAAATGATACCCGAGCGCCGAACCCCCAGTTTGTCAGCCAGCAGGCCACCAAACACGACAAAAATGATCACCGGTATGCTGTAGACGCTGTAGAGAAAATTGACCCGGGTTGAACTGAGCCCCATCCCGCCATCGGCAACGGGCATTTCCAGCTTGTCGGCGATGGGGGCGATGATGTCGTAGGCCAGGTAGGAAGTGGCCGCGGTGAAACTGACCAGGAGCAGAGCAGCAAAGGCGAAGATATAAGCCTGTTTCCGGGAGATGCTGCTGTTCATTCCGCTCCTTTATCAGTCAAGATCACCGGCAACAGTTCATGCCGCCGCCTGGTGGAGCCATTATTTCCATCCAACTTTGACCGGGAGACTAGCACGATCCCTCCTCACTTCACAAGATGTTGAACTGTGCCGCCCAGACGTCCCACGGCCAGCGAAACACCGCCGGCAAACTGCTGGTAGGTGTGAAAGGCCACACCGTCCACACGGACCAGCCTGGAGCCCTCCAGACGCCAGGCGCGAACCAGCGAGGTGGCCCCGGGATCGGGCCCGGAGGCGCCCACCACTTCATCCCGCCCGTCCCCGTCCAGGTCTCCGCAGGCGATCCGTGCCCCGCGATTCCCCGGCAGATCGGCCAGCAGTTGGGCCACCTGCTCCACTCCCCCACCATCGGCGGACAATCGCCAGACCCGCAGGTGGGCGCCATACCCCGCCCCCGGCCCCGGGGCCGTAACCAGTTCATCCCGACCGTCACCGTCCAGGTCGCCGCACGCCAGCCGTGCGCCGTAGCCGAGGCCGGGCTGGTAGGCCAGGAAATTGACCTGGGCCATTGGCTCAACCCCGTCCGGCCCCAGTCTCCACCCGCGAATGTGCGATCCGTTGGCCGCCAGAGCACCCGGAGCGGTGAGCAGTTCATCCCGGCCGTCACCGTCCAGATCGCCGAATGCCGGGAGTGCACCCCCGCTCACCGGCGGTCCGTAGGCGAAAAAGACCGGCACACCGGGAACCCTGGCCCACCCGAGGTCGGCAGAGTAGCGATGGAGCGACACCACCGCCCCGTAGGACGGGCCGGGCCCTGGACAGGCCGCCAGCTCGTCGGTCCCGTCGCCGTCCAGGTCACCACAGCCGATGAGAGCACCATACCCTCCGTGGGAAAAGGCGAGAAAACTTCCGCCGGACAGTGGGCCGTTCAGAGGATCGAAGGCCCGTATCTGCGGCGCGAACCAGGGGGACGGCCCGGGCCCGGCGATGATCTCATCCACACCATCACCGTCCAGGTCGCCGCAGGCCGTTTCCACTCCGAGGCTTCCGGTGGCAAAGGGGTTGATGCGGCCGGAAGAGACTTCCCGGCCCCCGGGAAGAAAACACCTGATCCGTGCCGGATTTCCCGGAACCTGTCCGGTCCCGGCAACGATCCAGGTTTCGGGAACCGCTTCCACGATGCGCACGTTCTGATTGAGCGGCAGTTCCTCCACAGACTGCCGGGTGCCGCTGGACCAGATGATGTCGGCGCGAACAGTTGTCCCCGGGTAATCCCCGAGGCCGATGAGCAGCCGGCGGTCCCCCTTGCTCCGCGGGGAACGGAGGTCTCCGCTGTGCCGTACGATGGTCCGCTCCCCCGCTAGCAGGTGCACCACCGCCCCGGTTCCGTCGCGCGGGGCCGCCCGTCCCTCCAGATCGATGGCGATCCAGGTCGAAGAGAGGGCAAGGTCGTTGCGCAGCAGACGCACTCTTCCGCTGCCGTCGGCCAGGGCCAGGTCAGGGTCACCGTCCAGGTCGTGATCGGCCCAGGCAAAGGCGGTCCACTGGTCGTCCTCTTCCAGCCCGGCCTCTACGGAGACGTTGGTGAAGGTGAAGTCCCCTCCGCCCAGCAGCAGGCGGTTGCCGGCATCCCCCGGCCGCAGGAGAAAGAGATCGAGGAAACCGTCGAGGTCAGCGTCCACCCAGCAGGCGCCCCGGGCGGTGTGCTCCGAGTAAATTCCACTGCCGGCGGTGACGTCGGTGAAGCGGCCGGCCCCCTCGTTGCGCAGCAGTGTGTCGTAATCCACACCGCCGATAAAAAGGTCGGGATCACCGTCGTTGTCGGTGTCTCCCCAGGCGGCGCAGAGCGACCGGCTCAGCAGGCTGATGCCGGCTGTCATGGCTGCTTCCTCGAAGCGGCCGTCACCCAGATTGTGATAGAGATGGTTGTGCCGCGGGCTTCCCTGGAACTCGTCCACGACCACCAGCAGGTCGGTGAGCCCGTCGCCATCCATGTCGCAGGCCGAGGCGGCGGCAGTGGCTTCGTTCACGTCACCGGTGACTCCGGCCGCCAGTGCCGATTCGCGGAACCGTCCGTCGCCGGTGTTGAGGAACAGCGCATCGGGCTGAAAGAGGTTGACCACGAACAGATCAAGAAAGCCGTTGTTGTCGAAATCGGCCCAGCAGCAGTCGATGGCCTCCGGCGGGTTTGCCAGCCCCAGTTCCACGGCAGCGTCGCGGTATGGCCCGCCGCTGCCGGAGTTCTGCAGCAGGGCATCGGGGAACGTGCTGCCAAAGGGGCCATAGCGTGGCAGGTGCAGATCAACGTCGCCGTCATTGTCCAGGTCCGCGGCGGACAGGGCCGTTTTCAGGCCGCCGGCGGCCGCGCCCTGCTCCACGGTGCGGTCGATGAACAGTCCAGACTCCCGGTCGTTGAGCAATAGCCGGCAGCGTCCGTTTGCCGGGGCGGTGAAGAGGTCCGGATCACCGTCATTGTCCAAATCTCGCCAACAAAGCCCGTATACCGCCGAGCCAAAGGGTCGAGCCAGATCGGGTGACTCGGCGGTGATGTCGGCGAAGGTCGCATCCCGCAGGCTGAAATCTGTCCCGGTCAACTGCTGATCGCCGGTCAGGGTCAGCAGTTCAGCGTCCAGCGGGCTCTCACCGTCCGGAAAATACTGCCGGCGGTATCCGGCGCTGCCGGCGGCCGACACACGGTAGGAACCGGAGGGCAGGTCATCGAGGACATAGGTGCCGTCGCTTCCACTCACCGCCTGCCGGCGGAAGCCGGAGCCCTGTCCCAGGGCCTCCACCCCAATGCCGGAGAGCGGAATGCTCCCCTCCTGCCGGCGCACCACACCGCTGATCGCACCCCCGTGCCTTTTCAGCGCCAGGTCCACCCCACCGGTGTCGTTGTCGTTGGTCACATTCACCGGCGTGGCATCATCGATGAATCCAGCCTCGTCATAGAAACGGGGCACATAGCGGTGCCGGGCATGATGAGCACCAATGAAGTAGTGCTGTTCGATCAGGTTGGAAAAGCCATACCCGCCGTCCGGCCCGCTCACCGCCTGCCGCATCAGCGTCCCGGCGGGATAGTAGATCGAAACCGTTGCTCCGCTCAGGGGTTCCCCGGTCCCGCGGAGGTTGATGGTGCCGCTGATCGATCCCCGACGGCTGAGGGAAAAATCGATACCGCCGGTCTCCTCCCCGGCACGGACCTCCACCGCCTCGGCGCCGGCCAGGCTCGGAACCCCGTCGAAATACTGGGGGATGACATCGGTGAATCCGCTGCCCGCGCGCAGATAGTAGAAACCGGCGGGCAGTCCCTGGCTGAAGAGGTAGCGGCCGTCCCCGTCACTGTGCACCACTCCGGCCGTCACCAGCGTGTCGGCGTTGTAGGCGCTCACCTCCACCGCCGCCAGCGGGTCACCGGTCCCGGCGGAAAGGATGGTCCCCCCCAGCAGCCCCCGGCTGTTATCGATGACCAGGCTCACCCGTTCCTCGTACAGCGGTGGGGTGCCCGGACGCCAGGCCTGCAGGCGTACCGTGTAGCGGCCCGGGGCCAGCCCGGTTGTGGGCCTGGCGGCAGACACCTGCACCAGCCCCTGGACCGGGGCATCCGATTGGGCCATGGTCTCGAAACTGGAGGGGAACTGGCCGGCCCCCCAGGAGATCCGCCAGTGGAATGGCTCCTTGGAACGGGCTCGGCCGGCCACCTCCAGCTGGACATTGTTGAAGAGGATCTGGTTTCGCCCGGGGCTGGTGAGCCGCAGGCCCACCGGGTTGTCGTTGTCCAGAAGTCCGCCGGCGTCCAGCAGCCCATAGCCGGATTCCGCGCTGACCCGCGCCTCACCAGCCAGGGGGATGGCCGTGGCCCGCAGCGCCGTGCGAACCTCGTCCGCCGTGAGATTTTCCCGCCGGGCCAGCAGCAGCCCGGCGGCCGCTGCCACGTGGGGTGCGGCGGCGCTCGTGCCGCCGGAACGAAAGAAATCGTTGCCCACGAATCGGCTGCCGTCCCCGGCCGGATCGCTGTAAGCCGCGCGGGTGGTGAGGATGTCGATGCCCGGGGCCACCAGGTCCAGCTCCGGGCCATGGTTGGAGAGCTCATAGACGCCGCCCCCGGGTTCACTGGCTCCCACGGCAATGGTCTCGCTGTAGGCCGCCGGGATCACCAGGCCCACCGGCAGACCGCTGTTGCCGGCAGCACAGATGATCACCACCCCGGCCTCATCGGCGGCGGTGATTGTCTCATGGAGCAGAGCTGATGAACCCGCCGCACCCCACCCCAGGCAGAGCACCCGGGCGCCGTTGTCCACGGCGTACTGGATGGCCCGGCTGAGATCGAAGATGGACCCGCTGCCGTCATCGCCCAATCCTTTCACCGGCATGGTGCGGCAGTTGAAGGCCAGGCCGGGGATGCCGAACCCGTTGCTGAACGTGGCGGACATGATGCCGAAACTGTTTGTTCCGTGCCCGGCCAGGTCGATGGGATTCCCGGCTTCCGGCGATCCGGCGGGGGCGGTGAAATCATAGCCCCGGACGTCATCGATAAACCCGTTGCCGTCGTCGTCGATGCCGTTGCCCGGGATCTCTCCGGGGTTGCGCCAGACCCCCTCACCCACATCCGGGTGGTCGAAGTCCAGTCCGCTGTCCACCAGGCCGATAACCACCGGTGAATCCGGTTCGGAGAGGTCCCAGGCCCGGGCCGCGTCGATGGCCTGCAGGCCCCAGAGATCGCCATAGGGCTGTTTCCAACTGCCGCTGGAGTGGTAAAAGGGATCGTCCGGCGGAGTAGCAAAACCGTGAAAAATCAGGTTCGGTTCCGCCGCGGCCACCAGCGGGCTGGAGAGGAAGGCCTGCTGCAACTCCCTGGGATCGGGTGCCCCGTCGCCAAAGGCCAGCAGGAAGACCCGGCCGCGTCCATCACGCCCCAGGGGGTTCCCTTCGGTCGCCCCGGCCAGCCCGAACCGGCGGCAGAGAATGTCCAGAGACGTGTCACCGGCCATCTGCACAGTGCGCCGCTGGAGGAAGTGTACGGCTTCCAGTTCCAGGCCTGGAACAAGCCGGACCACAAGTTCCCCGGCTACATGGTCGCCACCGTCTGCGGCCCCATGATTCTCGGCGGTTCCGCCCTGGAGGCCAGGCAGGGTCAGGGCCAAGATCAGCAGGAGCAGGGAAAGAGGCCAGCGGACGAACGCCCCCCTCCGGTGAACGGAATGAATCGAATTCTTCCTGTTGCTGAACATGATTTATAGTATCATGCCGCTGGCAGGAGACGTGATGAGAAGAACAGGCCCTGAACCATTCCACAGGTTGAGATCCATCGCCCGGAAGATCTTTGACGCCGCCCTGAAAGCGGCGGAGCCGGGCCGGCTGGTGGCACGGCTGCTGGCCGTGGATGGCCGCACCGTACTGGTGGACAGTGTTCCGTTTTCCCTCGGCCGGGAGGTCCGGGTGTTTCTGCTGGCCGCCGGCAAGGCGGCGTCCCCCATGTCCGATGCGGCGGCGGCAGTTCTCGGGCCCCTGGTTTCGGACGGGCTGATCGTGGTCAGGGACGGCTACGGCGAAGGGTCAGGACCGGTACCGGTGATGGTGGCCGGACACCCGGTGCCCGATGCCACGAGCCTTTCCGCCGCTGGACGCATGCTCGATCTGGCCTGCTCAGCCGGGCCCGGGGATCTTGTCCTCTGTCTATTTTCCGGCGGAGCGTCCTCGCTGCTCAGTGCCCCGGCACCGCCCCTGGACCTGGAACAGCTAAGGCAGACCACCAGCCTGCTCATCCATTCCGGGGCCGTCATCGACGAGATAAACTGCGTGCGCAAGCACCTCTCCGCCATCAAGGGCGGACAGTTGGCCCGTGCCGCCCGCCCGGCCAGGGTGGCCACCCTGCTCCTCTCCGACGTTGTCGGCGACCGTCCCGAGGTCATTGCCTCCGGCCCCACCGTGGCTGACCCGGGCACCTTTGCCCAAGCCCTGGAGGTGCTTGAACACCATGGCCTCCTGGACCAGGTGCCCGGTCGGGTGGCCCTCCGGCTGCGGGACGGCGCCGCCGGCCGGTTGGCGGAGACACCCGGTGCGGGCGATCCCTGCTTCCATGGCTCCCTGGTCCGGGTGGCCGGCTCCAGCCGCGACGCGCTGCAGGGTGCCGCGGCCGAAGCCACACGGCTGGGGTGCCTGGTGGAGGTCCGTCCTGAACCGCTGGTGGGGGAAGCCGGGCAGGCGGCCGCACGGATCTGCGCCGAGGCCTTCTCTGCGGACCCGCCCGACGGCGATGCTCTTTCCTGCCGACTCTCTGCAGGTGAGACCACCGTCACCCTTCCCCGAGACCACGGCCTGGGGGGCCGGAATATGGAACTGGCGCTGGCCGCCGTCCCGTTGCTGGCGGAGCGGCCGGGTTCCCTTCTGCTCAGCGCCGGTACCGACGGCAGCGACGGGCCCACCAGTGCGGCCGGGGCAATTGTGGACAGCAGCAGTCTCGCCCGCTCGCGGGCCGCCGGTTTCGACCATGTCGAAGCCCTGCTGAAACACGATTCCTTTCCCTTTTTCGAGGCCCTGGACGACCTGCTGGTCACCGGCCCCACACAGACCAATGTCCTTGACCTGCAAATACTTATCAGGTCCCCTTCAACCGAAAAATCAACAGTTACTTGACTAAAAGAGTCGGGATTCTGTATTATCCATCATACAGATGTGGACGGAAGCCTTTTCTAGCCAACCTGGCTCACCGTATTCCAGCAATCATTCCAGTGCCATCTCCGTTGCTGAACGGTTTTCTGAATCTGCGGCAACGGGCCATGCTCCCCATCAACAGGAGGCTCAGTCACCGATGAAACGAAGTTACTCCCTGATCGCTGCCCTGCTCTTTGCAGTGGTTGCCATCACCGGCATCACCACCGATCTTTCCGCCTTTACCGGGCATGCGGCGGAAACAGCCGTCTTTGCCAACCAGCCCCTGGTGCACAGCGTCCATCCCCTGGGCATCCAGCGTCCCGCCGGCGATCCGGCCATTCAGGCGGCTCTTTCAGATCGTCCCCTGTGGCAGGATTTTCTTGCCCGTCACGGTGAGAACTGGCAGGTGCGCTGGTATCCCGGCACCGGCACCCCGCATATCGTCTGGGGCGAGGGCCTGCCCCTGCTTCCCGACGGTGACCTGACCCTGGAAGCGGTGGAAAAGATCAGCCGGGATTTCATCAGTGCCAACAACGATCTGTTCATGGTGGACCAGTCCGAACTGATGCTGAAGGACAAATCGATCAATCTGGGCCAGGATAACGAGCTCTGGTTTATCCACTTCCAGCGGGTGGTGGACGGCATCCCGGTTTACGCCAGCGACGTCTACCTCCGTTACAAGTTCGGCCGGCTGGTACAGTTCGGCTCCGACTGCTTCCCCGATCTGGCCCTTGATTCCCGCACGGAGATCGACGGTCTCGAAGCCCTGGAGATCGCCCAGGCCGACTGCGGGTTCCAGCACGGTGTGGACACCCTGGAATCCGTGGGCGACCTGCTCTACTTCCCAGTGCAGCCCACGGTGGGCGGCGCTTTCCAGTACCACCTGGTGCAGAAGGTGAACCTCCGCCGGGTTGACGGCCCGCAGAACCTGCACTACTTCGTCGACGCCCATGACGGCACCATCGTTGCCCGCTGGGACTACGTGTTTTTCGCCATCAACGGCACCGTCATCGCCGACGTCTACGAACGGCACGTGGCCAACCCGGTGGTGGAGATGCCCATGCCCGACCTCACCGTGGACATCAGCGGCGAGACCAGCGTCACCACCGACATCGATGGGTTCTACAGCTCGCCGGCCACTGGCGACCACACCATCTCGGCCGAACTCTACGGCCCCTACTGGAACGTGAACAACATGGCCGGCGCCGACGGCTCGGTCTCCTTCACCGGCGCCGGCGCCGGCCAGGACATCATGTGGGACGACAGCAACTCCACCATGGCCGAGCGCACGTCCTACTTCGCCCTGGACCGCATCCGCCGCCTGGCCATGGACTATATCCACCCCACCTGGTTCGACCAGCGCCTTGGGGTGAACGTCAACATCAACGACACCTGCAATGCGTACTACGACTACAGCGATGTCAATTTCTTCCTCGCCGGCGGCGGCTGCAACAACACCGGCGAACTGTTCGACGTGATAGCCCACGAGTGGGGCCACGGGCTGGACGACAACATCAGCGGCATCTACGACGGCGCCTCATCCGAGGGCTGGAGCGACGTCACCGCGATGATGAAGACCGAGAGCTGCGAGGTGGGGCCCTATTTCCATACCGACGGCTCTCCGGTGCGCGAAGTCTGCACCAACTACACCTACCCCGAGGATACCGGCGAGGTACACTACGAGGGTCAGATCATTGGCTCCACGAACTACGACCTGCTGATCTACCTCCGGGCCAAACTGGGCGAGAAGCCGGCCATCACCAAATTGCAGGAACTCTTCTTCCTGCACATGTACACGTCGGACCACTACCTCGACGATTACCACGCCTACCTGGTGATCGACGACGACGACGGCAACCTGGCCAACTACACGCCAAACTTTGTCGAGATCAACACCGCCTTCTCGGAACACGGGCTCACGGAATACGTGGTCCCCACCGGCGTGATCTTCACCCACACCCCGCTGGCCGACACCCCGGATACCGTCAGCCCCTACGAGGTTGTGACCACGGTCAATTCCATCACCAGCACCCTGCACACCGGCTCCCTGGAGGTGCGCTACCAGGTGGACGGCGGCTCTTTCAACAGCGTGCCGCTGACCGCCACCGGCACCCCTGACGAGTATCTCGGCTACATTCCGGCCCAGGGCGTGGGAGCCAACGTCAGCTACTATCTCTATGGCGAGGACGACGAGGGACCGGGCACCCTGCCCCGGACCGCCCCGGCCTCCACCTTCAGTTTCCTGGTGGGTTTCAGCACCATCTTCTTCGACGACATGGAGAGCGGAGAAGGCGGCTGGACCCACTACGAAGTTGCGGCCCAGGACGACTGGATGCTCGGCTCCCCGGGCCCCAACGCCTACGATCCCACCAGCGCCTACTCCGGTTCCAACATCTGGGGCAACGACCTGGCGCCTGACGGCTGGAACGGCAACTACTATGCCGACGTCCACAACTACATCCAGTCCCAGATCATCGACTGCAGCGGGTTCAGCGGTGTGCGGCTGCGCTACATGCGCTGGCTCACCGTCGAGGAAGCTCAATACGATCAGGCCACCATCTATGTCAACGGCACCCAGGTCTGGCAGAACGCGGTGAGCGGGAACCACATGGACAGCGAGTGGATGGTGCATGACATCGACATCTCGGCCCTGGCCGACGACAATGCCTCGGTGGTGATCGAATACCACATGGAGAGCGACGGCGGCACGGAGTTCGGCGGCTGGAACATCGACGATTTCAAACTGGTGGGCACCACTTCGGTGGTTCCCCAGGACACCTTTGAAGTCTCCCTCGACGCCAACCCCTCATCCGGTACGGTGCCCTTCAACACCCAGTTCACCGCCATGCTGACCAACCTGCTGGCCGGTGAGCAGAGGCAGGTTGCCGGCCGTGTTGACCTGGTCAACGCCAGCGGTGTGCCCTACACCAACTGGCGTGCCGGCTGGACCAATCTCAGCGGCGGGGAGGTCTTCTCCACCGTCTGGGTCCAGAACATCCCGGCTCTCGGCTCGCTGATCGGGGACAACGTCTTCACCCTCCACGGTGTGGACGTGACTCCCGCCCCGTACAACCAGCCGCCCTATGCGCCTTCCGGAGACACGGACAGCGACAGCGCCACGGTGACCGCCATGGCTCCCTGAGCCGCACGTCGCCATCGATGACATTTCACACCCCTCCGGGCCCGCGGGTCCGGAGGGGTTTATTTTGTCATCGCGAGTGGGAAATTGGGGACGGTTACCATTTCATTGGGACAAGTGTACGTACTCAATAGGTAACCGTCCCCAATTTATCTCGCTGTGACAGCTACAGCAGGTGGTAGGGGTCCACATCCACCTGGAGCGCTGAGGGGCTGAACCGGGGAAGCGTGGCGGCCTCTTCCAGGGCCCGGCGGAGGAAAGCGTGCAGCCGGCCCCGGTGCGGGGAGCGGAGGATGATCTGGTGCCGGTACCAGGCCTTGACCTTCCACAGGGGCGCGGGAACCGGGCCGAGGATGCGCAGTCCGCTTGCCGGGGCCAGGCGGCGCAGCAACCGTCCCAGGTCACCGGCGAGCTCGCCGGTGCGCAGCGGGTCGCGACCACGGACCACGATACAGCACATGGAGGTTGCCGGCGGGTAGCCGATGCTCTGCCGGCTGCGGATCTCCCGGTTGTAGAATGCCGGGTAATCCTGCTCGCTGGCACAGCGAATGGAAAAGTGGTCCGGAGTGAAGGTCTGGATCACCACTTCCCCGCGCCGTCGCCCGCGTCCGGCCCGTCCCGCCGCCTGGGTCAGCAGCTGGAAGGTGCGCTCACCCGTGCGGAAGTCGGGGATGCCCAGACTGCTGTCGGCGTTGAGGATGCCCACCAGCGTCACCCGGTGGAAATCGTGGCCCTTGGCGATCATCTGGGTGCCCACCAGGATCGAGGTGGCCCCGTCGGCAAAGTCACCGAGGATGTTCCACGCCCGGTCCCCCCGGGCCGTGTCCTGGTCCAGCCGGTCCACCCGCTTGTCGGGAAAAAGTAGTTGCAACTCCTCCTGCACTTGCTCGGTACCGCAGCCCATCTGCTGGAGAAAGGTGCCGCCGCAGGCCTCGCAGGTGCCGCTGTAGGGTTTCTGGTGGCCGCAGTGGTGGCAGCGCAGCCGGTCGTCGCCCCGGTGCCAGGTCAGTTTGACGCTGCACTGGCCGCAGCCGGCCACGGCACCGCACTCGCGGCAGACCAGGAAGGCGGCGTATCCCCGGCGGTTGAGCAGGACCATGGCCTGCTCACCGCGGGAGACGGTGCCCTCGAGTTTCTTGATGAGCCGATCGGAGAGGATCACCTGTTTCCCGCGGCGGCGAAACTCGTCAGCCATGTCCACCACTTCGATGGCCGCCAGGGGCCGGTGGTGGATCCGGTGCTCCAGTTCCAGCAGGTGGTATTTCCCCTTCTCGGCGTTGTGGTAGGACTCCATTGATGGCGTGGCCGACCCCAGCATGGCCACCGCTTTTTCCCGCTGGGCCCGCACCAGAGCCATGTCCCGGGCATGGAACCTCGGGCTGTCCCCTGCCTTGTAGGTGGTCTCGTGCTCCTCGTCCACAACCACCAGACCCAGGTTGCGCAGCGGTGCAAAGAGCGCCGACCTGACCCCCAGCACCACCCGAACCCGCCCCTGCCGCACCAGGCGCCACTGCTCACGCCGCTTGGTCGCCGTCTGACCGCTGTGAATCAATCCGGCCAGATCGCCGAAGCGATTGTTGATCTCCCGCGCCAGCAGCGGGGTGAGCGCGATCTCCGGCACCAGGTAGAGGACGCTCTTTCCCGCGGCAAGCGCCGCTGACGCCGCCCGGAGGTAGACCTCGGTCTTGCCGCTGCCGGTGACACCGTGAAGCAAAAATGTGGTGAATTCGCCCTGGGCCAGGGCGGCGTTCACCTGCTCCAGGGCTGCCGACTGTTCGGGGGTGAGCTCCAGCGTCTCGGCGCCGGCTGTCTTCCCCTCCCCCGGCTCCGAGCTAGCCGGACGTGTATCGAGGCAGATCAATCCGGCTTCGGCCATACCCCGGAGCACGGCGGTGGTCACCCGGCAGGAATCCCGGATCTTCGAGGCTTCCACCTCTCCGCCAGGGTCGGACAATCCTTCCAGGTGCTCCAGCACCCGTTTCCGTGCCTTCTGCTGTGCGGGCACGGTCTCGGCCGGAGGAGCCCCGGCGGCCGCGCGCACCATGGTCACCTCCCGCGGGGGGGGCAGCCGGCCCCCTGGCGGCAGGGCCGAGGCGAGCAGTTCACCCCAGGCGCAGAGGTAGTAGTCCGCCATCCAGCGGGTCAGCGACATCATGCGCCGGTCCACCAGCGGCTCCGCGTCCATCAGATCGAGCAGTGGTTTTACCCGTGAAGGATCGATGCCCGGGTCATCGGTGAACCCGGTGACAAATCCCACAGCCGTGCCGGTGCCGCGTCCCAGGGGCACCCGCACCCTGGCCCCGACTTTCACCTGATCGGCCATTGCGGGGGGAACGCCATAGCTGAACAGCCTGGGAACCGGGCGGACCAGGGCGATGCGGGCGAACCGGCCAGGGGAATCGGCCCGCTCACCCTTCATGGTCACCCTGCCCTTCATTGAGCAGATCCCGCACCAGCTGCATGTCCTCCCACACCGGCCGTTTGGCTCCGGGGTTACGCAACAGGTAGGCCGGGTGGTAGGTGGGCATCAGCAGCCGTCCGCGATACTCGTGGAACCGGCCTCGCAGCTTCGAGATCGGCCGCTCCGTTTCCAGAAGTGTCCGGGCGGCATAGGCGCCAAGGGCACAGACCACCCGGGGCTGGATCGCCTCGATCTGCCGGAAAAGAAAGGGCGAGCAGGCCGCCACTTCGGCCGGCTCCGGATTGCGGTTACCCGGCGGCCGGCACTTGAGGATGTTGGCGATATACACGTCATCCCGGCGCAGCCCGATGGCCTCGATGATTTTTGTCAGCAACTGGCCGGCCCGGCCCACAAAGGGCCGTCCCTGCTGGTCCTCGTCCCGTCCCGGGGCCTCGCCCACGAACATCAGGTCGGCGGTGGGGTTCCCCTCGCCAAAGACCAGGTGGTTCCGGTCCTCGGCCAGCGGGCAGCGCTGGCAGTCCCCCAGGTCCTCGCGCACCATCTCCAGTGTTTCCATGGCTGGCCTCTCTTCGGCAACGGGTTGGGGAGCGGCGGCACGGTCGGCCGGCGGGAGGCCGGGGCAGCCTGCCTGTTGGAGAAACTCGAGCCAGCCCTTCACCTGGCGGTGAAGATTCCGGCGGTCCGGATCACTGCCCTTTTCGACGGTCATGGAGTACGGCCCCGGCCTGCCTGAGGATGACCAGCGCCATCCGGTCCTTGGTCATTTTTTCGATTGCGATGCGGCTGCCGTCCCGGCCCAGCAAAACCCCGGCATTCTCCTCGGCCCCGAACCCGGTGCCCGGCTGGCCCACACGGTTGGCCACGATCAGGTCGAGGCCCTTGCGCTGCAGCTTATCCCGGGCCGCCGTTTCGAACGACTCCACGGTCTCGGCGGCAAAGCCCACCAGCACCTGGCCATCCGCCCTTAGGGATCCGGCCTCGGCAAGGATGTCCCCGGTGCGCCGGAGATCCAGCCGCAGCGGGCCATCCCCCTTGTGGATTTTTTCCTCGGCCATGCTCTCCGGACGGTAATCGGCGGGGGCCGCGGCCATCAGCAGCAGGTCGGTATCCTGAAACAGTCTCATCACCTCGCGGTGCATCTCCTCGCAGCTGACCACGCAGACCAACCGCACACCGGCTGGCGGAGCCAGGTCCACAGGGCCGCTGACCAGGGTGACCTCCGCCCCCAGTCGGGCGGCCTGCCGGGCCAGGGCATAGCCCATTTTCCCGCTTGAGTGGTTGGTGAGAAAGCGCACCGGATCGATGGCTTCCCGGGTGGGCCCGGCAGTGACCGTGACCCTGATCCCGCGCAGGAGTTCGCCATCCGCGTCCGGGCCGTGGGTCTCGAGCACCAGCCGGGCGATTTCCTCCGGTTCGGCGAGGCGCCCGGGCCCGATGTCGCCGCAGGCCAGGAAACCGCTGCCCGGCTCGATGATTTCCACCCCACGCCGGCGCAGCACGTCAAGGTTGTGCCGCACCGCCGGGTGCTGGTACATCACCGTGTTCATCGCCGGGGCCACCAGGACCGGCCCGTCGTATGCGGTGTAGAAGGTCGAGAGGAAATCATCGGCGATGCCGTTGGCGAACTTGCCGATGATGTTGGCCGTGGCCGGTGCCACCAGCAGGCAGGTGGCCCTTTTGGCCAGCGAGACGTGCTCCACGTCCCACTCTCTGCTGACGCCATCGAACTGCTGGAGAAGCACCCGGTTGCCGGAGAGGGTCTGCAGGGTCAGGGGTGTGATGAACTGTGTGGCATTGGCGGTCATCAGGACGGTCACCGCCGCACCGCCGGTGCGCAACGCCCGCACGAGACCCGCCGCCTTGTAGGCCCCGATGCCGCCGGAAACACCGAGGGCCACGTGGATTCTGGCGTCCTCAGTCATCGCTTTCTTCGACGTCGTTCTCCACACCTTCCAGAGCACCATCGTCGGCAGCGGCCAGTGCCCGGGCCTTCTTCGCCTCAGGTGCGGGGTTGTCGTCCTCGTCGCCTTCGGTGACGATCACCAGCGGCGGTTCGATGTCCAGTGGTGCGGCCATGTCTCCCTCGAGGAAGACGTCGCTGTCATAGTCCTCCACCGGGGTATCCACAACCTCATCGATGATCTCGAAGTCGATCAGCCCCCGCCGGACTTCCTCCAGGGCCACGAAAGCCCATTTCTTGGAATCGGTGTCAAACTTCGGCCGGGCACCGCGGTGCAGTTGCTCGCAACGCTTCGCCGCGATGGTGATCAGTCGAAACTTGCTGTCTATTTCTCTTTCAGGCACCATGTTCACCCTTTTTCTCCTGCGGCGTGCTCACCGTCCGGGAAACAACTCGCCGATCTCGCCAGTCATCCGCCGCGACGCGCTCCGGGCGGCGCTGACGATGCAGGCAAACTGTTGATAGCAGATCTCCAGATCTTCATTAATCAGTATATGGTCGAATTCACCGGCGCGGGAGATCTCGGCCAGCGAGTTCTCCAGCCGCGTCCGGATGGTATCCTTCGAATCGGTTTCGCGGTGGCGCAACCTCCGTCCCAACTCCTCCAGGTCGGGTGGTGCGACAAAGATGGTGATCGCCCCCTGGTCACCTTCCCGGTTCAGGTTCAGGCGAACCTGCTCCGCTCCCTGGACATCGATATCCAGCAGGACGTCGACGCCGTCCTGCAGCAGACGATCCACCTCTTCCCGCGACGTCCCGTACAGGTTGCCGTGGACCGTGGCATGCTCGAGAAAGCGTCCCCGGTCCACCGCCTCAAGGAACTGTTCACGGGAAACAAAACGGTAGTCCCGCCCCTCCTGCTCACCGTCCCGCGGCGGCCTCGACGTCCAGGAAACCGAAAAGGCCACCGAGGGCAGACGCTCCAGGGCCAGGGAGACCAGGCTGGTTTTCCCCGACCCGGACGGGCCGGCCACCACGATCAGATTTCCCCGCCCTCGTGTTCCGGCCATCAACCGCGCCCCTCACTCGAGGTTGAGCACCTGCTCCCGGACTTTCTCCAGGTCGGACTTCATCTCGATCACAATGGAAGAGAGTTCGGGCATCCGGACCTTGGACCCGGTGGTGTTGACTTCCCGGTGAATTTCCTGCAGCAGGAACTCCAGCCGCCGGCCGGCTGGGCTGCCCTCGGTCAACGCCTTCCGGAAGGCCTGGAAATGAGTCTCCAGCCGGACCAGTTCTTCGGTCACGTCCCCCCGATCGGCGTAAAAGATCACTTCCTGCATCAACCGTTCCTGGTCCAGTTCCACTTCCGCATCCAGCTCGGTCAACCGCTGCCGCAAGCGCTCCAGCAACAACTGTCCCACCTCGGCGGCCAGTTTCTTCAACCGCTCCAGGCCCTGCTCCAGGGTTTCCAGCCGCTGCTCAAGATCCCTGGTCAAGGCCTGCCCTTCGGCGGCTTTCGAGACTTCCAGGGTATCCCATCCCTGGTCCAGAGCCTGGAACACCACCGGCAATTCATCCGTGCCGAAGTCCGCGGAGCCGCTCTCCTGCTGGACAACTCCGGGCAGCCGGAGCAGCCCTGCCAGGTCCAGGCCACCCTCGATGCCCAGACCGGCTGCCAGTTCCCGGGCCGCTTCGAAAAGTTTCGACGCCTGCTCCTGGTTGACCGTCGGCAGTTGGGCCGTACCCGGCTCCCGGTTCAGACGAACCGAAACCTCCAGCTTGCCCCGGCGGGAGTTGCGGCCCAGGTGACGGCGGATAGCCGGCTCGTGCAGCACCAGTTCCGGAGGCATGCGAAACTGCATTTCCGAGTGCCGGTGGTTGATGGAACGCATGATCACCCGCACCTCGAACAGGCCCTCCTTTTCGGCCAGTCCCTCGCCGAAACCGGTCATGCTCCGAATCACCGACATCGCTCACCTCCGGGCCAGCCGCCGACCCTCAGGCCGACATTCGTTCAAAACAACGCAGTGTAGGACAGATTGGCTGAAAGGTCAAACAAAATAACGGCTTTCGGGTCATTCACCGGGGTGCAGCAGCTGCCGTGCGATCAACCCCCGCTGGATCTCGGACGGGCCGCCGTAGATGGTGGTGACCCTGGCGTCCCGCCAGTACCTCGAGGACGGGTGCCCTTCCCCCATGGCTTCGGGCTCGCTGTGGGCCAGGGCTGTTTCGGCGGCGCTGACCGCGGCTTCCGAACAGAAGAGCTTGGCCATGGACGCCTCGCACACCGGGCCGGGAGGATCCTGGTCCACCAGCCACGCCGCCCGCAGCATCATCAGGTTTCCCGCTTCCACCCGGGCGGCAGCCGCCGCCAGCTCCTGCCCTGTTTCCGGATCCCCCCGGCGGAGCCCGGCCAGTCCCAGTGCGGCCCGGGCAATGCCGATGCTCTGGGCCGCCACCCCGATTCGCGAAGCCCGCAGCGTGTCCAAAGCCAGTTTCAATCCCCGGTTTTCGTCGCCCAGCAGACATGCCCCCGGCACGAAGCACCGCTCGAGGCTGATCCCGGTGACCCTGGCGGAACGCAGACCCAGAGTCCGCTCCAGCGGTCCGATCTCCAGACCGGGGGTCTGCCCGTCAACGATGAAGATGGCCGTCTCTCCCCCAGGGCCGCCACGGTTCACCCGGGCCACCACCAGGTAGGACGAAGCAAGGGTCCCGTTGGTCACCCAGGCCTTCCGGCCGCTCACCAGGTAGCCGTCCCCCGCAGGCCGGGCCTCGGCACTGATCCTCGAGGGGTCGGAACCGGCATCGGGCTCGCTGAGTGCGAAGGCCCCCAGCAACCGGCCCGCCGCCGCCGGTACGAGGAAGGCCTGTTTCTGCTCCTCACTGCCGCAGCGCAGCAGCGGCGCACAGTAGACAAAATTGTTGACATGCACGGTGACCGCGGTGGAGGCGCAGGCCACGGCCAGCTCGCGTATGGCCAGACAGGCGCTCACCGTGTCCAGGCCGCGACCGCCGTATTCCCGGGGGACGGCGATGCCGGTGAGCCCCATTTCAGCCAGCCGGGGCAGGAGTTTCCGGGGGAATTCGGAATACGGCTCGGCGGCCGCGGCCGCCGGCTGGACTTCCCGTTCGGCAAATTCCCGCACCTCGTCGCGAAAGGCACGCTGTGAGGCAGTCAGTTCCAGGTTCAACAGCGGTCTCACTTCTTTTCCAGGTGGTCGAGATACTCCTGGTCAATCAGGTCCAGGAACTGTTCCAGCCGTTTCGTCTTTTGCGTCCCACGGCAGGCCTCGGCGATGATCACGTGCTGCAGTTCACCCACGTCGACATAGGTCTCGTGGGATTCGAGCCCGCGGAAGCACTGGTGCCGGCTCTCCCCCCGGCGGCACCAGGTGATGTCCTCGAATCCGCAGGCGTCCAGCACCTGCCCCAGCAGTTCACGGTTCCAGAGAAAGCGGTGCCCCCACCCATGGAAGGCCCGGTTGATCCCCAGGGCCTTCATCCTTTTCTCCTCCTCGCCGAGGTCCATCCGGTAGTGGGTGGCCCAGACCCACTCGAGGTTTGGTGTGGTGATGCGCACCAGCCCCTGGGGGGCGAGGACACGGTGCACCTCCACAAGAAAATTCACCGCCTTTTCCAGGGGCAGGTGCTCGAGGAAGTGCTCGGCATAGACCGCCGCGGCTTCGCGGAAGCGAAGCCCCCGGGTCACATCGGCCACCAGGTCGATCCCCGGCCCGTCCGCGCGGTCGATGTTGATCCACCCCGGCAGGTCCTTGTCACCAGCGCCGATGTGCAGCAGCAGACCGGGACGGCGGAATTTTCTTCTGAAAGCGGACAGGAACATTTCCCCTCCCGAGGTGATGGAACCACAGTACGGTGCACTCCTTTGTAGATGATTTTGGTTCGACTTTCAAATGGGCCGCTCCGTTTCCTGCCGCCCGGGCGTTGTGCTACACTTCAGAGGCCGCCGCCCGGACAACAGGTGGCCATCACAAGCTGTTCTATTCAGGAGACTTTTCAGCACTACCAACCGGAGGTCAGGCCGCTGTGCGGCCGCGGCGCCATGCGAATCGCCATCGACATCAGGCCCTTCCTCAGCCGGAGCACCGGGGTGGGCGTGCTCTTCAAAAACCTGCTCACCGAGCTGGGGGCCATCGACCGCGAGAACCACTACCTGCTCTTCTCCAGCTCGCTGAAGCAGCGCGCCCGCCACCCGGCATTCGCCGGCTACCAGAATTTCAGCATCTCTGACCACCGCCTGCCGGTGCGCCTGCTCAACCATTTCTGGCACAACTACCGCTTCCCGCCGGTGGAGTGTTTCCTTGGCCCGGTGGATGTGGCCCACTCGCCACACCCCCTGCTGCTGCCCAGCCGTGGTGGCCGCCGGGTGGTCACCATCCACGACCTCCACTTCGTCCGGCACCCGGAACAGGTCAGCGGTGAGATCCGCCGCGATTACCCGCGACTGGTTCGCCGCTGTGCCGAGGACGCCGATCTGATCCAGACCATCTCACGGTTCACCCGCGACGACATCGTGGAGTTGCTGGGGATTCCCCAGGGTAAAATCCGCATTGTCGGGCCCGGTGTCACGGTGCCGGACAATGCCGATGAGCTGCGACAACCGCCGCTCCCGGGGCTGGAGACCGGGAAATACCTGGCTTTCGTGGGCACCCTTGAACCGCGGAAAAACGTTCCCTTCCTGCTCCGGACATACGCCGGCCTGATTCAGCGCCTTGGTCGCGACGCTCCGCCCCGGCTGGCCCTGGTGGGCGGTGGCCGGACGGATCATGTCACGGCGCTCCGGCAACTGGCTGCCGACCTCGGTATTCTGGAGCGGGTCTCCTTTCTCGGATATCGTTCCCGGGAGGAGACCTGGCGCTTTTACGCCGGGGCCGCGGCGCTGGTCATCACCTCTTCCCAGGAGGGATTTTGCATGCCGCTGCTGGAGGCCATGGCCGTGGGGACCCCGGTGGCATCGGTGAAGACATCAGCCATCCCGGAGGTGGCCGGTGACGCCGCCCTGCTGGTTGAGGTCGGGGACGAGGACGCCTTGTGCCACGGCCTGGCCGACCTGCTCACCGACAACGCTCTTCGTCTGGACCTGGTCCGGCGGGGTGCGGAGCGGTGCCAGCAGTTCCGCTGGCGCGATTCGGCGGAAAAGCTGCTCAGCCTTTACCGCGAACTGGAGTGACAACGTGAAGATCGCCATCGACGCACGGGAGGCCACGGGAGCACCCACCGGCGTGGGCCGCTACCTGGCAAACCTGCTCAGTTTCTGGCACGCCTCATCCTCCCGGGACCCCGGTCACAGCTTCACTCTGTATATGGATGACCGGCCGGACGCCTCGCCCCAGCCCCCCGAGCGGTTCTTCCCGGTGACCCGTATCCGCCGCTGGCCCGAGTTTGTTCCCGGTCGCGACACCCTGTGGCAGCAATTCTCCTTTTCCCGGCGCCTCTTCCGCCACCGACCCGACGTTCTCTTCTCCCCGGCATACAGCCTGCCCTTTCGCCGGCCCTGCCCGGCGGTGGTCACCGTCCATGACATCTCCTTCGAGGCGCACCCCGAGTGGTTTCCCCGGCGACAGGCCCTGCGGCGCCGCCAGACCTGCCGCCGTGCCTGCCGCTCGGCCAGGCTGGTGCTCACCATCTCCGAATTCTCCAGGAGCGAACTGATCAGCCGCTACCACCTCCCGCCGGAGCGGGTGGTTTCCGTGCCCCTGGCCGCCGACCGCCGGTTCCAGCCGGAAGAACAACCGTCGGCAGAGGGCCGTCTGCGCCGGGAACTGGGGATTCGGGGCCGGATCGTCCTCCATGCCGGCACCATCCTCAACCGCCGAATGATCCCGCTGTTGCTGGAAGCCTTTGCCCAGGTGCTCAAGTCCGACCCGGACCTGACCCTGGTCTTTGCCGGAGAGAACCGCAGTTGGCCGGCCATCGATCTCTTCGGGCTGGCCGCCCGCCACGGCATCGACGACCGTATCGCCGCACCGGGGTATATCAGCGACGAGGACCTGGCCGTTCTTTACAACGCCGCGGCCCTCACCGTCTATCTCTCCGAATACGAGGGGTTCGGCCTCCCGCCGCTGGAGGCCCTGGCTTCGGGGTGCCCGGTGATCACCACCGACGGTCATGCATTGAAGGAGAACTTCCACGGCCTGGCCTGCCTCTACCCGGGCCGCGAGCCCGGGGCGCTGGCCCTGACTATCCTTGACCAGCTGTCCCTGTCGGCCGCTGAACCATGGTCAGCCAGGCTGGAACGAAGCCGCCTCGCCGGGGAACGCTTTGACTGGGATCGCACGGCGGCGGAGACCCTGTCGCTCATCGCCGGTGCGGCAGTGAACACCGGGGAGGGAGAGGGTTGAGGGCCATGGACAGAAAGATCGGCATCGATGTACGCAAGGCCAACGATTTCGGCATCGGCCGTTACATCCAACAACTGGTCCGCGGGCTGGCCGGCCAGCCGGCAGACCTCTCATTCACACTCTTTGGCGGGCCGCAGGCCCTGGATGTCTGCCGGGCGGCCACCGGGGGCGACTCCCGCTTCACCATGGTCCGGCAGGACAGCCGCTCCTACTCCCTGGGTGAGCATATTTCCCTGCCCCTGGCCCTGCGCCGGGAGGGCATCGACCTCTACCACAGCACCCACTACGTGCTGCCCCACGGTCCCCTGCCAGCCCGGGTGGTGACGTCGGTTCACGACCTGATCCACCTGATATTTCCCCAGTATCTGCCGTCCCGGACCGCGTTGCTCTACGCCCGCCACTTCATTCGCCGGGCCGCCGCACGATCCCATGCGGTGATCACCGGATCGGCGGCCAGCCGTGCCGATCTGCTGCAGCACTGCCCGGGGACCGCCCCGGAAAAAATCGGTGTCATTCCCTACGGGGTGGACAGCCGTTTCCGGCCCGCCATCACAATAGAGGAACTCCAGGCCGACCGCGAGGAACTCCACCGGCTTGGCATCCAGGGGCCGTATCTCCTCTTTGTGGGCAACTTCAAGCCGCACAAAAACCTGTCCGGTGTACTGGAGGCCTTTGGACGCTGCCAGACCCTGGACCAGGCATGGGACCATTCGCTGGTACTGGTGGGCCGGGACCTCTCCTCCCAGCAGGGACTGGGGCAGCGCGCTGCCGTCCTGCCCCGCCCCGGGAAACTGGCGGCCCTGGGGCACCTGCCGGACCATCTGCTGCCCGTTCTCTACCGCGGAGCCGACCTCTTCCTCTTTCCGTCGCTCTACGAGGGGTTCGGACTGCCGCCCCTGGAGGCCCTGGCCTGCGGCACGGCGGTGCTGGCCTCCCCCTGCGGCTCCCTGGAGGAGGTGCTGGGTGACGCCGCCGAGTACTGTAATCCCGGCGACCCGGAAGACATCGCCCGGAGTATCATGAGCCATGCCGGCAATGCGGAAACAGCGGAGAGAGCGGCACGCCTGGGGCCTGACCGTGCCGGCCGGTTCCACTGGTCGGATACGGCCCGCCGGACCCTTGCCCTGTACCGCTCGCTGCTTTGATCGCCCTTCGTTGATCGGCTCCCACCGCTGCCTGTACAATACCCCCATGAATATCGCCCTGGTCCATGACTGGCTCACCGGGTTTCGCGGCGGCGAACAGGTATTGCTCTCGCTCTGCCGTCTCTACCCTGCGGCCACCATTTTCACCCTGGTGCACCGGAAGGGCAGCCAGCCAGAGACCATCGAAAGGATGGAGATCCGCACATCGCTGATCCAGCACCTGCCCCTGGCCCTGCGCTACTACCGCCAGTACCTGCCTCTCCTGCCCACGGCCATCGAACAGTTCGACCTTCAGGGGTTCGACCTGGTGATCAGTTCCAGCCACTGTGTGGCCAAGGGCGTACGGGTTCCCGAGGGGACGCCCCACATCTGTTACTGCCATACGCCCATGCGCTATGTCTGGGACATGTACCAGGACTATTTCGGGCCGGGCCGCACCGGGCCCCTGACCCGCCTGCTGATCCCCCATGTCGCCCGCTACCTGCGGGCCTGGGACCGGACCAGCAGCAACAGGGTGGACCAGTTCATCGCCAATTCAGCGCATGTGGCCGAACGGATTCGCCGGCACTACGACCGCGACGCCGCGGTGATCCATCCCCCGGTGGACGTGGAGGCGTTCACCCCCGGCCCCGGGGAATCCGGTGATCCTTACTACCTGCTTGTCTCCGCCCTCTCGCCGTACAAACGTGTGGAACTGGCCATCGAAGCCTTCAACCGCAGCGGAGCCGAACTGCGTATCATCGGGTTCGGCCCGGAGGAGCAGCGCCTGCGCAGCATGGCCGGACCCTCGGTGAAATTTCTCGGCACCCTGCCCCTGGACCAGTTGGTGGCCCAGTACCGCGGCTGCCGCGCCTTCATCTATGCCGCTGTGGAAGACTTCGGTCTGGCGCTGGTGGAAGCCCAGGCCTGCGGTCGACCGGTGGTGGCTCTGGGCCAGGGCGGGGCCCTGGAGAGCGTGGTTGACGGCAGGACCGGCGTGTTGTTCCCCGAACAGACCTCCGAATCCCTGCTCGCCGCGGTTGACAGGCTGGAGGGCTTGCAGTTAAATATCGATGAGATAAGGGAGAACGCCCTGCGGTTCTCACACCGGTCCTTTGAGCGGAACATGGCCCGGTTCGTGGAAGAATGCCGTACCCCCGGCGGGATGGCACAGACCGAAAACGGGGAGTGACCGAGCGAAGATGATCAAGAGCAGAAACCGGATCATCGCCCTGACCTATCTCGCCGGTGACCTCGGGGCCACCCTGCTGGCCTACCTCTCGGCCTATGTCCTCCGCTTCTACCTCTTCCCGGTGCACAAGGGGATCCCGGCCTTCCTGGAATATCTCAAGCTGGTTCCCTTCATCCTGCTCATCTGGCCCCTCTGTTTCTACGTCAACAGCCTCTACCGGCTGTCCCGAGGCCGGTCGCGGGTGGAGACCTTCCTGCTCACCACGGTGAGCGTGCTGCTGGCCGGGGCGCTGCTGCTGCCCTTCGATCTCTTCTACCGCGTCTATTTTCTGCGGGTGGAGAACATCCAGTACCAGCACTCGCGGTTCGCCCTGGTAATTTTCCTGATCCTTGACGTGTTCCTGGTTTTTGCCACCCGGCAGATATTCCGCGGCTACCTGGAATATATCCGCGCCCGGGGATACAACCTGATCCGGATCGTTGTTGCCGGAGCCGGTGTGGTGGGTCTGAACCTGGTGGACAAGATCTCCCAGCACAGCGAGCTGGGCTACCGGGTGGAGGGCTTCATCGACGACGACCCGGAAAAGCAGTCACTGGTCTACCACGGCGTTCCGGTGCTGGGCACCCTGGACCAGCTGGGGGAGATCATTGAGGAACGGAACGTGGACCGGCACGTGGACCAGATCTACGTGGCCCTGCCGCTGACGGCCCACGACCGGATGCTCGAACTCTTCGTCGTGGCCCGGGAACAGCTGGTGGGGATCAAGGTGGTACCGGATCTGATGGAGTTCATCACCTTCCGTGCCGGCGTGGAGGACCTGGACGGGCTCCCCGTGGTGGACCTCGACCGCTCGCCGCTCCACGAATTCCACTACCTGATCAAACGCTCGGTGGACGTGATCTTTTCCCTGCTGGCCCTGGTGCTGCTCAGCCCGGTGTTCCTGCTGGCCGCGCTTGGCATTCGGCTGGGCTCGAAGGGACCGATCCTCTATTCCCAGGAACGCATGGGCATGGACGGGAAACCGTTCGTGATGTTCAAATTCCGTACCATGAAGATGGACGCTGAATCGGATACCGGACCGGTGTGGGCCCGGGAGGACGACCCCCGGCGGACCACGTTCGGCTCCTGGCTGAGGCGCCTGAGCATCGACGAACTGCCCCAGTTCTTCAACGTGCTCCGCGGCGACATGAGCGTGGTGGGCCCGCGCCCGGAGCGTCCCAACTTCGTCCAGGAATTCAAGCGCAAGATCCCCCAGTACATGCTGCGGCACAAGGTCAAATCCGGCATCACCGGCTGGGCCCAGATCAACGGCTGGCGCGGCAACACCTCGGTGACCAAGCGGATTGAGTACGACCTCTACTACATCGAGAACTGGTCGCTGGGCCTCGACTTCAAGATCATGTGGCTCACCATCTGGCGGGGTTTCTTCTCCCAGAAGAATGCCTACTGACCCGCGATTCAAAACGCTTTATCGGCCTTGACTCCGGCACCTTATTCCTCGCTCCCGTCGCGAAGCGCTCCAAGGTCGCTCGGGAACAAGGTGCCGGAATCAAGGCCGCAGACACCGCAATTGATCTTTGCCCCGATTGGACTATAATGGTTTTTCTTCAGGAAAGTTGTACTGCCGAAGTATTAAAGGTTTTGACGGGAAACAGGGAGAGATGCTGATGCAGATCGAGGGTAAAAAGGTTCTGATCACGGGCGGTTCCGGTTTCATCGGATCCCATCTTTCCGAGTATCTCCTGGACAAGGGCTGCCAGGTGATCGTGCTGGACAACCTGAGCACCGGCGATATCGACAACATCGCGCACCTAATGAGGAATGAAAACTTCCTCTTCATCAAGCATGACATCACCAACTATATCCATGTCCCCGGGGAGCTGGATTACATCCTCCACTTTGCCAGCCCGGCCAGCCCCATCGACTATCTGGAAATGCCGATCCAGACCATGAAGGTCGGGTCCCTGGGAACACACAAGGCCCTGGGCCTGGCCAAGGAGAAGAAGGCTACCCTGTTGCTGGCCTCGACCTCCGAGATATATGGTGACCCCCTGGTCCACCCCCAGACCGAGGACTACTGGGGCAATGTCAATCCCATCGGGCCCCGCGGGGTGTATGACGAGGCCAAGCGTTTCTCGGAAGCGCTGACCATGGCCTACCACCGGTATCACGGTGTCAACACCCGTATCGTGAGAATCTTCAACACCTTTGGCCCGCGGATGCGGATCAACGACGGCCGTGCCGTGCCCACCTTTGCCGCCCAGGCCCTGCGTGACCAGGACGTCACCGTCTTCGGCAAGGGGAACCAGACCCGCAGCTTCTGCTACATCAGCGACCTGGTGGAGGGGATCTGCCGGCTGCTGGTATCCGACCGTGTGGAACCGATAAACATCGGGAACCCGCGGGAGATGACCGTGCTGCAGATCGCCGAACAGATCATTTCGCAGACCAACAGCAAGAGCCGCATCATCTTCAAGGACCTGCCGGTGGACGACCCCAAGACGAGGCAGCCCGACATCAGCGAGGCCAAGCGGGTGCTGGGCTGGGAACCGGTGGTCGGGTTGGAGGATGGCCTCAGCCGGACCATCGAGTATTTCAAGGGTAAACTCGAAGTGGACGGCGGCCGGGGCTGAATCCGGCTACTTCTGAGCCGCTCCGTTCCGGGCCGCCAGGGCATCCGCCAGTTCGGGGAATTCCCCGTATTCCTCTTCCGCCGGCATCAGTTCCAGGTCCACCACCAGCCCATCAAGCGAACCCGCCACGAATCCGGGAAGTTCCCTGATGATTTCCGCGGAGCGGTTGGTGGCAATGTCGCTCACGTCGAGGGTCAGCCGCCGGGTTTCCAGCGGGACGTCCTGGCTGCCCGGACCAAAGCGGCGCAACCGCACGGTGAGTTGCTCCAGGGTGACATCGGAATCGTTGAACACAAAAATTGAAAGCAGCGTCCCCACCGCCTCGTCCCACTGGCCCCTCTTCTCGGTGAACCCCTTGAGTTCCACGGTGTAGTCGGCCCTGGCGGCCAGGATCTCCATCACCGGGTCCTTTGCTCCCCCGCAGTGGAACCCGGCGGCGGACAGGACCAGCAGCGCCAGCAGCGTCACCGCCGGGCGGCGGCATCCCTTGATCCATCTCTTTATCTGCACCCCTGACCTCCTGGTGAAGCGGCCGCTCCGGCCGCGTGGCCATACGGTTGAACAGAACTATAGTAACACCATTGCAGGCCCCGGGGCCGATGGCATTCCCTGCCCCCGGGATTCTTGACAAAAACCGGCCCCGGTGCTAACAATACCGCTTCCCCGGGGCCTTTCTGTCTCCATTGATCCGGATCCCGTCCACGCCTGCATTCGAGGGGCGGACCGTGCCCCGACAAAATTCGCCTCAAGGACGTGGAACATGAGCAGCTCGAGCAAGAAACTGAAAGAAACGCTGAACCTTCCCCGCACCGCCTTCCCGATGAAGGCCAACCTCCCCATGCGCGAACCGCAACTGATCTCACGCTGGGAGGAGCAGGGCCTCTACCAGGCCATCAGGGATTCACGGCAGGGCAAGCCCACTTTTGTGCTTCACGACGGCCCTCCCTATGCCAACGGCAATATCCACGCCGGGACGGCACTGAACAAGGTGCTCAAGGACATCGTGGTCAAGTACAAGACCATGAGCGGTTTCGATGCCGCCTACCGCCCCGGCTGGGACTGCCACGGGCTGCCCATCGAGCTGCAGGTGGACAAGCTGGTGAAGGACCAGGAAGGTCAGCTGCCCCTGTACAAATTCCGCCGCAAATGCCGCAGCTATGCCGAAAAGCATGTGAAAATCCAGCGGAAGAGTTTTCGGCGGCTGGGCATTCTCGGCGAGTGGGACGAACCCTACCTGACCATGAGCTTCGAGTATCAGGCGGAGATCGTCAGGCGGCTGGGCCGGTTCTTCGAAAAAGGCGGCGTGTACCGCGGTCTGAAGCCGGTCTACTGGTGCGCCGACTGCCGCACCGCCCTGGCCGAGGCGGAAGTGGAGTATCACGACCACACCTCCCACTCGATCTACGTCAAGTTCCCCCTGGATGGCGATCCGGCCGGCCTCGATCCGGCTCTGGCCGGGCGTTCGGTGTCGGTGGTGATCTGGACCACCACCCCCTGGACCCTGCCGGCCAACCTGGCCATCGCGGTGCACCCCGAATACGAGTATGTGGTTGTGGAGACCGGCGGCGAAGTGCTGATCGTGGCCCGTGAACGTCTGGCAGCCACCGTCGAGGCCTGCGGGCTGGCGGCCCCGGCGGAACTGGCGTCGTTCAAGGGCTCCCGGATGGAGAATCTCACCTGCCGCCACCCGTTCATCGACCGCGAATCGGTGATCCTCACCGCCAGGTATGTCACCCTCGACCAGGGCACCGGCTGTGTCCACACCGCTCCCGGACACGGTCAGGACGACTACGTGCTCGGCTCGCAGCACGGGCTGGAGATCCTGGCGCCGGTGGACGACTCCGGCCGCTTCACCAGCCGTGTCCCCCAGTTCGAGGGGGTGCAGGTTTTCGAGGCCAATCCGGGCATCGTCGACCTGCTCCGTGACAAGGGGATGCTTCTCTCCGGCGCGGATTTCCAACACTCCTACCCCCACTGCTGGCGCTGCAAGGAACCCATCGTCTTCCGCGCCACCGAGCAGTGGTTCATCTCCATGTCCGAGACCGGCCTGCGGCAACGGGCCGAGGAAGCGGTGGAGAACGTCACCTGGATTCCCGGCTGGGGCCGCGACCGGATCCTGGGGATGATCGCCAACCGCCCCGACTGGTGCATCTCCCGGCAGCGTCAGTGGGGCGTGCCGGTGGCGGTGATCTACTGCGAGGATTGCGACCACGTCTACAGTGACCCGGCGCACTTCGACCGGGTGTGCGACATCTTCACCCGGGAAGGGGCCGACAGCTGGTTCAAGCGGGAGGCCGCCGATTTCCTGCCGGAAGACAACAAGCAGTGCCCTTCCTGCGGCGGCACGCGCTTCCGCAAGGAAAAAGACATCCTCGACGTCTGGTTCGACTCCAGCTCAAGCCACGCCGCGGTGCTCGGCCACCGCGAGGACCTGCCCTGGCCCGCCGACCTCTACCTGGAGGGCAGCGACCAGCACCGGGGCTGGTTCCAGCACTCGCTGCTGGTGGGGCTGGAGACCTGTGATGCACCGCCCTTCCGCCAGGTGCTGACCCACGGCTTCGTGGTGGACGGTGAGGGCAAAAAACTCTCCAAGTCCCTGGGGAATGCCGTGGACCCGCAGGAAATCTTTGACAGCCGGGGCGCTGAAATCGTGCGCGTCTGGGTCTCCATGTCCAACTACCAGGAGGACGTGAAGATCTCGGAGGAGATCCTGCAGAGCGCCTCTGAGGCCTACGTCAAGGTACGGAACACCTGCCGCTTCCTCCTGGGCAACCTGACCGACTACCAGCCGGGAGCCGTCCCCCCCGAACTGGAACCGCTGGACCGCTGGGTTCTCAACGAAACCGCGAAGCTCAGCGACAAGCTGCTGGCAGCGTATGAAAACTACGAGCTGCACACCGTCTACCACTCCATCTACCATTTCTGTTCGGTGCAGCTCTCGGCGATTTACCTCGACATCATCAAGGACCGCCTCTACGTGCTGCCCCCGAGCTCCGCGTCGCGGTTGGCCGCCCAGCACACGCTGCACACGGTGCTCAATTCTCTGGTACGGCTGATGGCCCCCATTTTCTGTTTCACCGCCGAAGAGATCTGGGAGCACATGCCGCAGTGGGAAGGCAAGGAAGCCAGTGTCCACCTGGCCGAGTTCGTCGCCGCCGGCGACCTGCCACGTGACGCGGAGATCGAGGAGCGGTTCCGCACACTGCTGCAGGTGCGCGGCGAAGTGCTCTCCGCCATGGAAACGGCAAGACAGGGAAAAGTGATCGGCAATTCCCTGCAGGCCCGTCTCGACCTGTTTGCCGGCGGGCCCCTGCTGGAACTGCTGCAGGAGGAAGGGGACCGGCTGGCCGATTTCTTCCTCGTCTCCGCGGTGACCGTGGCCGGCGACGGAACCGGCGCCGTGGTTTCCGAAAAGGTGGATGGCCTGAGCATCACCGTCATTCCGGCCCCCGGTGACAAGTGTTCACGCTGCTGGCACGTGACCGAGGACCAGGAGCCGGGCCGGCAGCACCAGGACGTCTGTGCCCGCTGTTCCGATATTCTCGACGAAATCGGGTTTAACTGAGTCCACCGATGAAACTTCGCCTCTATCAGACCGGTGTGGTCCTGCTGGTGCTGGTCGTCGATCAGCTGACAAAGGTGGTGGCCTCGTCCACCCTCCACCTCCACCAGTCGAAAATGGTCATCCCCGGCCTGTTCAGCTTCACCCTGGTGCACAACAACGGGATGGCCTTCGGTATCATGTCCGGGGCGCCCTCCGCGTTGCGCACGGCCATGCTCACCGCGCTCTCCGGGGCCGCCCTGCTGCTGATCATCTACTACTGCTCAACTATTCCCCGCTCCCGGGTCTGGCTGCAGTTCGGGCTGAGCCTGATCATGGGCGGAGCACTGGGCAACATCATCGACCGGCTGCGCCTGCAGCATGTGGTCGACTTCCTCGACTTTCACTGGCAGGGACACAGCTGGCCGGCTTTCAACGTGGCGGACAGCTGCATCTCCATCGGCATGGCACTGCTGGTCCTCGATTTCCTCCTCGGCTTCATCAGGCGGGGGCAGGCCCGAACCGTTTGACACCCGGTCCGGCCGGAGGGTTCTTATCCCGATGCATCCGATACTCGTGGATCTCGGCTTCGCCTCCATCGGTACCTACGGTTTTGCCCTGGTGGTGGCGTATCTCTCCGCCATCTGGCTCGGTGTCCGGCGGGCGCGACAGGAGGGGATCCCGCCGGGCCAGATTCTCGATCTGTCGGTCTGGCTGCTGGTGGGCGCCATCGTCGGGGCCAAGCTGCTGCTGGTACTGGTGGACTGGCGGCAATACGCCGCCGATCCCCGGTCGCTGCTGGGAATCATTCGTCTCGGCGGTGTCTTCTACGGCGGCCTGATCCTCTCGGTCCTCACCGGCCTCTGGTATATGCGACGAAAGGGCCTGGACACCTGGCAGGTGTGCGACATTCTCGCCCCGTCCATCGCCCTGGGCCAGGCGGTGGGACGGATCGGCTGCTTCATGGCCGGCTGCTGCTACGGCAAGATCTGCCACCAGCCCTGGGCCGTTACCTTCACCGACCCGGTGGCCCATGACAACGTGGGTGTGCCGCTGCACGCCCCGCTGCACCCTACCCAGATCTACAGTTCGATCAATGCCCTGGCCATCTTCGCCCTGCTGCTCTGGATCGCCCGCCACCGCCGGTTCCGCGGCCAGGTGTTCTGGAGCTACGTCGGCCTCTACTCGGTCACCCGGTCCCTGATCGAGTTTTTCCGCGGGGACCACCGCGGCGCCCTCTTCGGCGGTGCGGTATCCACCTCGCAGTTTGTCAGCCTGCTGCTGTTCCTGGTTTCCATTGCCGCCTATGGCTACCTCTGGAAACGATCGGTGAAATGATGGAAATCGTTGCCGCCACCGAGGAGATCGCCTCTTTCTCGGGCACCGGCGAGGTGCGGCTGGACCGCTACCTCAGCCTCAACCCCGGGGGAATGAGCCGGCAGCACTTCACCCGCGCCGCGCAAGACGGCCTGGTGCAGGTCAACGGACGACGGGCAAAACCCTCTACCCCGGTGCGGCCCGGGGACGTGATCGTGCTGGCTCCCGAAAGCCTCTCCCCCGAGCCGGGCCCGGATGCCGGGGATGGACCGGCTGCCGAAGATCTGCCCCTCACCGTGCTGCACCGGGACGACCACCTGCTGGTCATCGACAAGCCACCGGGCATCTGCGTCCACCCCGGCGCTGGCCACACCAGCGGCACCCTGGTCAATGCGCTGCTCCACCATTACCCGGATATCACTGGAGTGGGAACGGCCGGACGTCCCGGCATCGTACACCGCCTGGACAAGGACACCTCCGGCCTGCTGCTGGTGGCCCTCGACACCCGAACGCACCAGGAACTTTCCCGGCTCTTCCGTAGCCGGGAAATCCACAAGGAATATCGCGCCCTGGTCTGGGGCACACCCGATCCGGTGCAGGGCACCGTGGACACCCCCATCGGCCGCAGCCCGTCCGACCGCAAGCGGATGTCGGTGCTGGGCTCCCGCGGCCGCAACGCGGTGACCGACTACCGCGTGCTGGAGCGGGCCGGTTCGTTCTCGCTTCTCGGCGTCCGCCTGCACACCGGCCGGACCCACCAGATCCGGGTCCACCTCAGTCACCTGGGCCACCCGGTGGTGGGCGACCCGCTCTACGGTGGCAAACGGTGGAAAAACATCGTCGATCCCTCCCTGCGTGCCCTGCTCCGCGCCTTCCCCCGGCAGGCCCTCCACGCCCACCGCCTGGCCTTCCGCCACCCCGAGACCGGAGCACCCGTGGAATACACCTCCCCCCTGCCGGTGGATATCCGGGATTTGCTGGACGGCATCACCGGCAGACTGGCCTGATCCTCACCTCCACCGGTTCCAATCTTCCTGTTTCGACTTATTTTCGTAAATATCACCCCTTTCCGGAGCCAAACATTTACATTCCAATCCGCTTGTGATACATAGGTTTTTAGTTAAAATTCCTAATGAGTTGAGCCGTTTACCGAGTGGGGAGGAGATATGCCTCAGGATTTCAGCGGGGATATCATCAGTCTAGTCCTGCAGTCCGGCCCCATGGCCAAATTCGTTCTTTTCATCCTGCTGGTCTTCTCGGTGGCCTCTTGGACCATCATGGTTGAAAAACATTTCCTGATCAGGAAAGCCAGACGACAATCACGGGAATTCCTCACGGTCTTCCGGAAATCGAGCAAGTTCTCCGAGGTCAAGGCGATCTGTGACGATCTGCATCACAGCCCCCTGGTGGGCCTGTTTCTCGCCGGCTTCAACGAGTTGAACTTCCAGCTGCGGGCCAGCCTCAAGCACCAGGGAGCCACAGCCGACGATCCCCAGTCCCGGGCCACCATCCACAACATCGAGGGGATCAGCCGGGCCCTGCTGCGGGCCACGGCGGTGGAGATCAACAAGCTCGAGCGGACGCTCAATTTCCTGGCCACCACCGGTGCCATCACCCCCTTCATCGGCCTGTTTGGAACGGTCTGGGGCATCATGTCCTCTTTCCACATGATCGGTGTCACCGGTTCGGCCAGTCTGGCCGCTGTGGCCCCCGGCATCTCCGAAGCATTGATTGCCACCGCTGCCGGTCTGGCCGCGGCGGTGCCAGCGGTTATCGGCTACAACTACTTCATCAACAAGATCCGGGTGGTGGATTCGGAGATGGAGGACTTCGCGCTGGAGTTCCTTAGCATTTCCGAACGGAATTTCACCTGATTCCACAGCGGGTACGGAAAGCCTATGCGGCACTCCATCGGCAGAAGAGCGCGGGGGGACAGATCCTCCCTCTCCGAGATCAACGTCACCCCCCTTGTCGACGTATTACTGGTACTGCTGATCATTTTCATGGTCACCGCTCCCTTTCTCCAGCAGGGTATCGAGGTCAAACTGCCTCAGACCCAGACCCAGGAGGGCGGGGACGAGAACCGCCTGGTGATCACCGTCGATGAACAGCAGAAGGTATACTTCAATGAAACGGCAGTGAACGTGCACCTGGTGGAGGAACGGCTGCGGGAGCTGGTGGACAGCGGCGCAGGCCCTGTTCCGGCCCGTCAGGTTTACCTCAAGGCGGACCGGACGGTCCCCCACGGGTTTGTCATGCTGGTGATGGACAAGATGCGCCTGGCCGGTGTCACCGATTTCGGCATCGTCACCCAGCCCGATATGACCACCCTGCCCCGGGATGGGGCCGACAGTTCCGTTCCCGCCGATTAGCGGGCCGGGCCGCCCGGCCGCCGGCGGCGGCGGTTCACGTGGACCAGCACATTGACCGAAGAAATGAACATCCTGTTGGAAGAACGGGCGGTAATCGGCCGCACCGGCCGCCCTCTGGCTCTGTTCTTTTCCTGTGCCGTGCACCTGGGCGCCGTGATCTGGTTCGTCTTTCCCAACCTCGGCAATGCCTCGATGAGTGAAGTGGTTTCCGCCCCGGGTTTCGTCCATGTACGGATGGTGAGCGGACCGCCGGCGGAACAGGGGGAGGTCCAGGCCGTGGCCCAGCCCCCTGCAGCACCTCCGCCGGAGCCGGTGAGTGAACCGGCGCCGCGGTTGGTGGAGACCATCCCGGAAAAGAAACCGCCGGTGAAAAAGCCGAAGAAGGAACCGCAACCGACCCCGCCGCCGCAAAAACAGGCAACCACCACCGCGTCGGCCACCGGCAAGTCCGCCACCCCTTCCGGCGCTTCCTCGGAAAGCGTGGGGCTGGGCAGCGGCCCGGGACAGGGCGGGTTGGTGGGCATGGATGGTCTGGATACCAGGTTCAGTTGGTATCTCGACCTGGTGGTCAAGCGGATCAGTGCGGTCTGGCAGGAGCCCTATCTCGACTCCAGGTTTGGCAAAACGTACACGGTGACGGTATACTTCGTTATCCACAGAAACGGATCGTTGAGCGATGTGCGAGTGGAAGAGACCAGCGGGGTCGATATGCTCGATCTCTCGGCGGTACGTTCCATACGGGAAGCCGCCCCCCTTCCCCCACTCCCGCAGGATTTTCGTGGCGACCAGTTGGGTGTTCATTTCTGGTTTGAATACAAGAGGGATTGACGAGTTGATTTCACCACGCGGAATCCGGCACCTCATGCTCCTGTTGCTCGTTCTGGCAGCAGCATTTCCGGTTCCGGCCTCGGCCCAGGATGAGGTGACCATCGGGACGACCCGGCACGGGATCAGCCTGGTCGACATGGCCCTGCCCAAATTCCTCAATCCCTCCGCCGACCCGGCCCTGGCCGCCACCATAGAAGAACTGCGGGAGGTCATCTGGAGCGACCTCGACTTCAGCGGGCTCTTCCAGCTGGTTGACCGCAGGTTCTACGGTTACATCCCGCCATTCA
Source organism: uncultured bacterium (assembly GCA_965531145.1). Lineage (GTDB taxonomy): Bacteria > Acidobacteriota > JAQAZP01 > JAQAZP01 > JAQAZP01 > JAQAZP01. Next base: position 18,115 of record CBESOE010000011.1, on the reverse strand, counting down.
ACGTCCAGCGACCGGTCTACGAAGACTGGGAAGGGATCGGGGCCCAGGCCTTCCTCCTCGGTTCGATGCGGACAGCCGGAACGGAACAGGGCGGCCGGACGATCTACTCGGTGGACATGGTCCTCTACGACGTGAAATCGAGGCAGCGGATGCTGGGCAAGAAATATGACAGCTCCCGCCCGCTGCTGCTGGCCCATACCATCGCCGACGAGATCATTCGTCATTACACCGGCACCGCCGGCATCGGAACGAGCAAGATCGCCTTCATCTCCGACCGGGACGGCAACAAGGAACTCTACGTCATGGACTGGGATGGCCGGCGGCAGGTGCGGCTCACCGCCAACCGCAGCCTTGACCTGTCCCCCTCCTGGGACCCTGACGGCAAGCGCATCGCCTATGTTTCCTACAAGCGCGGCAGCCCTGAAATATTTGTCATGGACGCCTATGCCGGTCGCGAGGTGGTGTTTGCCGGGGGCCGTGGGGCCTCTTTCTTCTCCCCGGAGTGGACACCAGACGGGCAGAGCGTCGTCTTCAACTCCAGCCTGGACGGGGAAAGTGAACTCTATATCCGTGCCGGTGAGGGCAAGGAGATGAGGCGGCTGACCTTCAGCCGAGGCATCGACACCTCACCCTCCTTCTCCCCCGACGGCCGGCGCCTGGCCTTCAATTCCAGCCGCACCGGGTCGCCGCAGATCTACATCATGGACGCCGATGGCCTCAACGCCGAGAGGATATCCTTTGGCGAAATGCTCGGCCGCTACAACAGCTGTCCGGCCTGGTCGCCGGATGGTTCGCGGGTCGCCTTCTGCTCCCGCAAGAACGGCTTTTTTCACATGTTCACCATCGACGTGGCCGAAGGACGCATCCGGCGCCTGACCAGCGGTCAGTCGAACAACGAGGAACCAAGCTGGTCCCCGGACGGTCGGCACATCGCCTTCACCTCCGACCGGGGGGGGACGAAGCAGATATTGATCATGAACGCCGATGGTGCCCGGCAGCGGGCGGTGACCTCCACGGGCAACAACTCGTCACCGTCCTGGGCCGGCCGCTGAGTCAACCGCAGTACAACGTCAGCACTTTATTTTTTCAGGAGGTACACGTAGCCATGAACAGAAGTGAAGCACACCGCAACAACGGCCTCTCCGTTTTCCTGATCCTGCTGGTGGTCCTGGCCCTGGTCCTGGTCCCCTCGGGCTGCAAGAAGAAGAGTGCCGAGATGGACGACGACAGCGCATCAGCCGCCCCGGCTGACACGGGCACCGATTCCCGTGAAGACCTGGATTCCGGCGACATCATCGGCATGGGCGACGATTCGCTCAGCGACAGCGACCTTGGCGCTCTGGGCCGCAGCGAAGCTGATCTCAAGGACGTCTATTTCGCTTTTGACCGTTACGACCTGACCATCACCGCCCAGGCCCTGCTGCGGGAGAACGCCGAGTGGCTGCGGGGCAACACCGGCATGAGCATCATCGTTGAAGGCCACTGCGACGAGCGGGGGAGCAACGAGTACAACCTGGCACTGGGTGAGCGCCGCGCCGAGACCGTGAAGAATTTCCTGGTTTCCCTGGGAATCAGCGAATCGCAGATGCGGGCCATCAGCTACGGCGAGGAGATGCCACTCGACCCGGCGAACAACGAGGCGGCCTGGGCCAAGAACCGCCGTGGCCACCTGCTGGTGGTGTCCCAGTAAGGGCGCGGTGCCCAAGACGGCGCTACGCCGTGCAAGGAGGTTTCTGGCTTTGCGGCATATCAACAGAACAGAGAGGTTCCTGACCGGGAGTGTGGCCGTGCTGGCCGTGGTCCTCTGCGGTTTCATTCCTCTGCTCACGGGCTGTGCCCCGAACGAGCAGATCATCCAGATGGAACAGCAGATGGACCGTCTGGCCACCGATGTTGGCGAACTGCAGAAGTCCGGGGCCGCCAAGGACGGCGCCCAGGACCGGGCGCTCCGCCTGCTGGAAGCGCGGATCAACGAGTCACAACAGGAAAATGCCTCGAGGCAGGTCAACACGGAATCGGTGATGAACCAGCTTTCCGCCATCTACTCCAGGATGGATGACCTCGAATCACAGCTGGCCATGTGCAACCAGAAGGTGGAAGTCCTGGGGAGTTCCCTGCAGCGCATGGACCGCCCGGTGAGCACGGTTCCGCCGGAGGGAATCGCCGGTGAGGAGACTTCCCCCGAGACCACCGGCTTCCAGGAAGCCGGGTCCCCGGAAGAACTGTATCGTTCGGCCTTTGCCGATTACCGCCGGGGGAACTACGAGCTGGCCGTGATAGGATTCAAGTCTTTCCTCGAACAGTTCCCCGGCAACAGCACCGCCGGAGATGCCCACTACTGGCTCGGAGAATGCCACTATGCCGACGGGGAATTCGAGCAGGCGATCAAGTCCTACGACCGGGTGATCCAGAACTACCCGCAGAACTCCCACGTCCGTGGTGCCTATCTGAAAAAAGGCTACGCCTATATCGAATCGAACCAGGTGGCCCTGGGAGTTGTACAGCTGTACCACATCATCGACAACTTCCCCGGGACCAGCGAGGCGAATCTTTCGCAGCAGCGTCTGGAGAAGATGGGGTTGCGGCGACCGTAAATGTTGTTGACACGGAGGAAGCGTCTCCCTATAATACGCAACTTGCCGTGAGGTATGCCCGAAAACGACACTGACCAGTGTTTTGCTGACGGAGTTTACGAGAAAAAAATGCCGAGTCACAAATCTTCAGAGAAGCGGATGAAACAAGAAGCGGTGCGGCGCCAGCGCAACCGGTCCCACAGTTCCACCCTACGGACCCAGATCAAGAAACTGCGCACCGCCATTACCGAAGGGGATGCAGCCAAGACCACAGAACTGCTCACCCCCACCACCTCGCTGATCGACAAGTCGGTTCAGAAGGGTGTGATCCACCGCAACGCCGCCGCCCGTTACAAATCGCGTCTGACCAGGCAGGCGACCAAGGTGGGCGACTGACCTGGATCCTGCAGGCCGGGATAAACCGCTGGCGGTTCCCGGCCTGTGGTGTGTACGGAGCGTGATCAGCCCAGCAGCCTGGCGGCCAGGGCGATCATCACCACTTGCGCCATGGTGCGGTCAGTCCGTTTGAGGTGGGCGTCGGCCCAGGCCATGTTGGGAAAGCTTTCCGCCAGCCGGTGGTCATCGAGGCGGCGCACGTCATTCAGCAGTTTCCTGGCAAGCCATGGCGGGAGGCCCAGTGTTCCCGGCAACCGTGATTCGCTGCCATCTTCCTCCAGGGCCGCCCGAACCGCCATCAGCCGCCGGTAGTGCCCGGCGATCAATCCCAGCAGCGGTATCGGCTCTTCCCCGCTCCCCATCAGCCGGCCCAGAAGCTTCAGGGCTTCCTGCTTTTCCCCCTGGGCCAGAAGCGGGGGTAGTGCGAACACCGATTCTGACGCCGTCCGCTGGAGCAGTTCCTCCAGCCGGTCCACGGTGACCGGTTCTTCGCTGCCGGCGTGGAACAATTCCACCTTCACCAGCTCCGCCTGCAGCCGGTGCAGGTCAGCGCCGAGGTATTCGATCAGGGTTTCCGCCGCTCCCGGGCCCAGGGCCATCCCGCGCTTCTGGAAATACTGCTCGACCCAGGTCACCAGTTGACGGTCACCAGTGGGCGTGAATGACCGGCTCAAGCCGGCTGCTTTTTCCAGATTTTTTATGTATTTCTTTTTTCGTTCCGGCTTGGCACCATAACAGAGTATCAGGCAGGTGTCCGGCGAGGGGTCCGAGAGGTAGGTGTCCGTCAACTCGCTGATGAAATTCCACTTCCACTTTTCCATCCGCTTGAGCACCACCAGGCGCCTGGGGGACATCACCGGCAGACGGTTGGCCGAGGCGGCCACCTCTTCAGGCTCCACCTCGTCAGCGTGGAGAATCTCCAGGTCAAAGGGCCGCGCCTCCTCGTCGGAGAAGGCCTCGATACACTTCTCAACCTCCTTCTCCATCATGAAGCGGTCTTCGCCGTGGAAATAGGTCACCGGCGGGAGATCGGCGCCGGTCTGACCCTCACTGCTCACTAGAAGCCCTCCAGAACCGCGGTGACCAGGCTCTCGGCAAAATCCTCGGCCAGTTCTTCGAGGGTTTCCCGTTCACGGGGGGAGAAGGTGGTGTTGGCGTCATCGGGGAAGTCGTAGCTGTCGTGGAACTCGAAATACTTGTTCTCGTACAGGATCCGGTTGTCCACCAGGTCGGCCAGGGCCACCTTGACCCTGACGAACACCTCGTAGGACGTGGCTTGTCCCGGTTCGCTGAACGAGGTGGGGATGGCATAGTACGAGGAGATTTCACCGATCATCACCGCATCGACACCGGTTTCCTCGGGAACAACCTCGAAATCACCCCGGGTGATCAGTTCGTCGATCACGTGGCCGGTGAAGATCTGTTCCAGGCGGAACTTCCGTGTGTTGTTCTTGAACATGGGCACACCGATGGTATTGATATGGTCTGGGAGAAACGTGCCCCGCCCCACCAGGGCATAGCCGCAGCCCAGTGACGGGCCCAACAGGATCGCGGCGGCCAGCAGCCAGAGGCAGGCATGGGTGGCGGTCCGCTTTATCATCGCTGTTTCACTCCTGGTCCCCCAACTCGATCCTCACCGCACCATCCTGGCGTGGAGGGAAATGTACCTGCGTCATCTGTGAACCCACCACCACTCCCCCGCTGTAAAAAACCAGTCGATATTCACCCTCCTCCAGATCGGTGAAGGAGAAAGTCCCATTGCGCACCGGGGCCACCAGGGGTTCCCGGACCCCGGATACCAAGGACGGGAAAAGGTGCACCTCATCCGGGGCACGGACCGTGCTGCCGGCCCGCGCGATGACCTGCCCGATGAAAGCGGGCCGGTACTGCACCGGATGGTTCCGCCGGACGGACATCCCCTCCCGGGCCTCGAGGGTCGGCAGCACGTCGGTTTTGACGATCATCCCCCCCCGTTCCAGGAGCCGCACAAAGGTGCTCTCCGGATCGTTCAGTCCCTTGCCAATTCCGGGGAAGCGGGCCGGGAAGGGATCGGGTTCGGGGGGCGCCTCCAGGTCGAACACCAGGTAGCGGGGGCTGACAAAATTGACCGAGCGGAAGGGATCGGAGAAGATCCAGCCCTGCCCGGGGTAGTAGACTTCGATCCAGCGGTGCAGGCCTTCCTGCCCCAGACTCGACTCCCGGGATTCGATGCTGGTGGTGGCCCCGGTCACCGAACCCGGGGCGAGGAAGCCCCGGACACCACGGGCCGGGATTCCCACCTCGCGGAGCAGGGCCACGGCCAGCTCCGAGGCGCCCACGCAGTTGCCGGCGCCCTGCCGCCAGACCTCACGCGGCTTGACGGGCACACCGGGGCCTGTGCGGTAATCGATGGCTCCGGAGACCCAGCAGAGCACCCGGTTCACGGCCTGGTACTGGGTCCGGCAGGAACAGGTCAAACTGCGGGCGAGGGCTGTCAGGTCGAGCACGGTTGCGGAAGAGGCGGCGTAGACCGCGGCTTCCGGCGGTATTGAACCGGGCTGGGGCGGAAAGACGGCGCGGCTGTCCAGGTCTCCCTGCCGGCTGTGCACCATCACCCGGCGGGACACCGGGTCCACCCCCTGAATTTCGAGGGAGTAGCCGCTGTTCTCGTAAGGCATACAGTATGGCGCACCCTTGACGGACGAGACGTCGTAGAGTGCCCACTGCTCGCCCTGTACCACCACCGGCGGGGAGAGCTTGACCGCCGGGTACAGGGGATGCGAAAAAACGGTCAGGAGGACCATGACGGTCAGACAGACCGTAACGGGTCCGGCCCCGGGGCGGGAACAGCGGGATTCGGTTTCAAGCGCTTTCATCTTCAGCCGAGGACTCCCTGGCCGAGCTTCCAAGGTGGTCGCGAAATATGTGATCGAGGATTCCGTTGACAAACCGGCCCGATTCCACGGTGCCGTATCTTTTGGCCAGCTCCACCGCTTCGTCGATCACCACCGCCGGCGGTGTGGGGTCGGAATAGAAGCGGGATTCGAAGACCGCCAGCCGCAGGATGTTTCGGTCGACGGCCGACATGCGGTCAAGGCGCCAGTTATCTGCACTGGCCGTGATCAGCAGATCCACTGCTGCCAGATTGCCCAAGGTTCCGCCGACCAGTTCTTCGGCAAAAGCTCGCACGCCTTCACGCGGTTTATCGGGCAGCCTGTTTTCTGAATCCTCATCCGTCCCGGCAAGAAGGCTGGCCCCTCCCTCTTGACGGCGTTGGAACATGGACCAGAAATCGTCGAAGGCATCGCCGGCGTCTCCGGCCCCGTTCACGTCTCTGTGAAACAGCGCCTGAAGCGCAAATTCACGAGCCAGTCGTCGCTCAGTCTTCATCTGGCAGCCTGTTCCGGTCCCGCATCACGTGGCGGAGTCGGCCTCCCGCAGGAGGTTTGCCATCTCGATGGCGGCGAGGGCGGCGTCGAAGCCCTTGTTGCCCGACTTCGAACCCGCTCTCTCAATGGCTTGCTCCAGGGTATCGGTGGTGATCACGCCGTAGGAGATGGGCATACCCGAATCGAGCATCACCTGGGCGATCCCCTTGGTCATCTCCGCCGCTATGTAATCGAAATGCGGTGTGGCCCCGCGGATCACGGCCCCCACGCAGACGATCGCGTCATACTTTGCGCTGGCCGCCAGGTGCTTCGCCATCAACGGCACTTCGAAGGAACCGGGCACGCGGAACGCCTTGATGTCCTTCTCCAGCGCCCCGTTCCGCTTCAGGCAGTCGAGGACACCGGCCAGCAGACGGTCGCTGATAAAACTGTTAAACCGGCTCACCACCACGGCAAATCGAAGCCCCTTGGCGTTCAAACCTCCCTCGATTACCTTCTGTGCCATCGTATCGCCCTCCATGCCGGCCGCCAACGGCCGTTCAGGTTCGGTTAAATTCGCGTGCCCGCAAGATAGGCCGCGAAGCGCTGGTCGATTTCCGTTTGCTCCAGCCTTTTCAGCCGGTCGAGGCTGAAGTCCTCCACGGTGAAGGAGGCCATCACCGTACCATAGGCCACCGCCCGGCGGAAGGAGGCTTCGTCGCCGGTCCCATCGCGGTCAAGAGCGCCGATAAAGCCTCCGGCGAAGGTGTCACCGGCCCCGGTGGGATCGATAACCGTCTCCAGCGGGAATGCCGGTGCGCCGAAGAAGCCGTCGGGGCCGCAGACCAGCACCCCGAACTCACCCCGCTTGACCACCACCCTCCGGGGGCCCAGTGTATCGCGGATCACCCGGGCGGCACGAACCGTGTTGGTTTCTCCGGACAGGCTGCGGGCCTCGGCCTCGTTGAGCAGCAGGATGTCCAGACGCGGGAGCAGCTCCAGCAAAGCGTCGCGCTTGCCTTCGATCCAGAAGTTCATGGTGTCGCAGGCGGTGACGGCCGGCTTCTCCATCTGGTCCAGCACCTGCAGTTGCAGTTCCGGGTCGATGTTGGCCAGGAAAAGGGTGGAGATGGAACGGTAGGCCTCGGGCAGATCGGGGGTGAACGTCTCGAAAACGTTGAGCCGGGTGTCCAGGGTCTCGGCCTCGTTCATGTCCCCCTGGTAGCGCCCGCTCCAGTGAAAGGTCTCCCCTTTCTCGGTCACCAGTCCGGCCAGGTCCACCCCCCGGCCCTCGAGGAACCGGCGGTCCTGCCGGGCAAAATCATCCCCCACCACGGCCACCAGGCTGACATCAGAGAAATAGCTGGCGCAGGTGGAAAAGTAGGTGGCCGATCCGCCAAGAACCCGTTCCCGCACGCCGAACGGTGTTTCAACAGAGTCGTAGGCCACGGAACCGACAACAAGGATGCTCACATCTCACTCCATATTCAGTTCAGGTAGTTTCCGATAATCGGGGCCAGCCGTTCCCGCACCTCGGCGGTGACCTCCCCGGGACTGGTTATAATGGCGTTTTCCAGGGCCCGGCCGCAGCCGCAGGTCATTTCATCCGGGAGTTCGGCCACCATTTTGGCGATAAGACCGCGGGCGAACTCGGCGTTCTGGTTGAGGTAGCCGATCAGCGTTTCCACCGACACCGGCTCCTCCTCCTCCAGCCAGCAGTCGTAGTCAGTGACCATGGCCACCGTCAGGTAGCAGATTTCCGCTTCCCGGGCCAGCCGGGCCTCGGTGGAATTGGTCATCCCGATGACGTCGAGGCCCCAACTGCGGTAGAGCCTCGATTCGGCCCTGGTGGAGAAATGCGGTCCCTCCATGTTGAGATAGGTTCCCCCGAGGATCACCTTGCGTTCCAGGCCGCTACTGCAACGGTGGGCCAGCTGCTGCAACTGGGGACAGATCGGGTCGGCCATGGAAACGTGGGCCACGAGACCGTCCCCGAAAAAGGTGCTCACCCGTTTGCTGGTGCGATCGATGAACTGGTCCGGCAGCACGATGGTTTCCGGGGGCAGTTCCTCCTTGAGGCTGCCCACGGCCGAGGCGGAGATGATCCGCTTCACACCCAGCTGTTTGAACCCGAAGATATTTGCCCGGTAATTGAGTTCCGAGGGCATCAACCGGTGACCCCGTCCGTGCCGGGCCAGAAACGCCACCCGCACACCGGACAGGGAGCCGATGAAGTAGCTGTCCGAGGGCTCACCAAATGGTGTGGAAAGGCGTATTTCCTCGACATTTTCGAGGCCGTCCATACCGTAAAGCCCGCTGCCGCCGATCACGCCCACACTGGCCTGTTCCATGGGGTTTACCTCCGTCCCAAGTGGTCTTGATCATAGCACTCATGTTATACTTTTTCCACTGACTTAGACACTCTCAGGGGGGAGATGACATGACCACCGTGGCGCTGAGCCATGACCGGGGCCTGGCCGCCCTGCCCTTTGATCTGGATGATGGAGCGGTGATCAACCGCTTCACCGCCGCCGTACGGAAATCGCTGGACCTGCTGCAGTGGGGCCCCGTCTGCCGTGGCAGATCGGTGCTGATCAAACCGAACCTGGTGCGTACCTTCGAGGGAAAACCGGGCAACACCACCGATCCCCGGGTGCTGCTGGGGCTGGTACTGGTGCTCAAGGATTTCGAACCGGCACGGATCATGATCGGCGAGAACCCGGGCTGCGGAGTCTCCTCGGCCTCCGGTTTCCACGACTCGGGCTGCGAAAGGATCGCCGCCATCACCGGGGCCGAACTGGTGCCCTTCGACTCCGTGCCCTGCCGCACGGTGGAGATCCCCGGCGGCCTGCTGCTGGACAAGGCCGCCATTCCCGGGCCCTGGCTCGATGCCGACCTGGTGATCAACCTGCCCAAGATGAAGACCCACCTCCACGCCGGCGTCTCCCTGGGGATCAAGAACCTCCACGGCATCCTCGTCGACGAGGACCGCTACTTCTTCCACCGGGTGGACGTGCACCAGAAAATGGTGGACCTGCTCAAGATTCGGACACCGGACCTGACCCTGGTGGACGGGGTGCTGGCCATGGAAGGCCAGTCGCCCTTCTTCGGCCGCGAGCGGGAAATGGACCTGCTGGCAGCCGGCACCGATCCGGTGGCGGTGGACGCGGTGGCCTGCACCACCATGGGTTTCGAACCAGACGAGATCAGCATTATCCGCCTGGCCGGAAACCAGGGGCTGGGAGAAATGCGTCTGGATCGGATCCAGCTCCTTGGCGCGCAACTTGACGAGGTCAGCGCCCGCTTTCGCCGCGGAGTGATCAGTTCCGCCGGGGCCTATCCCGGCATCACGGTTATCGAGCTGGGGGCCTGTGACGGCTGCCTCTCCAGTGTGCGCCACTCCCTCGACCGGCTGCACTACGAGGGCCTGATCGAGGAACTGGCCCCGTTCACCGTGGTCACCGGCGCGCCCTGCCGGAAACTGCCGGCCGTGCTGCAGCAGGCTGGAAACGAGGGCGACATCTGGTTCATGGGCGACTGCACCCCGTCAATGATCTACGAACAGTCCACCCGCACCTCCCGGGGCCATTATGTTCCCGGCTGCCCGCCCCACTCCTTTGACCTCTACAAGAGGATCACCGGCAACCGCTGATGAACATCCTGCTGGTGGAACCCTTTTCCGAAGGCTCCCACGCCGCCTGGGCCGAGGGCTACCAGCGCCACAGCCGCCACCGCGTTGAACTGCTGACCCTCACCGGACGCTTCTGGAAGTGGCGGATGCACGGCGGTGCCGTCACCCTGGCCCAGCGCTTTCTCGAATCGGATTTCTGCCCGGACCGTATCCTGGCCAGCGACATGTGCGACCTGGGCACCTTCCTCGCCCTGACCAGGGAACGCACCGCCCGCCTGCCCACGGCGGTCTACTTCCACGAGAACCAGTTGAGCTACCCCTGGTCCCCTGACGACCCGGATCCGGCCGCCGGCCGTGACCGGCACTACGGTTTCATCAACTACACCACCGCCCTGGCCGCGAACCGGCTCTACTTCAACTCCAGCTATCACATGGAGAGCTTTCTCGGTGCGCTGCCCGAATTTCTGTCCGCTTTCCCCGACCATCCGGACCTTCACCGGATCGATGAATTGAGAGAGAAGAGTCGCGTCCTTCATCTTGGTCTGGAACTGGCCGGCCTTGATCAATACCGGCCGGAATCAGGAGAACGTGACGGTCCCCCACTGGTGCTCTGGAACCACCGCTGGGAGTATGACAAGAATCCGGACGATTTCTTTTCGGTTCTGGAGGAGATCAGCGGACAGGGGATCCCCTTCCGTCTGGCGGTGCTCGGAAAAAGCTACGGCGAACGGCCCGCGGTCTTTGAGCGGTCGCGTTCCACCCTGGGCCGCCACCTGGTTCACTTCGGGCATGCGGAGTCACGGGCCGACTACGCCAACTGGCTCTGGAAGGCCGATCTGCTGCCGGTGACCTCGAATCAGGACTTTTTCGGTGCATCAGTTGTGGAGGCCATGTATTGCGGTGCACGCCCCCTCCTGCCCCGTCGCCTGGCCTACCCCGAACTTCTGCCGGCACATCTGCACCCCTCCTGTTTTCATGACAGCACCCCCGAACTGGCGGAGATGCTGGCCCGGTCGCTCACAACACCGCCATCGGGTGACCTGACCGCCACGCTCTCCGCAGCAGCGGCGGGCTTTGACTGGCGGACAATGGCTGCGGTCTACGACAGGGAGTTCGATTCGCCCGCCGGGTAACCGGGATCCAGCGGTCCAAGGTTGCGCGTTTCCCCCCCGGGGAATACAATAAATTTTTCCAGCGAGTTCACACAGCAAACCCTTCGAGCCGTCAACGTGCCACGGAGTTTTGACCATGACTGCCGATAGAGCCAAAGAACCATACCACCCGGCCAACAAAGTTCGCTTCGTCACCGCCGCCTCGCTCTTTGACGGGCACGACGCCAGCATCAACATCATCCGCCGCATGCTGCAGGCCGGTGGGGCCGAGGTGATCCACCTGGGCCACAACCGCTCGGTGGCCGAGATCGTCGACGCCGCGGTGCAGGAAGACGTGCAGGGCATCGCGGTGAGCTCCTACCAGGGCGGACACCTGGAGTTTTTCAAGTACATGGTGGACCTGCTCAAGGAGCGTAGGGCTTCCCATATCCTGGTTTTCGGCGGAGGCGGAGGGGTGATCATCCCCGAGGAGATCGAGGAACTGGAAGCCTACGGCGTGGCCAAGATCTTCTCTCCCGAGGACGGTCGCTCCCTGGGGCTGCAGGGAATGATCAACCAGATGCTGGAAGCCTGCGATTTTCCCCTGGCCACCGAGCCGGCCAAGTGGTTCGACAACGCCCTGGAGCGCGACCCCCAGGCCGTTGCCCGGCTGCTGACCTGCCTCGAGGACTCCGATGATCCCGACCGGCAGCTGTTCGGCGACACGGTCCGTTCCTGGATCGAGGAGCAGCAGCCCGGGGTGGTGCCGGTGGTGGGCATCACCGGTACCGGCGGTTCGGGAAAAAGCTCGCTCACCGACGAGCTGGTTCGCCGCTTCCTCGCCGATTTCTCCGGCACGTCCGTGGCCATCCTCTCGGTTGACCCCTCCAAGCAGCGCACCGGCGGCGCGCTGCTTGGTGACCGGATCCGCATGAACTCGGTGAGCACCTCCATGCCGCTGGGCAACCCCCGGCTCTACATGCGCAGCCTGGCCACCCGCACGGCCAACAGCTCCATCAGCCATTCGCTGGGCGACGCGGTCAAAGTGGCGAAAGCAGCCGGTTTCGACCTGGTGATCCTGGAAACCGCCGGCATCGGCCAGTCCGACGCCGAAGTGGTGGAACTGGTGGATGTGGCCGTCTACGTCATGACCTCGGAATACGGCGCCTCGACCCAGCTGGAAAAGATCCAGATGCTCGATTTCGCCGACCTGGTGGTACTGAACAAGTTCGAGAAGCGGGGATCCCAGGACGCTTTGCGGGACGTGCGCAAGCAGTACCGCCGCAATCACCTGCTCTGGGAAACACCCGATGAGCAGTTGCCTGTCTACCCCACCATTGCCAGCCAGTTCAACGACCCGGGGACCAACCGCTTCTATTCGCGGATGGTGGCCGCCGTGGCGGAAAAGACCGGCGTCGACTGGTCCACCGCCGCCGTTGAGTATGATGCCGATCCGCAGAAGGTGACCATCATTCCCCCCGACCGGCAGCCCTATCTCTCCGAGATTACCCAGAACAACCGGGAACAGCGGCGCTGGATCGAGGAGCAGGCGGAGATCGCCCGGCAGCTCTACCAGCTGGACGGGGCCCACCGGGTACTGGCAGCCCACGAAGGGGAGAAGGAACTGAAAATCTCCAGCGAGGACGGTCAGGGCAGTGTGGAGATCCGCCGCCGTACGGTTTCTCCAGACGCACTGCAGGCCATCGAGGGAGAGATGGCCGAACTGGAGAAAGGCCTGGCACCACAGTGCCGCGAACTGCTGGACAACTGGCCAAAGGCGGTGGAGGCCTACCGCCAGGAAAAGATGGTGACCAGGGTCCGCGACCGGGAGATCGTCACCGAGCTGTTCAGCACGTCCCTTTCCGGCCTGAAAATACCCAAGGTGGCCCTGCCCCGCTACCGCGACTGGGGTGACATCCTCGGCTGGATTCTGCTGGAAAACCTGCCCGGGGCTTACCCCTTCACCGCCGGGGCCTTCCCCTTCCGCCGGGTGGGCGAAACACCGACCCGGATGTTTGCCGGCGAAGGGACACCGGAGCGCACCAACCACCGTTTCCACTACCTGGCCACCGGCCAGCCGGCCACTCGCCTTTCCACCGCCTTCGACTCGGTGACCCTCTACGGCGAGGACCCGGACGAACAGCCCGACGTCTACGGCAAGGTGGGCAACTCCGGGGTCTCCATCTGCACCCTGGACGACGCCAAAAAGCTCTACTGCGGATTTGATCTCTGCGCCGCCAACACCTCGGTGTCCATGACCATCAACGGCCCGGGGCCGATGATCCTGGCCATGTTTTTCAACACCGCCATCGACCAGCAGGTGGAGCTGCACCTCCGCCGCACCGGCGGGTGGGAGGAGGCACACAAGACCATCGCCAGGCGGTTTGCCGATCTCGACATTCCCCGGCCGGTTTACCGCGGCCAGGATCGCCCCGAGGGGGACCGCGCCCTGGGCCTGGGCACCCTGGGCATCAGCGGGGACCAGTTGCTGGACGCCGAGACCTACGGACGCATTCGGGAAGCGACGGTGAAAGTGGTCCGGGGCACCGTGCAGGCCGATATCCTCAAGGAGGACCAGGCACAGAACACCTGCATTTTTTCCACCGAGTTTGCCCTGCGGATGATGGGTGACATCCAGCAGTATTTCATCGACCACTCCGTGCGCAACTACTACTCGGTCTCCATCAGCGGCTACCACATCGCCGAGGCCGGGGCCAATCCCATCTCCCAGCTGGCCTTCACCCTTTCCAACGGGTTTACCTACGTCGAGTACTACCTCAGCCGGGGGATGGAGATCGACAAATTCGCCCACAACCTCTCGTTCTTCTTCTCCAACGGCATCGACCCCGAATACGCGGTGATCGGCCGGGTGGCCCGGCGCATCTGGTCCACGGCGATGAAGCACAAGTACGGCGCCGGTTCCCGGAGCCAGAAGCTGAAGTATCACATCCAGACCTCGGGCCGCAGCCTGCACGCCCAGGAGATCGACTTCAACGACATCCGCACCACTCTCCAGGCACTCTACGCCCACTACGACAACTGCAATTCGCTGCATACCAACTCATACGACGAGGCGATCACCACCCCCACCGAGGAATCGGTTCGCCGGGCCGTGGCGATCCAGATGATCATCGACCAGGAACTGGGTCTGGCCAAGAATCAGAACCCGATCCAGGGGGCGTTCATCATCGAGGAACTCACCGACCTGGTGGAGCAGGCCGTGCTGGAGGAGTTTGACCGGATCAGCCGCCGCGGCGGGGTGCTGGGAGCGATGGAGACCCAGTATCAACGGGGCAAGATCCAGGAAGAGTCGATGTACTACGAGCACCTCAAGCATTCCGGCGAGCTGCCCATCATGGGGGTGAACACCTTTCTCCGGCCGGCCAACCTGGCCCAGAGCGAGGCCCAGCCCACCGAGCTGATCCGCTCAACCCCCGCCGAGAAGGAGCAGCAGCTGAACACTGTCATCGCCTTCCGTGACGCGAATGCCGCCCATGGCGATGACGCCCTCATCCGGCTGCGGACAACCGCCCGGGAGAAGGGCAACCTCTTCGCCGAGTTGATGGAAACAGTCAAATACTGTTCGCTGGGCCAGATCTCCCACAGCCTGTTCGGTGTGGGCGGCCGCTACCGGCGGAACATGTGAACCGGGGGCCAGCGATGAGCGAACCAGCGGGCTGCCGGCGATCGGTCCTGATCCACTACAGTGAAATCGGCCTCAAGGGCGGTAACCGGAAATTCTTCGAGCGGATCTTCCGGGAAAATATACAGCGCACCCTTGTTGGCACCGGCCATGGCGGCCTGGAGTGGCGCCGCGGCCGCTTTGTCCTCAACATTCGTGAGGATTCCCTCACCGAGGAAATCCTCAAACGCCTGGCCCGCGTCCCCGGGGTTGCGTATTACGCCCTGGCGGTGCACGTGGATCTCGATGAAAACCTCACCGCGGTCACCGCGGCTGCGGTGGATCTCTGCCGCGGCGACGATGTTCGTTCCTTCCGCATCGCCACCCGGCGTTCGGTGAAGAGCTTTCCCCTGACGTCCAGCGACGTGAATGCACAGGTGGGGGCGGCGGTGGTGGCCGCCACCGGCTGGTCGGTTGATCTGGGCGGACCGGACCTCACCTGCCACATCGAGATCTTCGACCGCTGGGCGCTGGTCTACACCAACCGGATGGAAGGCGTGCGGGGGTTGCCGGTGGGAACCAGCGGCAAGGCCGTCTCGCTGATCAGCGCCGGCATCGATTCACCGGTGGCGTCCTACCGGATGATCTGCCGCGGTTGCCGAGTTTTCTATGTTCACTTCCACAGCATGCCCTACACCGGCCAGGAAAGCGTGGAACAGGCCGCCGGGCTGGCGAGCTGCCTCGCCGATATGCAGAACGGCGCCCGTCTGTATCTTGTCCCCTTTGCCGAAGTCCAGCAGTTGATCATCGCTTCCACACCGCCGGACCTCCGGGTCATCCTCTACCGCCGCTCCATGCTCCGTATCGCCGAGCGGGTGGCCCGGCGGCACCGGGCCAAGTGCCTGGTCACCGGGGAGAGCCTGGGCCAGGTGGCCTCCCAGACTCTGGAAAACATCGCGGCCATCGAGGATGCGGTCAGCCTCCCCATTCTTCGTCCGCTGATCGGCCACGACAAGGAATCGATCATTCGCGAGGCGCGGCGGATCGGCACCTACGACCTCTCCGTCGAGCCCCACGACGACTGCTGCAGCTATCTGTTGCCCAAGCGGGTAGAGACCCGCGCCGACCTGGAACGGGTCCGGGACGCCGAATCCGCCATGGGCGAACAGCTATCCGAACTGGAAGAGCGGTCTCTGTCCGATGCTGAAGTGCGGGTCATCCTCCCACCCTGGACCCCGGCCAAGGACAGGAATGAGCCGTCTTGACGAACCAGTGGGCTGGAGCTATAGTGGGCGCGTTTTGGATCTGTTTCATCGGGCTTGAGTTATCTCACGAAGATAACGTGGTTTATCGTTGGCGATAATTCCCGGGTTGTCGCCGGCGCGGTGCCAGGGCCAGCGCTTTTGAAGGAGGTTTCCAGCTTCATGAAGGGCGTAAAAATAACCGGCATCGGCACCTACCTGCCCGCCCGGGTGGTGGATAATGACGAACTGTCTCTGGACCTGCAGCGTCGCGGCGAAAAGATCCAGGGCGACCACCAGCGGAAAAAAGAGGCCTGGTCCACAGCCGTAAACCAGCTGGACGGCGAGGCCCGGGAACTGGCCCGGGAGCAACTGGCCCGTTCGGAGAAGGTTCTGCAGGATTTTGCGGAGAACGCTGTGCAGTTCGAAACCTCGGACAAGTGGATACGAAAACGGACCGGCATCAACCGGCGTCACGTCGCTGCGGAGAACGAGAACGTTTCCGACCTGGCCGCGGCGGCGTCACTCAACGCCCTGGCCATGGCTGGCCTCACCCCCCAGGATATCGACTTCATCGCCCTGGGCACGGTGAGTTCGGAAAATTGGACTTCACCTCCCACCGCCTCCCGGATCCAGGACAAACTGGGGATCAAGATCCATCTTGACCAGGGTCTGAAGCAGGTGATGATCTTTGACCTGGAAGCGGCCTGTACGACCTTCCCCACGGTGCTCAGCCTGGGCTACAGCCTGGTGAGCAGCGGTGTGGCCGGCCGGGGCCTGGTGATCGGCGCTGACATCATGACCAGGACCATGGATTATGACAGCCGCAACACCTGCATCCTGTTCGGCGACGCCGCCTGCTGCATGGTTCTCGAAAGCTGCCCGGAGGACCAGAGCAACTTCCTCGGCCCGCAGGGTTTCTTTTTTGGATCCGACGGTGCCCACGCCGACAAGATTGTGGTTCCGGCCGGTGGCTCCGCCGAGGAACTGATCGGCGAATCCCTCTGGAACCCGTTCAACAAGCGGAACAAGATTTTGATGCACGGGCGGGCGGTCTACGAAGACATCGTTCCCCTGGTGGCCAACCGGGTGATTCCCGAAACAGTGGCCAAGGCCGGCCTGTCCAGCGCCGACATCGACTTCATCGTGCTGCACCAGGCCAACATGAAGATGAACCAGGCCATCGAGAAGAGACTGCAGAAGGCGGGATACCAGTCGATCATCTACCACGCTATCGCCGACTATGCCAATACCACGTCGGCCACCCAGGGCCTGGCGTTGTACGACGCCCATATGGAAGGGGTGCTCAAACCGGGGATGCTGGTTCTCGACTGCGCCTTCGGCGGCGGCTACACCTGGGGCTCAGCCCTTTTCCGCTGGCCGGAACTGCCCCGCTGACCTCCATTCCAGCAGACACCCGGCAGGGATTTATTTCTCTTCGGCAGGAGTATCATCCGCCGCTTCCGCCTCACCCTCTTCCGCAGGTCGGACACTGAAGAAGACCAGGTTGGTATCTCCGTAGCGCCGGGTGTCGGTAACCCGAAAGGGGTTCGGCAGGTCACCGGGGTCAAAATCGATTCGCCGGGCCGGTCGCTCCATGACCACCAGCAGGTCGGGGTTCTTCTTGTGCCAGTGGGTCCGGGCCACGCACTTTATCAGATCGAGGTGGTTTTCGATGGCGTAGGGCGGGTCCACATAGACGATGGTGGGGGGCGTCTGATTCGATTTTTTGGCCTGATCGCAGAAGTCGGCGAAAAGTCCGGTCCAGATGTCGAACTGGTTGGCAAAACTGCACCCGGTGGCGTTGGAGCGGATCACCAGCTCCACCTTGCGCGAGGATTCCACAAAAAGCACGCGCTCGGCTCCGCGGCTCAGGGCCTCGATGCCCATAGCGCCGGTGCCGGCGAAGAGGTCGTAGAACATGGCCCCTTCGATCTGCGGGCCGATGATGTCAAAGAAGGCTTCCCGGACCTTTTCCGCCGTGGGCCGCACACCCATACCCACCGGGGTGCGGATCATCCGTCCCCGCGCCTCGCCGCCGCAGATCTTCAACAGGTTCTGAGCCCCCCCGGACTGCTGCTGCTGAGGCTGCTGCCCCCGCTGCGGATTGCCGGGCATGGCACCCCGTTTGGCGTGTCCACCGGCCTGGCCTTTACCCCCATCGGGGCGCGGTCCACGCCGCCGGTTCCTGCCGTCGTTCCTGCCGTCGTTCCT
>CBESOE010000010.1:0-64634 GCA_965531145.1 uncultured bacterium | reverse complement strand
ACGACGGTGAGGCCCAGTGGTTTGCCAACCGCGGCTATGCCACCCTGCAGCTCAATTTCCGGGCGTCCACCGGCTACGGTAAGAACTTCCTCAACGCCGGCAACGGCGAATGGGGCGTTGGCGCCATGCAGCACGATCTCACCGATGCGGTGAAGTGGGCCATTGACCGGGGCATCGCCGATCCGAAAAAGGTGGCGATCTATGGTGGTTCCTACGGCGGATACGCCGTGCTGGCCGGCCTGGTCTTCACCCCCGACATCTATTGCTGTGGCGTCGACATCGTCGGACCGTCCAACATGCAGACCCTGTTCGCATCCATCCCGCCCTACTGGGCCCCGATGAAAAAGCAGCTGACGCTGCGGGTGGGTGATGTGGAGGGCGACGATGCCTACAACAAGAAGATCTCGCCGCTGTTCCACGCCGACAAGATCGTCAAACCGCTGATCATCGCCCAGGGGGCCAACGACCCGCGGGTCAACATCCGCGAAGCAGACCAGATGGTGGAGGCCATGCGGAACCGCGATATGGAAGTGGCCTACATTGTCTATCCCGACGAGGGTCACGGGTTTGCCCGACCGGAAAACAGGCTCGACTTCTACGGCCGGACGGAAGAATTTCTGGGCAAGCACCTGGGCGGCCTGGTGGAACCCTGGAGTGAAGTGGAAGGGTCTTCCGCCGAAGCGAGGTAGCCTGGAACCGTTAGAGCAGAAGAGACATCAATCCGCCGCCCCGGCCTGGTCCGGGGCGGTTTTTTTTGGTTTGCTGGATCCCAGAATCAATCCCAGCACCACCCCCCAGACGGCGGCCAGACCGATCTGGTACGGCCGCGGCAGGCTGAAGGTCACCGTGTGGGCCGGAATCCAGAACCAGATCAGGGTCCACCAGGCGGTGGTCAGTCCGGTAAATCCGCGAGTGCGCAGGATCAGATTGTCCTCCAGACGGTGAAAGAACATCATCTGCGGCCCGAAGAACAGGTTGGTGAACAGTGACACCCCGAAGGCCCAGCCCACACCGTGGCCCATGAAGCCGGGCAGCAACCGGTGATCCACCAGCGCGCGGGTGAAACCCTTCATGCCGGCAAAGCCATACTTGATAATCACGCCCAGCAGCGCCCAGGCGGCGATTTTCCCCACCAGCTGCGCGGGTGAGCAGGGGAGCGCCACCTTTTTGGACCGGATCGAGTGCGAGAGAATCTCCCCCAGTGTCCCGAGAATGGCGAACTGGACCGCTGCTGAAACAAGGGGCCATTCGGTGACCCAGTCGATATAACTGCTCATTCTTTGCCTGTCCTGGAATGGCCCCGGGGAGCCGGTCCCACGGCGCTCTACGGTCTTACACGTTGCTCTGAATCTGTGCTATTCTAGCAAAAAAAGTGAGTTGTGATGCATTCCCTGGCGATCTGACACCCGGTTCCTGAGAGGGGTGTCCGGGTTGCGGATGATCGATTGCGGATAAAATGACTCATGAAGATCGTATCGCTCGAACAACTGGCGGAGGAAGCGGTATCGCACAACCCGCTGATCCGCAAGCGGGTATTTTTGCGGAGGGGTGAAATCCCCCATCTCACCGGTTTTTCCAGGGCGGTGTTTCCGCCCGGTGAAGCGGCGGAGGCACACACGCACCCTGACATGTGCGAGGTTTTTCTGGTGGAGTCCGGTGTGGGTCTGTTGCGCGGGGAGGGCAGGGAGGTTCCCCTGGCCGCCGCTGATTGCATCGCCGTTGCGCCGGGCGAAGAGCACGAACTGGTCAATACCGGCGACGGGGACCTGGTGCTGGTCTACTTCGGCATCGAGGTCTGAACCCCGGGCGGCGGTTTCCTTTTGAAGGAGAGAGGAGGATGGACTCGTGAAGCGCGTTGCAGCAGTGATTCTGGGCGGTGGCCGGGGTACTCGGCTTTTTCCCTTGACCCTCGAGCGGGCCAAGCCGGCGGTCAGTTTTGCCGGCAAATACCGGTTGATCGACATCCCCATCTCCAACTGCATCAATTCCGGCATCGAGCGTGTTTTTGTCCTGACCCAGTTCATGTCGGCCAGTCTGCACCGCCACATCATGCAGACCTATACCTTCGACACCTTTTCCGACGGCTTCGTGGACATCCTCGCCGCGGAACAGACGCCCAAGAGCTCCGACTGGTTCCAGGGAACCGCCGATGCCGTCCGGGCGACGCTGAACCATACCACCTACTACCAGCCGGAGCAGGTGGTGATTCTCTCCGGCGACCACCTCTACCGCATGGACTACGGGGACCTGGTGCGCTTTCACCGCGAAGCCGGTGCCGGCATCACCCTCGGGGTCTACCCGGTGAGCCGGGAGGAGGCCCCGCGGATGGGGTTGCTCAGGGTCAGCGACGAGGGGGAGGTGCTGGAGTTCGTTGAGAAGCCGAAGGATCCGGAGGTGCTTGACCGCTTCCGGGCGCCGGGCAATTTTTTCCGCTCCCGGGGCCTGGAGATCCGTGAGGACCGCTACCTCGCCTCCATGGGGATCTACACCTTCGATACCGGGGTCCTGGTGGAAGACCTGCAGGACCACGAGCGCAAGGATTTCGGCCACGACATCATCCCCGCGGCCGTGGGCAAGCGCCGGGTAATGGCCTACCCCTTTGCCGACCACTGGGAGGACATCGGGACCATCGAAGCTTTTTTCGAGGCCAACATCTCCCTGGCCCAGCCCCGTCCCCCCTTCAGCCTCTACAGCCCGGGGTGGCCCATCTACACCCGCACCCGTTCCCTGCCCCCCAGCCGGATCATCCGTTCCGAGATCCGCGACAGCCTGGTGGTGGAGGGATCGGATATCACCGGTGCGGTGATCAGCGACTCCATCGTCGGGGTGCGTTCCAACATCAGGGAAGGTTCCCGCCTGGACCACGTGGTAATGCACGGGGCCGATTTCTTCGAGGGGGAGGATGTGAGCCGGCGCCTGCACGGTGGCGGAGAAGATGTTCCCCCCCTGGGCATTGGCCGCTACTGTGTCATCGAACGGACGATCATCGACAAGAATGCCCGAATCGGGGACGGGGTGGTGATCAGGCCCCAGCCCCGGGACCGGGAAGTCCGCGAAGACGCTTTCTGGATCCGGGACGGAATCACTATTATCCAGCGGGGGGCGGTGATCCCCTCGGGCACCGAAATTTGAGTGGAGATTCGGGATGAGCTTTTGTACGGCGATCAACTGCATGGACGGCCGCACCCAGCTGCCGGTGAACGAGTATATGCGCGAGCATTGCGGTGTCACCGACGTTGACACCATCACCGAACCGGGACCGATACGCATCCTCGCCGACGGGGATGACGCCCGCCTGGTGGAGTCGATCCTCTATCGTATCGGGATTTCCGTGGAAAAGCACGGCTCGCGGTCCATTTGCGTGGTGGGTCACCACGACTGTGCCGGCAACCCGGTGGACAAGGCCACCCAACTGGACCAGATTGGCCGGGCAATCCTCAGGCTTCGCGGTCACTACCCGGATGTTGAGATCTTCGGCCTGTGGGTTAACGAGCAGTGGGCGGTGGAAGAGGTTTGACCGTTTCCGCCTCCCTGGTGGTACGCCGCCACTGGCCGTCAACCTCGATCCAGAGGGAGGTGTCCGGTGCTTCCAGCCGTGCTCCCGGCCCCCCGCCGCGGAGAATGACCACCACCTCCACCAGGCCGCCGTCACGTCGGGAGAAACCGTGGAGCCGGCGGAATTTGACGGAGAATCGCGGCACGGGCAGCGAATCAGGGAATGTGGCGAACTCGCTGAACGGTACCCGGGCCTGCAGATTTTCCGACCCCAGTTCGTAGGCCTTCCACAGGGATTTGTCGCTCCAGTCGTCCCACCACTGGCGGTTGAACCCGCGGCAGTAGTTAACGTGGTATCGTTCCACCGCTTCACTCAGGGCCGGCGGCAGCCGCTCCGGGGGTTCCAGGTCGAGGTAGCTGAGATAGTCCGCATCACAGAACACCTTCCAGGTGCCGGCCTCGCGGACCCAGATCAGGGAGAGCCGGTCCTCGCCGCTGCTCAGCCGGTGCATCAGCATCTCGAACCATCCCTGGTCCGCGTTGTATTGCCCGATCTCGCACCAGCTGTGGCGGTCGAAGGTGAGGATGAACTTCTTGAACGTATCCTTCCCCGGAACCCAGGTCAGGGAGTGGATCAGTTCCTTGTCATTGGCCACCGAATCCGAGAACGGGAGTTGTGCCGCGCGGGTGGAGACCAATTCCGCGGCTTCGTCCCATTGCCCGTGACGCAGCAGCCTCATGAAACGGGTGCAGATTCCCCGGCTGTCACCGGGAATCTCGAGATTCAGGTAGTGGCGGTAGATGTCGTCGCAGAGCAGACGCCATTCCTGGTCCTCGAAGATCCAGAGCAGTGTCATCTCCGGATAGTAGTCCTCATCCAGCAGCAGGATCTCCATCTGGAATATATCGGACCCCTCCGGGCGGTTTTCCCCCGGCGCCCGGCGGTAGGGGGCGAGGTGATACCAGCTCTCCCTGGTCAGTTCCAGCTGGAGGATTCTTCCCGGATTGAAGGTGATGTGGGTCAGGACCGCCTCGGGCAGGGCGTCGTCCGGGATGGAGAATAGTTGACGGGATTGCCGGGAGACCATTGCCGCCGTCCCGTCCCACTTGCGCTGGCCGGCCAGCTGGAACAGCTCTGCCGCCCGGGAGGACAGGGCCGCCGGTGCCTCCCCGGGTCGCAGCGGCGGCCTGGTGGCGGTTTTCACTTCACCGGGCGCCTGGGCGGCAACGGGGCTCGTCGCGGCCAGCAGGAGCAGGGCCGGCAGTAGATGGCTGATCAGGAAAGACTTCACGGCAACCTCCGGCGGGTGACGGGGCCTGGACATTTGAATTTAAAAGTATACAACGATTATTATCGTTCCGGCAGCATCTTGGCCGACCGGTTCGCCGGTCCGGCAGGAAGGAGTTTCCCGTGGCGGTGATCGACGAGGTGACCGGGTTTGTCCTGGCCGGCGGCCGGGCTTCCCGGATGGGACTGGACAAGCGGCTTCTCGAAGTGGGGGGCCAGACCCTGCTCCAGCGGGCAGGCGACCTGGTGCAGCAGGTGCTGGGCACACCACCCTATGCGGTGGGGGACAACCTGGACGGGATCTGGCCCGATCCCGGGCGGATCATCCCCGATGCCCGGCCCGGGTGCGGACCTCTGGGCGGCCTGGCGGCCCTGCTGCCGGCCTGTCCCACCAGCTGGGCGCTGGTGGTGGCGGCGGACATGCCGCTGCTCACGGCCGCGGATCTGCAACAACTGGTGGAACGGGCCACTGACGGAGACCGGGTGGCGGCGCTCAGCGCCGGTGTGCGGCCGGAGCCGTTGGCGGCACTGTACCGCAGCGATACAGGCACGTTCTGGCGCCGGCGACTGGAGCAGGGGGACTACAAACTCGATTCCGGATTCCGGGAGCTGAACTGGGTCAAGGTGGTCCCGGCCGATCCCGGCCTGTCACTGTTCAATGTCAACCGCGTGGAAGACCTGGAGTGGTTGCGCGATCTGGAAGGAGCCGGCTGATGACCGTGCACCTGAGCATTGTCGGCCGCAAGAACAGCGGCAAGACCACCCTGATGTCGGGGTTGATCGCCGAGCTGGTCCGGCGGGGCATGGCGGTGGCCACGGTGAAGCACACCTCCCACGGCCACGAGTTCGACACCCCGGGGAAGGATTCATGGCAGCACCGGCAGGCGGGCAGTGCGGCAGCGGTGATCATCGCCCCGGGACGCTGGTCCTGCCACACCGACCACCTCGACCGGGAGGCGGTGGACGAACTGCACCGGATCCTCTTCCAGGGGAAGGACCTGGTGCTCTGGGAAGGCCGCGGTAACCCCCGGGCCCCGAAAATCGAGTGTGTGCCTCCAACCCTCCCGCCGCTCAACGCCGGCGATCCGGGCCTGCTGGCGGTGGTGGCGTTGTCACCGCCAGACGGCGGGCTGGCCTGGTTCAAACCCGATGACACGGTGGCACTGGCCGACTGGGTCCTCCAGCGGTTTGAGCTTGCGCCACCCGGCACTGACTGCTGATGACCGCGGCCGGTTTTCACATGCCCCGTTTAGTGATATATTCGCCTCCCATGGAGGTCTGGTGTTCCATCTACCTGTACCGGATCATTGTTCGTTCTCACTCTGGTAAGACAGTAATGATATCCCCATGAAGAAGAAGCGAGCCCAGGCACGCGATGACGGCGGTCCGGCCACGGTCCCGGGGACCGGATTGCTGTTGCGATTCTTCCCCTTTATGGGGTGGTGGAAGGGCTACACCGGGGCGGCGGCCCGGGCCGATCTGATCGCCGGGCTCACCGTGGCCCTGGTGCTCATCCCCCAGTCCATGGCCTATGCCCAGCTGGCCGGATTGCCGGCCTACTACGGGCTGTACGCAGCCTTCCTGCCGCCGATGGTGGCGTCGCTCTTCGGTTCCAGCTTCCAGCTGGCCACCGGTCCGGTGGCGGTGGTCTCGCTGATGACCGCCACGGCGCTGGAGCCGTTGGCCACCGCGGGCAGCGAGGCCTTTATCGGCTACGCCATCATCCTCGCCCTCCTGGTGGGTGTGTTCCAGTTCCTGCTGGGTGTTTTCCGGCTGGGACTGGTGGTCAACTTCCTCTCCCATCCGGTGGTCAACGGGTTCACCAATGCCGCCGCCCTGATCATCGCCTCCTCCCAGCTGTCAAAAATATTCGGCGTTTACGTGGACAAGGCCGAGCATCACTACGAAACCATCTGGCACGTGATCCTCGCCGCCTTGGACTATACGCATTGGCCCACCCTGGCCCTGGCCGCTCTGGCCATTGCGATCATGGCCGGCTTGAAGAAAATAAATCCACGGATTCCCAACGTGCTGGTGGCGGTGGTGGTGACCACGGTCATCTCCTGGGCCATCGGCTTCCAGCACGACCAGCCGGCCGCCTCGGCGGCGCTCAAGTCGCAGCTGGCCCGGCAGATGATCACCGGTTACAACATGGCCCTGGAACAGATGGACGCGGCTTCCACGGAGCGCACCGCGGTAGATATGCTGTACCAGGATGCCGTCCACGACGAAGAAATTTCGCATGAGGGACGGGTCAAAATCCTGCACCGTCTGGATCTGCTTAATCTGCGGATCGAGGAACTGAAGGTGGAATCGACGCATTTTCGCGCCGTGCTGCGCAAGTTCAAGTTCGCCGGGGTTTCACCCGGGGACTCGGTCAAGACGGCATACGATTACTATCTTCAGGGGGAGGTGCCGGACGGGCTGGTGGACGACGGCCGGATCTGGCGGATCAGGGTGGGGAATGGTTCGCTGGACGAAGCGACCCTGCGGATGAGCGGCGGCGGGGCCGTGGTGGGGGTCATTCCCCAGGGTTTGCCCAAACTGGCCCTGCCCCGGCCCGACCTGGGCCTTGCCCTGCGGCTCTTCCCCATGGCGGTGATCATCTCGCTGCTGGGGTTCATGGAGGCCATCTCCATCGCCAAGGCCATGGCGGCCAAGACCGGACAGCGCCTGGATCCCAACCAGGAACTGATCGGCCAGGGGCTGGGGAACATCCTCGGTTCCGTGGGGCAGAGCTACCCGGTGTCGGGTTCATTTTCCCGCTCGGCAGTGAACCTCCAGGCCGGCGGGGTCAGCGGGTTCTCCAACGTGATCAGCAGCCTGATCGTGGTGATCACCCTGCTCTTTTTCACGCCGCTGCTCTACCACCTGCCCCAGTCGGTGCTGGCCGCAATCATCATGATGGCGGTGATCGGGCTGCTCAATGTCTCGGGTTTCATCCATGCCTACCGGGCCCAGAAATATGACGGGATCATATCGGTGATCAGCTTTGCCGCCACCCTGTTCTTCGCCCCGCACCTGGACCGGGGAATCATCATCGGGGTGTCGCTCTCCATCATCCTCTACCTCCTGCGCAACATGAAGCCTGAGGTGGCGGTTCTTTCCAAGCACCCCGATGGGTCCTACCGGGATGCCGACCACTGGAATCTCCAGAAGTGTGATCACATCGTGGTCATCCGCTTCAGCGGGTCGTTGATCTTCGCCAATGTCAGCTATCTCGAGGACAAGCTGATCGACCAGATCACCGCCATGGACCAGGTGAAACACGTGGTCCTGGTGGGCAACGGGATCAACGAACTGGACGCCTCGGGGGAGGACATCCTCTCCCTGCTCGCTGACCGTCTGCACGAAAGCGGGATCAAATTTTCGATCAGCGGCTGCAATGAAAATGTGCTGAAGGTGATGCGGCGCACCCACCTCTTCGACAAGATCGGCCAGGAGAATTTCTATCGCAACGTGGCCCGCGCCGTGGAGGCGATCCACGCCGATGCCCACCGCGAGGACAAGGACGAGGTGTGCCCGCTGCTGACCTTCCTTTCAGCGAAAGGGGAGGGCGAGATCGATCCTTCCGGATTCGCTTGAAAATGGTATACTCCATTTTTACACGCCGATAACATCCGGCCCTATCAACAGTTAGAGGATCCGGAGCCTATGAACGAACAACGGGTGGGACTACGGACCGCCATCCCGGTCGCCTGCTGTGTCCTCGCCGCCGCCCTGGCCAGACTGCCCGGCATTTCTGCGCGCAGCCTGTGGGGCGACGAAGCGTACTCGCTGGCTTTTGCCGCCCAGGATGCGGGGAGAATCGTCTCGGTGGCTGTTCTCGGCGCTGCCGATGTCCACCCGCCCCTCTACTACCTGTTGCTCAAGGTCTGGGGGGGGCTGTTCGGTGGCAGCGACCTGGCGGCGCGGTTCCTCTCCCTGGTGTTCGGCTGCCTGGCCGTGGCCGGAATCTGTTTACTGGGACGGCGGCTGCTGGGCCCGGCCGGCGGATGGGTCGCCGGGCTGATCGCCGCCCTTTCTCCCTGTTTTGTCCAGAGCGGCGGGGAAATACGGATGTATTCCCTGCTGGGCGCCGCCGCCGTGTTCGCCCACCTGGCATTCGCCGCTCTCTGTGGCGCCGGGGAGGAACCGCAGGAGGTGCGGGGGCGGGCGGTGGGTGTCTTGCCCGGTGCCCTGTGGGTTATGGCCTGTCTGGTGTGTGTCTACACCCATCACCTGGGGTGGCTGGTTCCCCTGTCGCACTGGGGATACCTGTTCTGGCGGCGCCTGGCCGACGGCGGCTGGCCGGCCATCCCGTCCCGGGCCCGGTTGTTGCGGCTCCAGGCATTGATGGTGCTGCTGGCCATACCGGTGTTGGCCGGCTTTCTGCGTCAAGCCGGTACCCGGGCCTTTCTCTTCGACTCTCCGCTGGCGCTGGTGAAAAAGCTGGCCGGTGTTTATCTCCACTTCTCAATGGGGTATCATTTCGCGAATTTCAGCCGCCAGGCCGCCCGGGCCATTCTCGACGATCCGCTGTCCCTGGCGTTGCTGGCGGCTGGAGCCCTGGGGGCGGCCTATTTTCTTTTTCGTGCCGCCCGGGCCGGGGAAGGACCGGCAGGGGAGAGCATCGCCCTTGCCGTCGCCGTGCTGGTTGTCCCGGTGGTTCTCGGTGCGGTTTTCTTCCAGCTCAACCTGGGGGCCCGCTACCTGTCGGCGGCGGCGCCGGGTTTTGTCATCCTGCTGGCACGGGGGATGACGGCCGCAGGCCGGGGCCGATTCTTCTGGCCGGCGGCGCTGCTGCTGGCGGTGGCCAACCTGGTGTCCCTGGGGACAGCCTGGCGGCTGCCCACCGACGTGGTGCACCGCGAGGACTGGCAGAGTCTGGCAGCCCACCTGGAGGAGCGGGCAGAGCCCGGTGAGTTCGTGGGCTGTGAGAATATTCTGGCCTTGCGACACTACTACGCCGGAGGCGATGCGGTGCCGGGTAACGCCAAGGCTCTGGGCTGCAGTCCCGAGCGGTATGCTGCTCTTGGCGGCAGATCCGCCTGGGTCCAGGTCGGGGTGGACGGTTCGACACCGGCGGCCGAGATCGCCCGCCGGGAAGAGACGCTTTCCTCCGGCTGGCGTATCGCCGAGCAGTGGTCTTTCGGGCGTGACCTGCTGCTCTACCGTCTGGAACGCCCCCGGATCCCGCGTATGGGACCGGCTGGCTCTGAAAGGTGACCCGGATGACTGATCCGGAGAATGGATTGGAACAGATCAACTGCATGCTCTGCGGCAGCCGGGAGGCACGGACGGTCTGGTCGTCGAACCTCGACGGACGGGGCACCGACCCGAACCTGGAGGAGTTCGACTACACCTATGCATCGGTGAGCCTGGGAATCCAGCGCCACCACCGCATCGTCCGCTGTGTTCGCTGCGGGTTGATCTATGTCAGCCCCAGGCCCAGCCAGGACGGGGGAGCGGGAATATACCGCCGTCTGCGGGACGAGCGCTACGCGTCGCTGCGCGAGGAGCGGGTGGAGCATTTCGAGCACGACCTCGCCGAGCTGGAACAGTTCAGCCCGCCGGGGCCGGTGCTCGACGTGGGCTGCGGGTCGGGATACTTTCTCGAGGCCGCCCGGCGTCGAGGTTGGGACCCCGCCCGGGGAGTGGAACTGAACGACTGGATGGTGGAACGTGGCTGCGAGGCGGGGCTGGAGATCAGCGCCGGGCAGCTTAGGGACCAGGGCTATCCCGAAGGGTCCTTCCAACTGGTCAGCTTCTGGGATGTGATCGAGCACATGAATGATCCCATGTCCGAGCTGGCCGAGGCCCACCGTGTCATGCGGCCCGGCGGCCTGCTGGTCCTGCTGGTTCCCGACGCCGAGTCCTTCTGGGCCCGGCTGCTGGGGGAGCGCTGGTGGGCGGTGATCCGGATGCACCTCTACTACTTCACCCGGGAGACGGTCACCCGGATGCTGGAGCAGAGCGGCTTCCGGGTGGAGCGGGTGGGGACCTACCCCAAAAAAGCGAAGCTGGGCTATTTGAACAACCTGTTCCGCGATCAGCCGCTGGTGCACCGGACCGTGGGGTCCCTGCTCGACGCCAGCGGCCTGGGACGGATGGAAATCGCCGTCGATCCGCGGGACCAGATGAAGATTTTCGCCCGCCGGATGGGCTGACCGCCGGCGGCAGGAGAGCGATCAGGATATGCAAGGCTTTGACCAGAGCGTGTCGGTTTTCTTCCCCACCTACAACGAGGAGGAGAACATCGAGCGGGCGGTGAACCAGGCCGCCGAGGTACTTGGGGCGTTCTGCAGCGATTTTGAAATCATCATCGTCGATGACGGCAGCCGCGACGGGACCTCGAAGCTCTCCGACGACCTGGCCCGGTGCGACCCCCGGGTCAAGGTGGTGCGCCACGAGGAGAATCGCGGTTTTGGCGCGGCTCTCCGTTCGGGGATCGAAAACTCCACCAAAGACCTGATCTTCTACACCGATTCGGACAACCAGTTCGACATGCGGGAGATCACCAGGCTGCTGGAACGCCTGGACGAAGGCTGGGACATGGTGGTGGGCTACCGCATCGACCGCCAGGATCCCACCATGCGCATCTTCACCGCCTGGGTCTACAACCTGATGATCCGCTCTCTCTTCGGCCTGCGGGTGCGGGACGTGGACTGTTCGTTCAAGGTTTTTCGCCGAGAAATCTTCCAGGACATGACCATCCGTGCCAGGAGCGGGCTGGCCGATGCCGAGATCCTGATCAAGGCGGTCAAGGATGGCCGCCGTTTCTGTGAAGTGGGGGTGCACCACTACCCGCGGACCCATGGCGCCACTTCGTACAATATCGGTCGCTGGCAGAACTTCGGCTTTGTCAAACCGTCGGTGGTCACCGAGATCCTCGGCGAGATCCGCCGTCTGTGGAAAGATCTCCGATGATCCGTCGTCCGGCTCTCTGGGTATTTCTCCTCGCCCTGCTGGCCCGGCTGGTCTTTGCCCTGGTGCTCCCCGGGGACCGGCTGCTTCCGGCCGGCGGTGATCAGGGCCTCTACGACCGGCTGGCCGCCAGTGTCGCCCAGGGCCGGGGGCTCTCCTTCCGCCAGAGCGACGCAGACCTCAAGCGGGCCGGCAACGCCGAGCGCAGTGACTCCCTGGCGGACTGGGTCCGCCGGCCCGACCACCACTTCGGCATCACCCCGGCGGAGCAGCCCTCCTCGGTCATCCCACCGCTCTACCCGGTTTCCCTGGGAATGGTCTACCGGGTGGCCGGGAACAGCAATTACCTGGTGGTGCGGCTGCTCCAGGCGTTGCTGGGGGCGCTGGCCGCCCTGGCCATCTACGGCACCGCCCGCTGTTGTTTCCGCGATGACGTTCTGGCGGCAGTGCTCGCCGGGGCCGTCGCCGCGCTCTACCCCTATCTCGTCTACTACACCGGTCTGCTGGCCGGTGAGAATCTCTATGTCCCGCTGCTCTCCGCCACGGCCTGGGCCTTGACCTGTCTGGTGGCCGGTCCGGGCGTTGCCCTGCCCGGTGGCGGTGAACAGGGCGGCTGCCGGCTGTCGCCCACTGCCCTGGCGCTGCTGGTGGGCCTTTTTTCCGGGCTGACCTTCCTCACCCGCTCCAGCATCATCCTCTTTCTCCCCCTGGCGGCGCTGCTGATGCTTTACGCCCTGGGCCGCCGCCGGGGCGTGATGGCTGTCCTCCTCTGTGGTCTGGCCTTTGCCGTGACGGTCTCCCCCTGGGTGGTACGCAACTACCGGGTGCACGACGAGTTTGTCCTGATGCCCACCAAGGGCGGGCTCAATCTCTGGATGCGCAACCATCCCGACGTGGTGCGGCCGGAGTTTCTCGAGGCCGGTCTCGGGTTCCCCGACGGGCTGGCCGCCCGTCTTGAGAAAACCGAACTGCTGGAATACCCTGACCTGGAGGGGTTGAGCGAGGTCGAACGAAACCAACTGATCACCCGGCGGGCCGTTTCCTTTATCAGTGCCAACCCGCGCTATTTTGCTTCTCTCTGTGTTCGCCGCTTTGTCTGGCTGATGTCGGTCACCGGAAGCCAGTCCCGCGGGATGCTCTACCTGGTGGTGGGGCTGCTCTCCTACGGGCTGGTGCTGCCGCTGGCCGCGTCGGGGGCATACCTCGCCTGGCGCCGGCGGATTCGCGGGGCCCTGGTGCCGGTTTCGCTGGTGCTCTATACCATCGGCCTGCACACATTGTTTCACGGCGGGATACGCTACCGCTTGCCGGTGGACCCGCTGATGGGTATTCTGGCCGCCTACGCCGTGGCCGCGTTGTGGCAGTGGAGTCGGGCGGCCGGTCGGGGTGAGGATACGCAGGAGGTCGGACGGTGAGTTCGGGAACGGGACAGCAGGGGCCGGGAATCCTCGCGGAGCGGTCCGCCAGCCGCCCCCGGGTTGCGCTCATCTTCCCCGAGGTCAAATACCCCA
Source organism: uncultured bacterium (assembly GCA_965531145.1). Taxonomy (GTDB): domain Bacteria; phylum Acidobacteriota; class JAQAZP01; order JAQAZP01; family JAQAZP01; genus JAQAZP01. The sequence goes on along the minus strand of CBESOE010000010.1, from coordinate 51,434 downwards.
GTGGACAGCCGCCGCTGGGCATCGGCTATCTCGCCGGCTGGCTGGAGGCCCACACCGATGCCGAGGTGGAGATCATCGACCTCTCCTTTGCCCGCGACCCTTTCGGGATGCTGGAACAGCGTCTGCGGGCCCACCGCTACGACGTGGTGGGGCTCTCGCTGGTCACTCCGCACCTGCGCGAGGCCAGACGGGCCGCCGCCCTCGCCAAACAGACCAACCCCGGCTGCCAGGTGATCTTTGGCGGCCCGCACCCCACGGTGCTGCCGGAGAGCGTGCTGGAAGACAGCAATGTGGACACGGTGTGCCTCGGCGAGGGGGAGGAAACACTGCCCCAGTTGCTCGAAGCCGGCGGGCCGGATGAATCGATTCAGGGGATTGTTTTCCGCGGCAGTGGTGGCGAGGTGGTGACCACGCCCCGGCGCCCCTTCACCCTCGACCTGGACAGCGTGCCTCCCCCGGCGCGGCACCTCTTCGAGATGGAGAATTACTTCCGCAGCTGGTACTCCATGGACTCCTGGAAACCGGGGCTGCGCGGCACGTCGGTGATCGCCTCCCGGGGCTGCCCGTACACCTGCACCTTCTGCCAGCCCACCATCTCCGGCATCTTCGGCAAGCGGATTCGCAAGCGGAGCCCCGGTCCGGTGGTGGACGAGATCGAGGAGATCCGTGACCGCTTTCGGATCGAGGCCTTCATGTTCGAGGATTCGTTGTTCATCCTCGATCGCAAGTGGGTGGCCAGCATCTGCAACCAGCTGATCGAGCGGCGGCTGGGCCTCCACTGGTGCTGCAACATCAGGGCCGACCTGGCCGAGCGGGAGCAGCTGCTGCTGATGAAGGAGGCGGGGCTGCGCAAGGTGAACATCGGGGTGGAGTCGGCGGTCCCCCGGGTGCTGGAGGAAATCTACGACAAGCGTGAGACCGTGGAGTCGGTGGAGCGGGCGGTGCACCTGGCCAAGTCGGTGGGGCTCAAGGTCCAGGGCTATTTCATGATGGGTGCTTACACGGAAACGGCGGAGGAGATCGAAGCCACCGTCAGGTTTGCCGAGCGGCTGCCCTTTGACGATGCGGTGTTCGACATCACCACCCCCTTTCCCCACACCACGCTCTACGACCAGACCCGCGAGCACATCGACAAGCCCTTCGAGGATTTCGACTGTTTCCACGTCTCGGTCTATGCCGACGGGGAGCAGGGCCTCACCGGAGAGCAGATCGAACGCCTGAAAAAGCGGGCGTATTACCGCTTCTACCTCAAGCCGCGGCGTGCCGCCCGACTGGCCGGCCAGCTGTTGACGCCCACCGGGCTGCGGCGGACGCTGCTCAAATTACGGCGGGTCTGATGATCCAGTTATCGGAAACAGCGCAGGCCCTGGCGGCCGGCAACGGAGCCGCCAAATCGGTTTCGGTCTTTTTCCCCACCTACAACGAGGAGGGGAACATCGAGCGCTCGGTGCGGGGCGCTCGGGCCGCCCTCGATGAGGCCGGTGTGGAGCACGAGGTGATCGTGGTCAACGACGCCTCCACCGACCGGACGGCCGAGATCGCCGACCGGCTGGCCGCCGCCGACCCGCATGTCCGGGTGATCCACCTGCCGCGCAACCTCAAGCTGGGCGGGGCGCTCAAGGCCGGGTTCGACAACAGCCGGATGGAACTGGTGTTCTACACCGACGCGGACAACCCCATCGATTTTGCCGACATGACCGCGGCCTTTCCGCTGGCCGGCGCCGGCGGGGTTGATGTGGTCACCGGCTACCGCTTGAACCGTGACGAGACACTGCGGCGCAAGGTCTACTCCCGGACCTACAACTGGCTGATCAACTTTCTCTTCGGGTTCCGTTTCCGCGACATCAATTTCTCGTTCAAGCTCTTCCGGCGGGAGGTGCTGGATCGTGTAGAACTCCACTCCAACGGCTCCTTCATCGATGCCGAGGTGTTGATCGAAGCGCGGAAGGCCGGTTATCGCATCGAGGAGGTGGGGGTGCGCTACTACCCGCGTACCGCCGGTGTGTCCACCCTGGCCTCCCCGGGGGTGATCGTCAAGATTCTCGTGGAACTGACTGCCTACCTGATGACCAGCCGCAAGCGGAGGAAGGCCGGGCAGGACCGAGTGAGGGAAGGATGATGGCGGCCAAGCGACTGGTGATCAACGGCGATGACCTGGGACTGTTGCCCGGTATCGACCGCGGGCTGGCCCGGGCCGCCGGCGAGGGGATCGTCAGCAGCCTTTCCCTGCTGGCCAACGGCCCTGCTTTTGCCGGTGGCGTCGAGTTCTGCCACTCCAATACCGACATCGGGATCGGAGCCCATCTCGCCCTGGTGGAAGGCCGGGCCCTCACCACCTGGGACGACGGCGGTATGGGTCGGGGGCAGCAGAACCTGCTGCCCGTTGACTACCGGCAGTTCATCCGCGACTACACACTGCGGCGGATCAACCTGCAGCGGGTGACCGCGGAGCTGCGGGCCCAGCTGGAGCGGATCCTCGGCGCCGGCATCCGGCCCGGCCACCTGGACGGGCACCAGCACCTGCATCTTTTCCCCCCCCTGGCTCCGGTGTTCGCCGGACTGGGGCGGGAATACGGTATCCCGGCGCTGCGCCTGCCCCGGCTGAACGGTCCCGGAGACGGTATCTGCGCCGGCTGGAAGGGCCGGCTCCTCCGCCTGGGAGCGCGACACAGTGCCGGGGCCTACGGAGATTTCTTCACCCGGCCCGACGCGCTGCTGGGCACCGGCTGCAGCGGCCGGCTGACCCTCGATGCCTTCCGCCGGCTGGTCAAGGCGTTCACCGACGGTCCGGCTGAAACCGCCGAACTGATGTGCCATCCCGGCGAGGGCTCGGCGACCACGCTGCGCGCCAGTCTGCAAGAAGCCGGGTACCGCAGCCCCTGGGATTTCCATTGGGCCACGGAACTGGATCTGCTCTGCTCCGGAGAGGCCCGGCGGTTCGTGGAATCGTTGGGTGTGGACATCGTGACCTACCGTGACCTGGACGGTGTCAGGGACAGCGGGGGGGCCGGCCAGTGAAAATTCTCTTCATCTATCCCTTCCCCCCGGCCCGCACCGTGGTGGCCGCTCGCGCCTACCACTACGGCATCGGCTACCTCTCGTCGATGCTGGTTCGCGACGGCCACCAGACCGCCCTGCTCAACCTCAACAGCTACCAGCCGGGTGTGATCAAGCGGGCGCTGAAGCTCTTCCGCCCCAACCTGGTGGCCATCTCCGCCACCAGTGATCAGTTTCCGCTGGCGGCCAGGGTGGTGCAGCGGATCAACCGGTTGCCAGAGCCCCGGCCGCTGGTGGTGCTGGGCGGCCTCCACGCCACCATGGCTCCGGAGGAGGCGGTGGCCCTGCCCGGGTTGCTGGGCATCTGCCGCGGGGAGGGCGACCTGGCCCTGCCCGCCCTGGCCAACTCGCTGGAGGGCGGGGAAGAGCCGTGGGACATCCTCAACTTCTGGTTCCGCCGGGATGGGGAAGTGGTGGAGAATGAACTTGGCCCGCTGGTGGAGGACCTGGACTGGCTCGGATTCCCGGACCGCGAGCTGTTCGACTACCGGCAGATCGTCTCACGCACCGGCAAAGCCTCATTCTCCACTGGCCGGGGGTGCCCCTTCCTCTGCCCGTACTGTGCCAACCATGCCCTGCGCAAGATCTACCAGGGGTGCGGACGCTACCTGCGCCAGCGGAGCCCGGGGCACGTGGTGGACGAGGTGGTGGAGGTCCTGGAACGGTACAAGGGCGTGCGCCAGGTGGTTTTCGAGGATGAGACCTTCACCCACAACCGGAAGTGGGTCAGGTCATTCTGTGAGGAATACGCCCGGCGGGTGGACCGGCCCTTTGCCTGCTCCACCCGAGTCGACCAACTGGACGAGAACCTGATCCGCTGGATGAAAGAGGCCAACTGCTTCCAGTTCCGCCTGGGGATCGAGAGCGGCGACGAAGAACTGCGGAGCAAGGTAGTGGGCAAGAAGATTTCCAACGACGGCATCCGCCAGGTCTGCGGGCTGGTGCACGAGGCTGACATCAGCCTCTGGACCTTCAACATGGTGGGCCTGCCCGGCGAGACCGAGGACAACATCCGCCAGACCATCGCCCTGAACCGCGAGGTCCAGCCGGAGACGCCCTTTGTTTCGGTGTTCCGCCCCTACCAGGGCACCGCCCTCTATCGTGAGTGCAAGGAAAAGGGTTGGATCTCCGACCGCCAGGTCCACTCCTTTTTCCAGAATGTCTCCATGCTCGACCAGCCGTCGATCACTGCACGGAAAGTGGCCTATTACCACAACGTCTTCCCCTGGGAGGTCTCCTTTCCCCGCTGGGCCTTTGTGGTGCGCTTCCTCTCCCGGGTCCCCATACCCGGCACGCTCACCAAGTCGCTCTACGACATGGTTTTCCCCCTGGTGCTTTATACCTACAAGCTGAAGCGGTTCCTCACCGGCAAGTGAGCCAACGGTGAATCGTCGCCTTCCCGCCCTTTTCTCCTTTCCAGCGGAATTGACCTTCTCCAGGCATCGCTGTAGACTTCCCTCAAGCGACGCGGCGGCTACTCCGCCGCACCACGCGTTTTCCTCGGAAACGGTAGTGATCAAGAACAGAACGGGCACTGCCGGTGCGCCTGCGGCCCGGCCATGTCCCGGTTGGGAGGTATCCAGGCTGATGTCGATTCGCGATGAGGACCGACGAGGGGCGAAGCGGGTTCCATCAAAGCTGCGGTTCCAGGCGGCCCTCGGGGGAGCGGACGGGGAACTGCAGCTTTCGTCGTTTGAAACGGTGAACCTCAGTATTTCCGGGCTCTATTTCAAGTCCGATCGTCCCATGGAGCCGATGACCCGGTTCGAGCTGGAGATCATGTTCCCCGGGGACAACGGCGACCCGGGTGACGGGGGCGGACCGGTTTCGGTCAAGGGCGAGGGTACGGTGGTCTGGGCCGCGCCCGATGTGGATGCACCGGGGAGTGACCGCTTCGAAGTCGGAGTCTTCTTCTCCCGTCTCGACCCGGCAGGGAAGAAGCGGTTGGCCGCGCACGTGAACGGCGTGGGGCCGTCGGCCTGAAGGGACGCGCCATGGATGAATCGATCTGGCGGGCCGCTGAGGCGGTACGGGATGCCGGAGCGCTGCTGATCACGGCCGGCGCCGGCATGGGCGTCGATTCCGGCCTGCCCGATTTTCGTGGCAACGAAGGGTTCTGGAAGGCCTATCCCCCCATTGCCAGGCTGGGGATCTCCTTCATGGACATGGCCAATCCCGGGTGGTTCCAGCGCGACCCCGCCCTGGCCTGGGCCTTTTACGGCCACCGCTTGAATCTCTACCGGCACACCATCCCCCACCAGGGCTTCCGGCAACTGCTCCAGCTGGGGCAGGGCAAGCCCGGCGGCTACTTTGTATTCACTTCCAACGTGGACGGCCAGTTCCAGAGGGCGGGATTCGACCCCGCACTTGTGGAGGAGTGCCACGGGTCGATCCACCATCTCCAGTGCTGCACGCCCTGCAGCGGAGCCATCTGGGACGCCGCCGGCACCGAGGTGGAGGTGGACGAGGAGGCCTTTCAGGCCCGCGGCCCGCTGCCCACCTGTCCTGACTGCGGCGGTATGGCCCGCCCCAACATCCTGATGTTCGGTGACTGGCACTGGAACGTCGAGCGGGCCCAGCAGCAGGGCCACAGTCTGCGCAGCTGGCTCGGCGATGTGCGCAGCGCCGGCCATCCCATCGCCATCGTCGAGATGGGTGCCGGAACGGCGGTGCCCACGGTGCGCTACCTGTCGGAGGAAGTGGCGGGGGCCCCGTCAGCGGTCCTGGTCCGTATCAACCCCCGCGAACCCGGGGTACCCCACGACCGCCATGTTTCCCTGCCCCTGGGGGCTGCTGAAGCCATCGATCCCATCCATCGCCTCTGCACCGATTCCTGATCCGCTCCGCACTTTCCCCGGACCGAACCATCTGTGCTTTTTCACGTTTAGCATTGGAGAGCGATGCCCGCGTCCTGTTTGGGGGATGGTGATTCATGTTTCCTGGCTTACCCAGTGGAGGAGTTGATGAGCAGACCACGTTTGGTTTCCGGCACTGTGTTGATCCTGGTCCTGGCCATGGCCCCGTGGGCTTTGGCCGGTGACGCCTACTACCAGCAGCCGGACATCCACGGCAGCAGCATCGTCTTCTGTGCCGAGCGCGACGTCTGGACGGTGCCGGCCGCCGGCGGAACCGCCGCCCGGCTGACCACCCACGACGGCAACGAGTACTTTCCACACTTCTCTCCCGACGGTGAACGGATCGCTTTTTCCGGCGCCTATGGCGGCAACCTCGACGTCTATGTCATTCCGGCCTCCGGCGGCGAACCCCAGCGGCTCACCTGGCACGGTGGTCCGGATGAGGTCATCGGCTGGATGCCCGGGGGCAAGCAGGTGATTTTTCGCAGCCTGCGCAGCGACGCCATGGGGACCTGGCGTCTGTTCACCGTGGACCTGCAGGGCGGTGATGCCGGGGAACTGCCGCTGGGCTGGGCGGCCCGCCTCGACGTGGACCGGGACAGCGGGGCCTGGGCTTTCAACCGCCGGACCAGGGACACCAGGAACTGGAAGCGGTATCGCGGAGGAACGGCCACCGACATCTGGGCCGGGGATCCGGAAAAAGGCGATTTCAGCAAGCTGACCGATTTCGAGGGCATGGACGCTTTCCCCATGTGGCACGGCGGCCGGGTCTATTTCATCAGCGACCAGGGCGGGACGGTGAACATCTGGTCGGTGGCCGGTGATGGCGCTGACCGCCGCCGGCACACCGGATTTGACAAGTGGGACATTCGCTGGCCGGCCATGGGACCGGACGGCCGCATCGCTTTCTGTCACGCGGCCGATATCCACCTGTTTGATCCGGCCCAGGGCAAGGCAAAGAAAGTAGACGTCACATTGCCCAGCGACCGGGTGCTGACCCGGGTTCGCTATCCCAATCCGGCCCGATCCATGGACTGGTTCTCGCTGAACCCCGAAGGGGACCGGCTGGCGGTGGTGGCCCGGGGTGAGATCTTCTCCGTTCCGGTGGAGGACGGCGTCACTCTGCCGGTGACCCGCGGCTCCGGGGCGCGGGAGCGGGAAGCCACCTTCGACCCTGCGGGCGAACGGATTCTCTACACCTCCGACGCAGCGGGGGACGATGAGTTCCGGGTGATCGACGCCTGGGGCCGTGGCGAGCCGGAGGTGATCAAACCGGTGGCCAGGAAGAGCGCCTGGCACTATGCTCCGGCCTGGTCGCCGGACGGAAAACTGGTGGCCTTCTCCTCCAGCGATCTGGGGCTCTACATCATGCCGGCCGAGGGGGGTGACCCCACCGAGGTGGCCCGCAGCAGCAACTTCGCCATCCGCGAATATGTCTGGAGCCCGGACGGCCGCTGGCTGGCCTACTCCATGACTCTTCCCTCGGAATACACCTCGATTTACATCTATGACACGGTGGAGAAGAAAACCCACCAGGTGACCGAAGACTGGTCCGACGACAGTTCGCCGGCCTGGGACCCCGACGGCCGCTACCTCTACTACACCTCTTCGCGGGCGGTGAACCCTTTCCTCGGGCAGTTCGACTGGAACAACGTGGAGCAGAAAAACGACAAACTCTACATGGTGCTGCTCCGCGAAGATGTGGAGAACCCGCTGGTGGACACGGCCGGCCTTCCCCCGGAGGAGGAGTCGGATGAGGCCGGTGACGAGGCGGGCGAAGACGGTGATGACAAGGCGGACAAGGAAACCGGGGACGATGGCGAGGATAAGGACGATGATACGCCGGCCCCGGTGGAGATCGACACTGCGGGCCTGATGGCCAGAACGGTGGAGCTTCCGGTGGACCGTGGAAACTACACCGGCCTGGAGGCCACCGGCAGCCACCTGTTCTACGTCAGCGTCCCGCAACGGGGCATGGCTGAGCAGCCGGGCCTGTTCCAGGAAGCCGGCCCCACGGCGTCCCTCCATTTCTTCGATCTGAAGAAGAAGGAATCGAAGCTGTTCGTGGAGGGGGTTTCCGTCTACACCATCGCCGCCAAGGGTGGCAAGATAGCCATTCTCAAAGGCCCCGGTGAGCTTTTCGTCACCGGCACGGCAGCGCCTCCCGGCCCGGCACTGGCCGAGTCCAAGGTTGACCTCTCGGGAATGGTGATCCAGATGGACCCCCGGGAGGAGTGGGCCCAGATGTACTACGAGGCCTGGCGGCGGATGCGCGATTTTTACTGGGACGAGAAGATGAGCGGGCTGGACTGGGAGGCGATCCGGGACCAGTATGCGTCGCTGCTGCCCCGGCTGACGACCCGCGGTGACCTCTCCGACCTGATCGGCCAGATGTTCGGCGAGTTGAACACCTCGCACACCTACGTCTTTGGCGGCGACATGGGCATCAGGCCCACCCGGGTGTCCACCGGACTGCTGGGCGCCGACCTGACCCGTGAGGGTGAAGCCTTCAAAGTGTCCAAGATTTACCGCGGATCGGCCCCCGACCGGGTCCGCTCGCCCCTGGACCAGCCGGGGGTGGCCATCGCCGAGGGTGACTACATCCTGGCGGTGAACCGCGTACCCTTTGACGGCCGTCGTCCGATCCATGCCTGGCTGGAGAACATGGCCGGCCGATCCACCCTGCTCACGGTGAATGACACGCCCGATATGGACGGGTCGCGAGAGGTGCTGGTCACCCCCATGGCCAGCGAGGGCGACCTGCGCTATTCCCACTGGGTGAGGGAAAACCGGGAGTATGTCACGGAGAAAACCGGCGGCAAGATTGGCTACATCCACCTGCCTGACATGTGGACTGACGGTCTGGTGGAGTTCAACACCTGGTTTTACCCCCAGCTGGGCCTGGAGGGGATGGTGGTGGACACCCGCTGGAACGGCGGCGGGGCCGTATCCCAGATGATCCTGGAACGGCTGCGCCGGCCGTTGCTCTCCTATTCACGGATCCGCGGCGGCGGTATCGGCACCTACCCCGACAGGGTGCTCAATGGCCCGTTCGTGGTGCTGATGAACCAGTTCAACGGTTCGGACGGCGACATCTTCCCCAAGGCGGTGCAGCTCAACGAGCTGGCCCCGGTGATCGGGATGCGGTCCTGGGGCGGCGTGGTGGGTATCTACGGTGCCCGCTCGCTGGTGGACGGGGGGTTGGTGACCAATCCGCAATCCGCCTGGTGGGACCCCCGTGACGGCTGGGAATTGGAGAATCACGGTGTGGACCCCGACATCGAGGTGGAAAACCTGCCCCAGGACCTGGCTCGGGGGGTGGATGCCCAACTGGACCGGGGTATCGAGGAGGTGCTCCGGCTGCATCGTGAGCAGCCGCCGCTGAAACCCGATTTCGGGGAAATCCGTGACCGGAGCCGCAAGGCCTTCCTGGACGAATAGTCAACACCGGCCGGGGGCGGGGATCCGATGTAATATCCCGGCCCCCGGCCACCGATACTAGTATGTAGAGGGATTCGGCCTGATGTAGAGGGATCCGGCCTGCCCGGGAGGCCGGGGGTGGATTTTTCTGCGTCAGGATAGTGCCGCTGGAAGCCGCAGACCGGTATGGGAAGATGATTGACGAGGGTACAGTGAGCATGTCCCGGGTTTTCGGCCTGGACTCGATCACCCGCAACGAGCTCTGGCAGCATGTCTTCGAGGCCATCGAGGAATATACGGCCAGGGTTGGCGACCTGCCGGTGGCGCCGTCCCTCCGTCCGGAAAAGATTCGCGACCTGCTGGCCACGGTGGACTTCGACCACGCCCAGGAACCGCACGACATTCTGGAGTTTGTCACCGGCGGGATGTGGGACAACCAGGTTCACGTCCCGCACCCTCGCTATTTCGGTCTGTTCAATCCCGCCCCTTCGGCAATGGGCATTGTGGCCGATGCCCTGGTGGCCGCCTTCAATCCCCAGCTGGCGGCCTGGAGCCACAGCCCCTTTGCCGCCGAGGTCGAACGGTACCTCCTGATCGAGCTGGGGCGCCGGTTCGGGTATGACCAGAGTACCGGTCTCACCGGCACATTCACCACTGGCGGGGCGGAGGCGAACCACACCGCCATCCTGGCCGCACTGGAGCATGGTTTTCCCGGCGAGTTTCGGCGATGCGGCCTGCGCGGGCTGCCGGCCCAGCCGGTGCTCTATCTCTCCCTGGAGGCACACGACTCCCTGGTCAAGGCGGCCTGCGCCTGTGGGCTGGGTGACCGGGCGGTCCGCCGGGTGCCGGTTGACCGCGACCAGCGAATGGATGCCCGGGCACTGGAGGTGATGATCGCCGAGGACCGCGCCGCGGGCCTGGCGCCCTTCATGGTGGCCGCCACTGCCGGCACCACCAACTGCGGGGCGGTGGACCCCCTGTCCCGCCTGGCCCTGCTGGCCGGCGAGAAGAAACTCTGGTTGCACGTGGATGCCGCCTGGGGCGGTGCGGCGGTGCTGGTTCCCGAGCTGGCCGGCCTGCTGGAGGGGATCAACCGTGCGGACTCCATCACCTTCGACGCCCACAAGTGGCTCTCTGTCCCCATGGGGGCCGGTATGTTCCTCAGCCGCCACCAGGACATCCTCGGCCGGACCTTTGGCATCGACACCCACTACATGCCCGCCGAGGGCCGCGGGCTCGGGGTGGAGGACCCCTTTGCCCGGTCCCTGCAGTGGTCACGGCGATTCACCGGGCTCAAAGTCTTCCTCACCCTTGCCGTGGCCGGCTGGGAGGGGTGTGCCGCGGTGATCAGGCAGCAGACGGCCATGGGCGGCCTGCTCCGGCGCCGGCTGATGGCATCGGACTGGGAGCCGGTGAACGACACCCCCTTGCCCATCATCTGCTTCGTGGACGGCGGGAGCCCCGAGGGGAACACGGCCCGGTTCATCGAGCAGGTGGCGGCGCGGGTCATCGCCTCCGGTGAAGCGTGGATTTCCAGCACTCGGCTGGCCGGCCGGCAGCCTGCCCTGCGGGCCTGCATCACCAACTACCGCACCGGCGAAGAGGACATCACCGCCCTGGTGGCCGCACTTGACCGGGCACGCCGCTCCGTCCTTGCCGGCCTGCACCACCCCGGACCGCAATAGCCCCCGTGCCATCCTGACGAACAAATCCGCCTTCAAACCCGTAAATACCGTACCGCTGCACCAGGCGGTGAATCGAGAAGTCAGAACAGAGGACAGCGGGAGGACGAGACATGGAAAATGAACACCAGACACCGGAAACCACCACACCCGGGCCGGAGAGGCCCAGCGGCGATGAGGAGAGACAGGCTCACACCATTGGCATGCTCTGCCATCTCAGTTCACTGATCCTCTATCTCGGAATTCCCTTCGGCAACGTCCTCGGCCCCCTGATTTTCTGGCTGGTGAAGAAGGACAGCAGCGAGTTCGTGGACGACCAGGGCAAGGAGTCACTCAATTTTCAGATCACAGTGAGTCTGGCCATGATCGCTTCGGGAATCCTCTGCATCATTCTGGTGGGTTTGCCCCTGCTCTTCCTGATCCTGATCGTCAATTTTGTCATGACCATCATCGGGGCAGTGGCGGCCTCGAAGGGGGAGCGTTACCGCTATCCGTTCGTGATCCGCTTGCTCCGCTAACACCGGGTTCTCGTTTCGATAATCCGAGCGGGCCAGTTTATATTGATTCCGGCGGGATGGGAGTTTCACTTCCGTCCCGCCGGTTTATTGTGTACGCTCCCCGTTCCCGGCCGCCTGCGTGTTGAACCGCGACGCCGATTTGTTTAGAGTAGCGAACAGGCCACTCAACCTTTATCACCAGAGCGTGACAGATGGGAATTCGCATTTTTCACACGGCAGACCTGCACCTGGGAATGAAATTCGCCCGGGGGTACAGTCCCGGGGTGCAGGCTGCGCTGGTGGACGCCAGGTTCGAGACGCTGGCCCGCATGGTGGAGACGGCCAACCGTGAACAGTGCAGCCTCTTTGCCGTGGCCGGCGACATGTTCGACAACCGGCAGGTGGCCAAACGGGACGTGGTGCGGGCCGCCACTATTCTGCAGGCCTTCGAGGGCCGGCTGGTGCTGGTGCTCCCGGGAAATCACGACTACATCCAGGCCGGGGATGACACGGTGTGGAACTGGTTTCGCGAAGCCGCCGGCGAACGGGTGCTGCTCCTCGATGAGTCGCGGACCTATGACCTCGAGGCCTACGATATCGAGGCGGTGGTCCACGCCGCGCCCTGCACCGCCAAGCATTCGTCGACCAACGCCATCGGCTGGATCGAACCGCCCGCCGGCGAGGATCGCGGTGTGCTGCGCATCGGCCTGGCCCACGGCAGTGTCAGCGGCCTCTCCATCGACTGGAACGATTCCTATTACCCCATGACCCTGCAGGAACTGGAAGCCTGCGGCATGGATCTCTGGCTCCTGGGTCATACCCACGTTCCCTTTCCCAACGAGAAGACCGGCAGCGCGGCGCGTATTTTCTTTCCCTCAACTCCCGAATCTGACGGGTTCGACTGCACGCACTCCGGACATGCCTGGATAATCGACCTGGAGGCGGACCGATCCGTTTCCCACCGTTCTGTCTCCACCGGCCGGTTTCGTTTCCACTCCCTGGAAAGGATCCTGACCGGCGAGGACGATCTCGACGCGCTGCAAGCGCAGTTCAACGAATTTCCACGAGAGACCGCGCTGGTCAAACTGAAACTGAGCGGACGGGTGCCGGGCAGTATTCATGACCGGCGGGGCGAGCTGGTGGACGCGCTCCAGGAGCAGGTGCTGCACCTGGAGCCTGATCTCGGCGATCTGTTGCGTGAGGTGACCGCGGAGGATATCGACCGGGAATTTACCGAGGGGTCCTTTCCCCATCGTCTGCTCCACAGCCTCGCCACATCGGAGGACGACAGCCTGGCCCTCCAGACGGCCTACGATCTCATCCAGAAGGCCCGGCCATGATCATCCGTAAACTTCATCTCGGCCCCTTTGCCGGTCTGGTTGATCAAACAGTGAACTTCCATCCCGACCTCACTGTGGTGCTGGGCCCCAACGAGGCGGGCAAGAGCACTCTGATGGCCGCCCTGCGGCTGCTCCTCTTCACCCCCTCCAACTGCGGCAAACTCCGGTTCCAGAAAGAGGTGGCGCCCTACATGCCGCTGGGCGGCGGAGACACCATCCGCGCCGAACTGGAATTTTCCGTTGATCGGGGTGCTGAGCCGTACCGGCTGTCGGTGTCGTGGGGAGAAGGGGCACACTCCGAACTGCGGCTGCCCGACGGCAATCTGCTGGCCGGGGACGAGGCGGTGCGTCAGCGGCTGGACGAGGTCCTGGTGTTGCGGGAGGGCACCTGGCGTTCGATGCTTTTTTCAGACCAGTCGGATGTGGCCAGAGTGCTGGACAATCTGGGGGCCGGTGAGGATCCGGTGACCGATCTGGCGGTGATTCTCCGCCGGGCGGTGTTCGAGACCGACGGGATTTCCCTGGAGCAGCTGGAACGGGCCATCGAGGAACAGCATACCAGGTATTTTCGGCGCTGGGACCGCGAGCTGAACCGCCCGGAGAACAACCGGGGAATCGACAACCCGTACAGCCGCGAGGTGGGTCTCATCCTTGCCGTCCACTACCAGCGGGAACGGGCCCGGCGCACCCGTGACCAGGCGCTGGAGCACGAGCAGGAACTGGACCGCATGAGCAACAGTTTGAACGAACTGGCGGTGGAGACCCGGTTGTTGGAATCTTTTCTCGAGGAGAACCGTCAGGCCGCCGACGATGCCCGACGCCGAACGGTTATGGAACTGGAACGGCAGGCCCTGGCCCAGGATGAGGAATCCCTGCGGCGAATCACCGCCGCCTGGCCCGCCCTGGAGCAGGAAGTGAAGGGGTTGACCGTGCGGCGGGAGGCGCTGGTGGAGACGCGGGACGGACTGGACAAGGAACTGGAACTGTCCGCTGCCGCGGCGGCTATTCGTCAGGATGCCGAGGTGCTCAAGCGGGCCGAAAAGGAGCACAAGGCGTGGCGCGAGGCCGACGGCGCTCTGGCCAACCTGCGTCCGGTGAGCAAAGAGGACCTTCTGGCGGTGGTGACCCTGCACCAGGAAATCCAGCAGCTGACGGCGGGCCTGCGGGCCGGCCGGATCACCGTCTCCCTCACCCCGAAGACGCCACTGGAGCTGACGTCCCGCCGGGACATCGACAAACCCACGGAACACCGGCTGGCTGCCGGAGAGCGCCTCGAGCTGGAGGCCGGCGGGCAGATCAGCCTCGACCATCCGCAGTGGTCACTGTCGGTGAACAGCGGGGATGCCGATGCCGGTGACCCGCTCCGGGAAAACGAGCGGCTCACCGGGGAATTCACTTCCCGCCTGGCGGCGCTGGGGCTCCCATCCCTGGCCGATGCCGAAACGGCCCGGGCGGCCTTTGCGGCAGCGGAACACACCGTGGAAACATGCCGTCAACGGCTGGACACGGTGCTTGACGGCGAGACCATCGAGGCGTTGCGGGTGCGGGTACCCCGGGGCGCGGACCCCGGCGGCCACAGGACGGTGGAGGTGATCGCCCGGGAACAGGAACGGACAGCCGGGGAAATCAGGGAGATCGACAGGGCGGCGGGGAAGAAGCGGCAGCAGCTGTCCGACTGGGATGCCGAGTTCCAGACCCCGGAGAAACTCCTGGATCGTCTGCTGGAGAAGCGGTCAGCGCTGAAGGTGGTGGACGAACAGCTGGCAGCACTGACGCCACTGCCGGAAGGGACGGAGGACGCCAGCGGCTTTGTCGTCCGTTTCGAGAACTGCCAGACCGGGCACCGGGAGAAGAACGAGACCCTCACCCGGTTGCGACTGGAGCAGATGGATCTCCAGAACCAGGGGCCGGGGGTGACCCTGGAGGAGGCGGAAGCCGCCCTGCAGTTCGCGGAGGCGGAGGAGCAGAAGGTCCTGCGGGAGGCGGTGGCGCTGGATCGCATCCGGGATGCGTTTGCCGACGTCCGTCTGTCGCTGGATGCCGAAACCATGGATCCCTGGAACCGGGAACTGGAGCGGGTGGTTCCCCTGCTGACCGGCGGCCGCTACCAGGGGATGGAGGGCGAATCCGGTCTGGCCCGCCAGTTGGACGGCACCGCCATACCCGCCGGCCGGCTTTCCCTGGGTACCCGGGCCGGGGTGGGCCTGGCGGTTCGACTATCCATGGCCCGCTGGTTCCTGCAGGCTGCCGACGGGTTTCTGATCCTCGACGACCCCATGGTGGACATGGACCCCCAGCGGCAGTCCGCGGCGGCGGAAGTGATCGGCGAGTTTTCCACCGAGCGGCAGACCATCATCTTTACCTGTCACCCCGCCCATGCAGCTCAGCTGGGCGGCAGCCTGGTGCAACTTGACCCACCGGGCGGGGAGGAGTGATGAGCGACGAACAACCGATCACAGCCATCGAAGGGCCCCACCCGAAGCTGTGGAGTTACTACCTCATGTCGGCCCTGGCAACCGGGCCGCTATTGCCCTTCGTGATTCTCCCGCGCTGGTTCCGCTACCACACCTTGCGCTACCGTTTCGGCGAGGAGGGGGTGTCCATGCGTTGGGGCATCCTCTTCCGCAAGGAAATCAACCTGACCTATGCCCGGATCCAGGACATCCACCTGGTGAGCAACTTTGTCGAAAGGTGGCTCGGCCTGGCCCGGATCCAGATCCAGACCGCCAGCGGCAGCGCCAAGGCGGAGATGACCATCGAGGGGATCCTGGAATACGAGCAGTTGCGCGATTTCCTCTACACCCGGATGCGCGGTGCCCGGGGGATGCGCGATCCCGGGACCGGGGCGAGCAGGGAAAGGGGGGCCGGCGGGGAAGCGGCCGCGGTTGCCTCCAGCACACCGGGCCTGGCCGAACTGCTGGACCAGACGGCCGGGGAATTGGGCGCCATCCGCCAGCTGCTGGAGCAGCGGGAAGAGAGGGAGGGGGACGATGGCTGAGAGCAGGATCAAGAGCCTGATCACCCGGGTTCTCCGGGTTCCGCCCCGGCCCCACCCCCCGGCCGGAAATCCCGGTTCGGTGCAGGTTTTCAATGCCGCCCGGGGTTTCTACCGCTACCGGCTGCTCCAGTGGGGCCTGAGCCAGTTGGGGACAGTCATCGGAATCGCCGCCGGCTACTACTTTGTCCTCGGCCGGATTCAGTTCGGCCCAATCACCATGGGCCACAGCCTGATCCAGTTATTCGAGGCGCTGGGCGTGGCCCTCTTCCTCCTGCAACTGCCCTTTACCTTCATGTTGGTCGATCTCGACTACCGCTACCGCTGGTACATGATCACCGACACCAGCCTGCGGATCCGTGAAGGCCTGCTCTCCGTGCGCGAGCAGACCATGACCTTTGCCAACATCCAGAACCTCTCCATTCGCCAGGGGCCGCTGCAGCGGTTGTTTGGAATCGCCGACCTGCAGGTGCGAACCGCCGGCGGCGGGGGCGGTGAATCAAAGGGCCAGGGCGGCAAGCAGCAGAGCAAGTCGGCAAACATGCACCTCGGGTTTTTCCGTGGAGTGGACCGGGCCGGGGAGATTCGTGATGCCATTCTCAACTGTCTGCGTGGCCAGCGGGACAGCGGGCTGGGCAACCCCGACGACCCGGCGGCGGTGGTGACGGCCGGTGCCAGCCCTGAAGATGCCGGCCATACCCTGTCCGCCGCCGCTCGGCTTCGGGACGAAGCCCGGGCCCTGCGTTTGGCCCTGGAACGGGTGACCTCACCATGATCAGCACCGGAGCCGAACTGAATGAACTGGTCAGCCGCATTCTGCAGATGGGGAGCGTGGGGCTGGACACCGAATTCTTCTGGGAGCGGACCTTCTACCCCCGTCTCGGCGTGGTGCAGCTGGGTCTGCCCGACGGCAGCTGCGAACTGGTGGATGCGCCGGCCATCGGCGGCTTCGAGCCCGGGGGGCTGCAACCCCTGGGCCGCCTGCTCGCCTCCCGGCGGGTGGTGAAGATTCTGCACGACGCTCCCCAGGACCTGGCCATCCTGCGCCGCGCATCCGGCTCTTCGCCTCGCAACATTTTCGACACTCGCTATGCCGCCGGCTTTGCCGGTCTCGACTCCACCACCTCCCTGGGCAACCTGCTGGACGAACTCTTCGACATCCGCCTGCCCAAGACCGAGACCCGTGCCGACTGGCTCAAGCGCCCGCTCACCAGCAAGCAGGTGTCCTATGCCGAAGATGACGTGCGGCACCTCCACGCCGCGCGTGACGAACTGGTCCGGCGGGCCGCGGAGCGCGGCGTGGCCGACTGGCTGCGTGAGGAACTGAAGAGCTTTGACGATCCGGAAGCGTACGAGGACCGGGACCCGCGCCAGCAGTTCGGGCGTGTGAAGGGCACCGGCCGTCTGGCCAGTCGCGAACAGGCTGTCCTGCGCGAGCTGGCGGCCTGGCGTGAGGAGACCGCCCGGTTGCGGGACCGGCCCCGGGGGCGGGTGCTGGCCGACAAAACCCTGGTTCACCTGGCCCGGGTTCAGCCCCGCACCATCCGTTCACTCACCGGCGGCGGCAAGGTGAGCGACCGGACCGCCCAACGGTCGGGGGCGGCCATCCTGCAGGCGGTGGAAGCCGGCCTGGCCCTCGATTCAGGGGACTGCCCGCCGCGGTCACCGAACCGGCGGAACAGCAGTGTTCCCGGACCGCTGGTGGAAGAGGGGCTGAAGATGATGCGATCAGCGGCGGAGCAGTGGGGGATCGATCAGGCGCTGGTGGCCACCCGTGCAGAGGTCAAGGCCCTGCTCACCGCCGGGGCCGCAGCCCGGCCGGAGGACCACCGCTTGTTGCGTGGCTGGCGGGAAAAATTCGTGGGGCGGGAGCTGGCGGATCTGCCGCTGCGTTTTGAATCGCAATAAATGATCAGGTATCCGGACCCCGGAGGGTCCGGATACCGTGGGTCAGCGGATCAGGAGGCCACGGGGGCGGGCTGGAACCCGTCGGCGTAGTCAAGGTCGGCAACGCCGCGGAGCGTATCCATGTAGGCGTTGAATGCGGCTTCCTTGTTCTGCCGGTCGAGGAACGTCTCCACCTGGGCCTTCACTTCTTCCAGCGGCCGGGTGCCGGGTTCCTGCTTGTCGGTCACCTTGATCAGGTGGTAGCCGAACTGGGTCTCCACCACGTCACTCACCTGGCCAACCTCCATGGCATAGGCGGCATCGGAGAAGGGCTTGACCATCCGATCGCGGGTGAACGGGCCCAGGTCACCGCCCCGCGCCTTGCTGGGGCAGTCCGAGTGCTCAGTGGCCAGGGCGGCAAAGTCAGCGCCATTGTCGATTTCGGTCTTGTATCCCTCAAGTTCCTGGCGCTTGGCTTCCTTGATCTCCGGAGTGTCCTCGGCCTCGGTGGTGATCAGGATGTGGCTGGCCTGAACCTGTTCCGGCATCAGGAACTGATCCTGATTGTCGCGGTAGTACGCCTCCACGTCCTCCTCGGTCACGACCTTGGCGGTGGCCAGCTTGTCGGTGAGCAGCGTTTCAATGGTGAGGTTCTTGGCGATTTCGGTCCGGAAGGTCTCCTCGTTGAACCCCATGGAGGTCAGGGCATTCTGGAACTCCTCCGGTGTGGGCGCCCGGGCGGCAAACTGGTCATACTGCCCCTGGACTTCTTCGTCCGGGGCCTCCACTCCCTCCGCGGCGGCCGCTGCCAGCAGTAGTTGCTGGTCCACGATGTTCCCCAGGGCCTGCTGCGCTAACTGACCTTCCATGCCCGGGGGGACCTGGCCCTGGTACTGCTGGGCCATCTCGCCGATTTTCTTATCCACCTGTTCCCGGGTGATATCGGTTCCGTTCACCGTGGCCACCACGGCGTCCGGCTCCAGGCCTTCGAGGGGATTGACCGCGGGGGGCGGCGGAACGGCCTCTTCGCCGACCGCGGCGTCGACGGCAGCGGTGTCCTCAGCTTCTTCTCCGGAACCGCCACAGCCCACCGCCAGCAGGCAGCAAAACGTAATAAGGAATGTGTAAATCAGACCCTTTTTCATTTCTCTCTCCTTCGGACATGAAAAAAGCCACCGGCTCCTGCCGGAATACCGGTGACCCGCGATCACCACCCGTCCGGAAGAGGGACGGCGACCGATGAATGACCTCGTTGCTTTGTGTCTATTCCGTAACACTGAATTCTACCCACCGCCCCGGGGGCAAGTCAACGCCTGCCTGTCAAACTCATGGGCCTTGCCTGGTGACGAGAAAGTAGGGACAGTTACTACTTTTTCCATGAAAAAGTAGTAACTGTCCCTACTTTCTCCGAAATAGGTAACCGTCCCCAATTACGGAAAAAAAAGCCGGCCCCGGAGGGCCGGCTCTCAGTGTCGTCGGATGCGATCCGGCTTAGCCGTGCAGACCGAGGTCCAGCATGGTATCCGCGACTTTGACGAAACCGGCGATGTTGGCGCCGTTGACGTAGTTGCCCGGAGTGCCGTACTCGTTGGCCGTCTCAAAACAGGCCTTGTGGATCGACTTCATGATGCTGTGCAGCTTGTTGTCCACTTCCTCACGGGTCCAGTTGAGGCGCATGGAGTTCTGCGACATCTCGAGACCGGAGGTGGCCACGCCGCCGGCGTTGGCAGCCTTGCTCGGGCCGTAGAGGATGCCCTTGTCCACGAAGAGGTTCACGCCCTCGGGAACCGTTGGCATGTTGGCGCCCTCGGAGACCACGTAGACGCCGTTGTTCAGCAGGTTCTGGGCGTCCTTGAGGTTGATCTCGTTCTGGGTGGCGCTGGGGAAGGCGCAGTCGGCCTTGTGGTCCCAGAGCGGGTTGTGGTCGCGGTTGGCGTCGGACGGGGTGTAGACGGAAGTGGAGAACTTGTCGGCGTACTCCTTGATCCGTCCGCGGCGCACGTTTTTCAGGTCCATGATGAAAGCCAGCTTTTCGCGGTCGATACCGGCTTCGTCGAAGACATAGCCCGAGGAATCGGAAACGGTGACCGGCTTGCCGCCCAGGTCGAGGATCTTCTCCGCAGTGTACTGGAACACGTTGCCCGAACCGGAGACGAGGCAGGTCTTGCCTTCCAGAGTCTCGTCACGGGTGGCCAGCATCTCGGCGGCGAAGTAGACCGAACCGTAGCCGGTGGCCTCGGTCCGGATCAGGCTGCCGCCCCAGTTGAGGCCCTTGCCGGTGAGCACGCCGGTGAACTCGTTGCGGATTTTCTTGTAGGTGCCGAAGAGGAAGCCGATCTCACGGCCGCCCACGCCGATGTCGCCGGCGGGCACGTCGGTGTTGGGGCCAATGTGGCGGCTCAGCTCGGTCATGAAGGACATGCAGAAACGCATCACTTCGGCGTCGGACTTGCCCTTGGGGTCGAAATCCGAACCGCCCTTACCACCGCCCATGGGCAGGGTGGTCAGCGCATTCTTGAACACCTGCTCGAAGGCCAGGAACTTGAGGATGCCGAGGTTGACGCTGGGATGGAAGCGCAGGCCGCCCTTGTAGGGGCCGATGGCGCTGTTCATCTCGATCCGGAAACCGCGGTTGACGTGATACTCGCCCTGGTCATCCTCCCAGGGCACCCGGAACATGATGACCCGTTCGGGCTCCACGATCCGCTCCATGATCATCGCCTTGCGATACTCGGGATGCTTGTCGAGCACGGGCAGCAGGGACTGCGCGACCTCTTCCACGGCCTGGTGAAACTCGGGCTGCTCCGGATTCTTGGCCGTCACGTTGCTCATGAAATCGTTGTAAAAGTCGCTCACTGTGATTCCCTCCATGTCAGTAAGCCGTAACTTGTTCTAGCCGCCGGTGGGAGCGGGTTCACCGATTGGCGATCCGCCACCCTCTTCTCAGAATTTCAGGGGATTCCGGAACCTGGGGAAGTTCGACGACTGCCGTGCACCTCAAACCGCCGTGGCGGTAAATCCGTTTCTGTCTATCACATGGCCCCGGGGGGGCGCTCAACGAAGGTGCAATTATAATGACCGGCAACCATGGTTGTCAAAGATTTCCAGCTCCATTGACCAATTTCTGAAGAAGCAGGTAAGGCCCATTGAATTAACGGCTTAAGTTGTTCTCTGTGCCGGCAGTGAGGGCCTGCCGGGTCGATTTTCACCATCCGGCGGCCCCGGGTTCCGACTCTCCGGCCGGAGTTCCGGTTCAAACCGGTTTGTTGAAGTCATGGTTCCACCGTATTATGCTTGATCGTTACCTCCAACCTGGTGAGCACAATGGACGATCGCATACATCTCCCACCGCTGCCCGGGGGCGTGGGCCGGCACTTTGCCGGATTCCAGCAGCTGATGCGCCGGCGGGTGCAGAAGATCCTGCTGGTTTCCAGTCTGTACGACTCGTATATCCTCGAGGAGGACGGCCGGCTCTCCGACCTGCTCAGCTGCGAATACCTCGAGTTGAACCTCAGTAGTCCGCCCACCATGGACCGGGTGTCCAGCGCCGGGGAGGCGCTGGAGCATATCTCCCGGCAGAAATACGACCTCGTGATCACCGCCAGCCGGCTGGGCGATATGGATCCCGCCTCGTTCAGCCGGGAGGTACGGGCCCTGGACCCCGACCTGGTGATCATCCTGCTCGCCTACCACCTGCGGGAACTGACCCGGATGCAGGAACGCCGGGCGCTGGGTGATTTCAGCGGCGCCTTCCTCTGGACCGGTGACGTGCGGATCCTGCTGGCCATGATCAAGCTGGCCGAGGACAGGATGAATGTGGACGACGACACCAGCAACGGGAGTGTGCGGGTCATCCTGCTGGTGGAGGATTCGGTCCGGTTCTACTCTTCGTTCCTCCCGCTGATCTACACCGAGGTGATGAAGCAGACCCAGTCCCTGATGGACGAAGGGGTCAACATGAGCCACAAGCTGCTGCGCATGAGGGCCCGGCCCAAGATCCTGCTGGCCAACAGCTTCGAGGAGGGGGTGGAGCTCTTTTCACGATACCGCCACTACCTGCTGGGGGTGATCTCCGACGCGCGGTTTCCCATTGGAGGGGTCAAGGATGATGAGGCGGGCCTGATCTTTCTGCGGCTGATCAGGGAGAGCGATCCCGGTCTGGCCTGTGTGCTGCAGACCACCAACCTGGATCTGGCCCACAAGGCCCAACAGCTGGGTGTCTCGTTCATCGACAAGGGCTCGCCGCACCTGCTCTTCGAACTGCGCAAGTTCCTGCTCTCACACCTCGGCTTCGGCGATTTCGTCTTTCGCACTCCCACCGGCGTGGAGGTGGGCCGGGCCGCCGACCTGCGCAGCATGGTGGACACCCTGCGCACCATTCCCGAGGATTCGCTGCGGTACCACGCCACCCGGAACCATTTCTCCCACTGGTTGCGGGCCCGCACCGAGTTCACCCTGGCCTCGATGATCCGACCGGTGGGGATCTCCGAGTTTGCCACCATCAACCAGCTGCGGACCTACCTGATCAGCACCTTTTCCGAACACCGCGAGCTGATTCAGCGCGGGGTGATCGCCGAGTTCTCGCGCCTGAACTTCGACGAGAGCTTCACCTGCGTGCGCATCGGCGGTGGGTCGCTGGGGGGCAAGGCCCGCGGCCTGGCCTTTATCAACGCCCTGCTGGCCGAGGACGAGGTACACCGGAAATTCGAGGGGGTGAAGGTGGAGGTGCCGCCCATGGCGGCCATCGGCACCGATATCTTCGACGAGTTCATGGAGCGGAACCGCCTCCACGCCATGGCCCTGGGGCCCAGCAGCGACGAGGAGATCGCCGAGGCGTTTCTCGACGCCCGGATGCCTCCGGGAATCAGCGACGACCTGCGGGTCTTTCTCGAGCACGTGGACTACCCCCTGGCCATCCGCTCCTCCAGCCTGCTGGAGGACTCCCAGTACCAGCCCTTTGCCGGGATCTACAGCACCTACATGATCGCCAACAACCACCAGGATTTGGAGGTCCGCCTGGACCAGCTCTGTGCGGCGATCAAACTGGTCTACGCCTCCACCTATTTCAAGGCGGCCAAGGCCTACCTCCGGGCCACCGGCAGCCGCACCGAGGAGGAGAAGATGGCGGTGGTGCTGCAGAAGGTGGTGGGGCAGCGCTTCGGCCAGCGGGCCTACCCCTCCTTTGCCGGTGTGGCCCACTCGCACAACTTTTACCCGGTGACCGGCATGCGTGCCGAGGACGGAGCGGCGCTGGTGGTCCTGGGGCTGGGCAAGATGGTGGTGGAGGGGGGCAACTGCCTCCGTTTCAGTCCGAACCAGCCGAAACGGTTGCCCCAGTTCGCTTCCGCGGATGACGTGGTTGAGAATTCCCAGCGCGACTTCTTCGCCCTCGACATGAGCCGTCCGGACCTGATGCCCACGCTGGATCCCGATGTGGGGATTCTACGCCTTGAACTGGAAGCGGCCCGGGAGGACGGCCCGCTGGCCCACGTGGGCTCGGTCTACTCCCCGGAGAACGACACCATTCAGGACGGTGTCCACCGGCCAGGGGTGCCGCTGGTCACCTTTGCCCATGTGCTGAAGACCGGTATCTTTCCCCTGCCCGAGATTCTCTCCTACCTGCTCCAGCTGGGATGCCGGGGGATGGGGTGCCACGTGGAGCTGGAGTTCGCTGTGAACATGGACACCCCGCCCGGTGAGCCGCGGCGATTCGGCTTCCTGCAGATCCGGCCCATGGCCTCGGCCCGGGAGAACAGCTCCCTCGACCTGGACCAGGTTCCCCGGGAGAGCGTTCTCTGCTCCACCAGCACTGCCCTGGGCACCGGTGTTTACGAGGAGGTGCTGGACATCGTCTACGTGCGGCCCGACCGGTTCGACGCCGGTCAGACCATGGCCATCGCCGAGGAGGTGGGTCGGATCAACTTCCAGTTGAAGGAGGAGGGGCGCACCTGTCTGCTCATCGGGCCCGGGCGCTGGGGCACCGCCGACCCCTGGCTGGGCATCCCCGTGGACTGGGACCAGATCTCGGAGGCCCGGGTGATCGTGGAGGTGGAACTGGAGGACTTCCGGGTCAAGCCCTCCCAGGGGACGCACTTCTTCCAGAACCTCACCGCCCTGCAGATCGGCTACCTGACCATCCGGCGCCGTCAGGAGCACCATTTCATCGATTGGCCGTGGCTCGAAGCCCGGCCAGCGGTGGCCGAATCAGAGTTCATCCGCCACCTGCGTCTGGACACACCGCTGGACATCCGCATCGACGGCCAGACGGCCCAGGGGGCGGTGCTCAAGCCGGAGTGAGTGAACTAAGAAGTCTTTTCTGTCATTGCGAGGAGCCGTCGAAGACGGCGACGCGGCAATCTCTCTGGCGACAGTATCGCGGCTCAGGAGATCGCCACGTCGCGGGCGTCGCCTGCTCCTCGCGATGACACGGAGGATATTTTACGATGAGAGCGTTGATCGTGACCGAACCCGGCGGACCGGAAATGGTTCACCTGGAACAGCGGGATATCCCCGAACCCGCCGCGGGAGAGGTCCTGGTGCGTATGCGTTGTGCCGCCCTCAACCACCTCGACCTCTGGGTCCGGCGAGGGCTTCCCGGCGCCAGCTACCCCGCCATCCAGGGGGCTGACGGATCGGGTGTGGTGGAACGGTGTGGTGACGGCGTGACCGGCCTGGAGCCGGGGCAGGCGGTCTGCTTCGATCCCAGCCTTGGCTGCGGGCGCTGCGAGTTCTGTCTGCGCGGTGAGCACAGCCTTTGTGTGGATTTCAAACTGCTGGGGGAGGGGAGGGACGGCACCTGTGCCGAGTATGTGGTGCTGCCCTGGCCCAATGTTCACCCGGTGCCCGACGGGATGAGTTTCGAAGAGGCGGCCGCGTTTCCCCTGACCTTCATCACCGCCTGGCGGATGCTGGTCACCCGCGCCGGGGCTCGGCCCGGGGAGACGGTGCTGATCCACGGCATCGGAGGCGGGGTGGCCTGCGCGGCGTTGACCCTCTGCCGGGCCATGGGCCTGCGCGCCATCGTCACCTCCAGTTCGGGGGAGAAGCTGGGGCGGGCGGCGGACCTCGGCGCCTGGAAGGGCATCGACTACACCGCCTGTGACAACGTGGCCCGGGAGGTCCGCCGGATCACCGGCGGGCGGGGTGTGGACCTGGTGCTGGACAACGTGGGCGCCGCCACCTGGAAGTCGAGCCTGCACGCCCTGCGCAAGGGTGGCCGGCTGGTCACCTGCGGGGCCACCAGTGGACCGTCCCCGAGAACCGACATTGCCCGGATCTTCTGGAACCAGCTTTCGATTCTGGGCTCCACCATGGGCAGCCGGGGCGAATTCAGGGATATGCTCGCCTTTGTCCGCCGGGCCGGCCTGCGCCCGGTGATCGACCGGGTCTTTCCCCTGGAGGAGGGCCGCCAGGCCCAGGAATACCTCGAGGCCGGGAAACAGTTCGGCAAAGTCGTCCTGAAGATCAGCGGGTGAGGGCGGGGTAACCATCCCATCCGAGCTTCGGTCTCAATATCAGTCGGGTCGGCATCTCCGTCTTCGCTCACGGTCTCAAATCGCGGGCGGGGACTATCCCCTCCGAGCTTCGGTCTCGAGTTCACGTCAGGGTTGTCATTTTTCTCTCGACAGGCGCTCGGAGGGGATAGTGCCCCACCTGCTTACCCCGTTACTATCCCTGATCAAGACCAGAATCAGTAGGAGTCGGGTCGGTATCTCTGTCTGAGCGATATGTCGAGAGGTTCTTGACAACCCTCACGTGAACTCGAGACCCGTGAGCGAAGACGGAGATACCCACCCGACTCTCAAGATCCGTACGAAAAAAAGGGACAGTCACCGATTTCCTGCGGAAATCTTGTGACAGTCCCCATTTTTATCGAGTTCTTTACACGTACTCGAAGCGTGCCGTGAAGTGCCGCAGGAAATCGGGCTCGTAGACGATCTTCAACCCCCGCAGTTCCGACTTGCGCTCCACGATGGACTCAACCGATTCCAGCACGCAGTCGGCGTGGCTCTGGGTGTAGACCCGCCGCGGCATGGCCATCCGCACCAGCTCCATGGTCGCTGGAATGAAGTCGCCGCTCTTCGGGTCCTTCTTGCCGAACATCACGCTGCCGATCTCCACCGAGCGGATGCCGCCGGCCAGGTAGAGCTCCACCGACAGGGTCTGTCCCGGGAACTGCTCCGGCGGGATATCGGGCAGGAACCCGGCGGCGTCGATGTAGACCGCGTGGCCGCCCGGGGGTTGCAGGGTGGGGAAGCCCCGCTGGTTCAGGCCCTCGGTGAGGTAGCGGGTCACCGCCAGCCGGTAGTGCAGGTAGTTCTCGTCCAGCACCTCGTCCAGGCCCTGGGCGATGGCTTCCAGGTCGCGGCCGGCCAGGCCGCCGTAAGTGGGAAACCCTTCGTGCAGGATCAGCAGGTCGCGGCACTTGGCCGCCAGGTCCCCGTCGCGCAAGGCCAGGAAGCCGCCGATGTTCACCATGCCGTCCTTCTTGGCGCTCATGGTGCAGCCGTCGGCCAGGTCGAACATCTCCCGGGCGATATCCCGCACGTTCGTGTCCGCGTACCCCGGCTCGCGCAGCTTGATGAAATACGAATTTTCGGCGAAGCGGCAGGCGTCAAGGATGAAGGGGATGCCGTGGGACTTGAGAATCTCGGAGGTCCGCCTGAGGTTGGCCATGGAGACCGGCTGGCCACCGCCGGAGTTGTTGGTCACCGTGCACATCCCCAGGGGAATGTTGTCGGTGCCGCGGTCGACGATGAACCGCTCGAGCGCGTCGTGATCGATGTTGCCCTTGAAGGGGTAGTCCAGCTGGGGGTCCTTGCCTTCGGCGATCACCAGGTCAACAGCGTCGGCGCCGGTGTACTCGATGTTGGCCCGGGTGGTGTCGAAATGGTTGTTGTTCGGCACGGCCTTGCCCCGGCCGCCGGTGATGGTGAAGAGGATGGTCTCCGCCGCCCGGCCCTGGTGGGTGGGAATCACGTGCTCATACCCGGTGAGGTCGCGGACCTTCTTCTCGAAGCGGTAGAAGCTGGGCGACCCGGCATAGCTCTCGTCGCCGATCATCAAGGCCGCCCACTGGGCCGCGCTCATGGCGCCGGTTCCCGAGTCGGTGAGGAAGTCGAAGATCACGTCTTCGGACTTGACCAGGAAGAGGTTGTAGCCGGCCTTGCGGATGATCTCCTCCCGTTCGGGACGGGTGGTCATCCGGATCGGTTCCACCATTTTGACGCGGTAGGGCTCGAATATGGTACGCATGTCGCCTCTCATTCTGGGATAACTCATGAAGAGTGAAATAGTTCCGTGGCAAAGAATAGGTCAACTGCCGTGGCCTGTCAACCCTTGGCCGCGGTGGGCGGGAAGGGCGATTTCACCGGGCCGCGCAGTTTCTTGCGGACAGCGAAGCGGACCATGTCCAGCAGGTTCAGCGAGGCCTGGGCGGCGAATACCAGCAGGTGCCAGGGGTAGAGCAGGAAGAGCAGCGCCCTGGGCCAGCGGGGGTAGCGGCCCCGGAGAAACCCCGGTGAAGGGAAGATATAGGAAACGATGTCGAAGAGCCGCACGGTGTTGAAGAAGAAAACCTTGGTCAGTTTGTCGAACCAGCGGTAGAGCCCCCCCTGGTTCTGCTGCTGTTTTTTTGTCGGGACCATCAGGCCGGAGAGGGCGGAGAAGCTCAGACGCTCGAGGCGGCCCACCGGAGGATCTCCGGGCAGTTCGGGCACCCGGCACTCAGGGTCGTGGCGGAAGAAGGACTCCATCACCCGCAGCGAGGAGAGGACCGGCACCTGCAGGTTCCAGTCGGTGACCCGGGTGCGGAACAGGTCCCAGTCGATGGTCGGCCTGACGTACTCCACACCGTAGTGCAGGTCGAGGAACTGCATGAACCCTCCGTCGGTCAGCACCATTTCCTCGGCCTCGGGCCGGCCATGGGTGTACTTGATCGAGCAGGAATGCTTGAAAGCGTGTAGACAGAGCATCACCAGCAGGTCTTCCGGGCCCAGTTCCAGGGCTTCCTGCCCCTGGTAGTCAAAGGTGCGGGCCCCGTCAAAGGTGGCTTCGGTGTCGATGTTGAACGGTGTGTACTTGTGGTCGTAGCTCCAATGGATCTCCAGCAGTACCAGGCGCTCCTGTTTGAGGTAGGGCAGGTGCAGGTGGTGCCGCTCGTAGTAGGCGTCATCCAGAGAGCGGGGATCCTGGACAAAGCCGAGCTCGCGCACGGTCTCCTTGATCCGGGGCAGATCCCGCCGGCGGATCAGGATGTCGATGTCGTTGCTCGTGCGCAGGGCCGGGTTGCCGAACACCCTTTCCGACATCATCACGCCGCGGAGCACGATCAGCGGCAGGTCCGCCGCCCTGAAGCTGTCCAGCAGCTGTTTGACCTCACCCTCGAAGGCGAGGTTACGCTGGTAGTTGCGTAGATATTCCTGTCGGAGATACTCCACCAGCGGCCTGGGCAGCCGGTCGGCCACTCCCAGGGTTTTGATCGCCGCATTGAGAAAGGAGACGGTGCGGTTACGGGAGGCCAGGGCCATCACCAGGTTCCAGTTCAGCGCTCCGCTCTCCGTTTCCTGCACCAGGTTCTCGCCCAGGCCCTCCGGCAGGCGGACCCCGCACATCTCCACCATCCGCCGGCTGGCATGGTTGAAGGGGTCGTTGGTCATCACAGCGGTCTCCACTACGTCAGACGGTCGAGCAGTTCCCACACCGTGGGTTCCGGCAGAAAGTGCAGCTCGCAGGCTTCGAGTCCGGACAGCAGTTCGCCCAGCAGGTCCAGCAGGCGGATCATCTGCTGCGGGGACCGGTCGAAGAACATCACCTGCCCCATGGCCAGGGTAATGGCGTTCTTCAACTTCATCGGTTCGATCCTGTTCTCCGGGGCCTGGACCAGGTAGAACAGCCGCTGCAGCGGCTGCTGGATGTTGAGCCCGGTCTGCACCGAGTCGCCGATGAAGGGTGTGCCGCAGACCAGGACCTCCCCGTGGGCGGTACGGCGCAGGATCAGCAGCTCGTCGGTGATCAGCCTGTTCTCCGGGGAGAGCAGGGCCACTGTGGTCTTACCCGAGCCGCTTGGACCGGTGAAGGCGTATGCCGTCCCGTTCCTGATCACGGCGCTGGCGTGGAGGATGATCCCCTGGCGGTCGAGAAGCAGGCGGGAATAGAGGCCACGCAGGAACGTGCCGAAGGCAAAGGTGTTTTCCACCATCACCCCTGATCCTCGCCCGGTGGAGAGGTCGATGCGGCAGCTCATGTCATGTCGGTCCACGCGGAACTCGTTGCCCTCCCCGGTGAGGGAGAGCGGCTCCCAGGAATCGGAGCGGTGTTTCTCCAGCGGGGACAGGTCGAGGATCAGTTCCGCCGGTTTCTCCGAGAGGAATTCACCCATTTCCTGCCGGATCTCCCTGGCCAGTATTTCACCGCCCAGGCGATATTCCACGCAGATACTGGCGATTTCCAGCTTCAGGGTCTCCGCCATGCCGCAGTCTCCACAAGCAGGGCGCAATAGCCCACAATATGACAAGAATGCGGATGGTAGCACAGGGCCCGAGAGGGAGTCAAAACCGGAAAGATGCTGTTCTGGCGGGGCTGTCATTGCTTTGACTCCGCCTGGAGGCTGTGGTAGATTCTGGTTCGTTCCGGACCCTTGGGGGTCCGGTCTTTTTATGTTGTTTACCATGATTAGTGGGAGATCGATCATGCGGGAAAAAGTAGCGAAGGTCATCGAGGAGATCCGGCCCATGCTTCAGGCCGATGGCGGCGATGTGGAGCTGGTGGAAGTGGAGGATTCGGGAGTGGTCAAGCTCAGACTTCAGGGAGCCTGTGCCGGCTGTCCCGGAGCCCAGATGACCCTCAAGAACGGCATCGAGCGGATGCTGCGGGAGAAGGTGGACCCGGGGATCGTCGTGGAACAGGCTTGAATCGCCGGACCTCTTCGTACCGCCCGATGGCTAGTGGCAGCCGCCGGGATGGGGAGGGTCCCGTTGTCCCCCCGCGTTCGTTGACTTGGTTCGATTGATTCTGCTATCTTCTTTGGATCAATCCCGGTTAACGTTTTCGCCGGGTCAAGGCCTTGCCAAAAGGGGCCGTGTGCTTTTGGGCAGAAGTGTTCCGAAGCGGATGATACGCCAATCAGGAAATCGGTGAGTGTCATGGCAGCGCCCCAAAGCGCCCCTGTTCGTTTCAAACAACTTAAAGATCTTGGCAAACGAAAGACCCTCCTGACTCTCGGCTCCCTCCTGGCCCATGCCTCGGACAAATCCATCATCCGCATGACCAGCGTCCTTGAACGGGTGGCGAGGAAGGACTATTACCGCAAGGCACTGAAGGAGATGCGCCTCAAGTTCGAGGCCGGTCATCCCAGCCTCAACTGGATCATGCGCATCGTCCGTGACCTGGACCCGGTCTACCGCCGGAAGCTGATGGAAAACCTGGTGCTCAACCACCTGGTGTTCGGCACCGAGAAGCGGCAGCAGTGTCTGGAGGACCACGACGTCTATCCCCCCAGCGCGGTGCTCATCAGCCCGCTGATGGACTGCAACCTCAAGTGCACCGGGTGCTACGCCGCCACCTATCAAAAACGCGAGCGGCTGGACCTGGAGCTGCTCAGCCGGGTGGTGGGTGAAGTCAAGGCGGTGGGAACCCACCTGATGTTCATCTCCGGCGGGGAGCCGTTCCTCAGGAAAGACCTGTTCGATCTCTTCGAGGAGCACCACGACTGCATGTTCGGGGTGTTCACCAATGGCACCCTGCTGGACGAGGCCACCTGCAACCGGATCCTCGGGTTGGGCAACGTGATCCCCTTCATCAGCGTCGAAGGGCTGGAACGTGAAACCGATTCCCGGCGCGGCCAGGGGCACTTCGCCACCATCCGCCGGGCCATGGCGATCCTCAACGAGGCCAAATCCCTGTTCGGGTTTTCGGTGACCACCACCCGGCAGAACGCGGAGCTGGTCTCCAGCGACGAGTTCGTCGACTACTACGCCGACAAGGGGTGCCTGCTGGGCTGGTATTTCAGTTACGTGCCGGTGGGGCGCGAACCCGATGTGAACCTGATGTGCACGCCCGAGCAGCGGCTGATGCTGCGTGAGGGCATTAAGCGGATCCGCAGTACCAGACCCATGGGCGTCATCGATTTCTGGAACGACGGCCACCTCACCGGCGGCTGTATCTCGGCTGGCAGAAAGTATCTGCACATCAACCATCGGGGTGACGTGGAACCCTGCGCCTTTGTCCATTTTTCCGACACCAACATCCATGACAACTCATTCGTGGATGCCCTGAAATCACCGTATCTGCAGCGCATCCGTTCCAACCAGCCCTTCGACAAGAACCTCATGCGGCCCTGCCAGATCATCGACCGGCCGGAAGTGCTCCGGGAGTGCGTCTCCTGCACCGATGCCCGCTCCTCCGACGGGACGTCCGACCTGCTGCTCGGTGACCTCGCCGGAGACCTGGATCGCTACTCCCGGGATTTTGGCGAGCTGGCCAACCGGGTCTGGGCCGAGGAGCAGCGTGCCGGCAGCACCACCGACCCTGACGATACCACCGGCTGATCCGGGTACCCGATTCGTGAACAGCATTCTCTTCCTCCAGCCTTTTCTTGGCCGCCGCGAGAAGGTCATCTTTCCCATCGGCCTCCATGCACTGTACTGCTACCTCGCCTGGAAGCGGCCCGGGCTGGACATGAGCCTGCTGGATCAGAATGCGGCCCCCGATCCCCGGGCCGCCCTGGCCGCCGCCCTGGAGCGCCGGCCCGACCTGGTCTGTATCTCTCTCCGCAACGTCGATACTACCAACCGGATGGATCTGCACTACCACTACGCTTATCTGCCGGCACTGTTGCAGGATATTGCCGGCCTCTCCCCGGAATCGGCGGTGGCCATCGGCGGCGCGGGATTTTCCATGCATGCCCGGGCGATCATGGACCGCAACCCGGGGCTCCGCTACGGTGTCTTCCTCGAGGGTGAGGAAACCCTCAACGAGCTGCTGGAGCACCCCGGCGACCCGGCGGCCGTTTCCGGGCTCTACCACCGGGACGAGGATGGCGCGGTCCACTTCACCGGCCCGCGGCCGCCCATGGATCTCTCGGACATCCCGCCGCGGACCATGGCTCCCCTCGATTTCAGCCCCTATGACGACTACGGAGCCTTTGGCATCGAATACAAACGGGGGTGCGCTCTGCAGTGTGACTACTGTTCATACCCCTTTCTCGGCGGGCGCAAGGTCCGCAGCCGGCCGGCGGCGGTGGTGGTGGAGGAGATGGCCTGGTTCCACCGCGAGCACGGGGTGGAGCTGTTCCACCTCACCGACCCGATCTTCAATGTGCCCCGGGAAAGCGCTGTGGATTTTTGCCGGACGCTGATCGGGGCGAAGCTGCCGGTCCGCTGGATCGGCTGGTTCAACGAGCGCTATCTGGACCAGGACCTGGTGGATCTTTCACTGGAGGCGGGGTGCGCCGAGTTCGTCTTCTCACCGGATGGTTTTGGCCGCCGGTCCCTGGAGGCGTTGAAAAAGAACATCCGTCCGGAGGATATTCGCCGCAGCTATCGTCTGGCCAGAAAGAACCGGGGGATGCGGGTCTCTTTCAATTTTGTCGGCAACCCGCCGGGGGAGAGGGCCGCGGATATTTTCGGTCTGCTCTTTTTCTACGTGCGGGCCAAGCTAACCCTCGGCCGGCGGTTGGTGGCCTTTTTCATCAACCACATCCGTCTTGAACCGGACACCGGTTTATACCGCCGTGCCCTGGAGGAGGGCGTGGTGGATGCCGATCAGGATCTGCTGCCGGAACGAGCTGAAGATCTGCGGGCGCTCTTTTACTGCAATCCGGCAACCCGCTGGGGGATGGCGGTGCACGGTCTGGCCGAGCGTCTCAAGGGACTGTTGCGGAAAATGCTGGGACGGGGATAGCCGTGCGGTTGTCAACCCGTGTCCGATCCCATAGAATTCGGGTGTAGAAGATCCACAGCCGATCTCGAGGAGGATCCATGGAGAGAAAGATATCACTCGGCGACATGATCGATGATTTCTGCCCCCGGTGCAGATTGATCCTGAACCACGGCGTGGTGGCCATGGTGGAGGACGAGGTCAAGAAAACCCGTTGCCTCACCTGCCAGAATGAACATCCATATCGCCATGCCAAGGACACCAGGAGAATAAAGAACAGCAAGAGTTCGCTCTTTGACCAGGTTCTCTCCGGCATGCCGGGCCACAAGACCACCGATACGAAACGGAAGAAATAACTACGGAACCATCCTCCCGCCCAACCTCTCCTTGACATCAAGATCTCCGCATCTATACTTAGATCGTAGGCGATACGTATATCGTAGATGATCTACGGATTGTTCGTGGGATGTACCGATGTTGCGACGCCGGACCTGGGGTCCGGGCCGTTTTTATCCAACCTCATATACAGGTGAAACAGTCCAATGATTCGTTTGTCCACCAAAGGCAGATACGGAACACGCAGCATGCTTGAACTGGCTCTCCGCCGCGGGAGCGGGCCTGTGTTGATCAAACAGGTGGCGGCGGCGCAGGAGATCCCGGTGAAGTATCTGGAACACGTGCTTACCCTTCTCCGGGTGGCCGGTCTGGTCAAGGCCTTCCGCGGACCCCGTGGTGGCTATGTGCTGGCGCGGGACCCCGCCGAGATCACCCTCAACCAGATGCTCACCGCCCTGGAGGGTCCGGTTTCCCTGGTGCACTGCCAGGAGATGCCCGAGGAGTGCGCCCGCTCCAAGACCTGCGTGACCCAGGACATCTGGACCGATATCTCCACGAGGATGACCGATTTCATGGACGGCATCACCCTCGAAGATATCGTGGCGATGCACCACAAAAAGGTCAAGGCGGCCGGCATCACCGAGGAAGTTCCGGCGGAGGCCTGAGCCCAGCCATTCTGCAGTCAATTTCGGACAAAAAAAACGCCCCCTCGCGGGGGCGTTTTTCATGTACGGTCCGCAGTGCCGATCAGGGGGCCGGCGGCGGTACCACCTCGAAGGTCAGGCTGTCCCGGTCGGCTTCCGATCCGCCCACCTCGCTGATCACGTCCATGGTGTAGGCCCCGATGGGGGCCAGGGCATGGACCGGGAACCGGTAAACCCTGGCGTGGACCTCCAGCGGCCCAAGCTCGATGTCAGCCGGACCACGAGTCAGTGAAAACCCGTCGGGCCCGTCGACTTCGGCCCGGGTGGCCGCGGTGACCGGGCTGGTGCTGAGATTGGTCAGGGTGACCCGGAAGAGCAGTGTGTCACCCCGTTCCAGCTGGGTTGGTCCAACCACCTCCGCCTCGACGGTGATGGAGACGTCGGCGGGAAGCAGTGCCGAGTCCTGCTCCATCACCACGTCGGGGATGTCCCACTGCTTGACATCCATATCCGCCTTCCAGCTCCGGCGATAGAGCAGCCGGGCGTTGACGGTGATCGACCCGGCCGGAGCGCCTGGATCCTCGAAGGTGTAGACCGAGGTGTCGGTGGCCTCGGCAACGATGCGGTTGTCGGAGACCACGTGGGTCGCCTCGGTGTAGAACACCGGTGAGTTGCCCGCATCGTCACCCAGCACCTTGGCAATGCCCCGTCCCGGCAGTCCGGCGTAGTTGCCGTCCCCGGGATCGCCGATGCCGCCCCAGTCGGGGACGAACTCGGTGGAGCCGACCACCGGGGTCAGCGGTGCACCGCTGCTGTCGGTGGCCTCCACCAGCAGGATCAGGTTGCGGGTGTGGAACCCGGTGGGCACCGAGTGGCCGGCGTCGGTATTTTCGATGTTCACCGTGGCCGTCACCTGGCCGCCATCACGCACCGCGTCGAGGGTCAGGGTTACGGCGTTGGTCAGATCATCCTCGGTCTTGCCGTAGAAGTGGTGGTTGTGCACCTGGTTCGGGTCGCGGTCGATGCCGCCGTCGATGATGGTGGTGTCGCCGTAAGGCTCCATGTGGCACTCGGGGCAGCCTTCACCAGCCGCCGGGTAGCTGCTCTTCAGCCACTCGCTGTAGGTCTCTTCGCTGGGCACCCCGGAGTGGCTGTTGTCCAGGTGGCAGATGGCGCAGAGGGTGCTGTCCTTCATTGCCGGCGAGTAGGTGGCGCCCATCCACTCGTAGACGATGTCATCCAGCGCCCCCATCATCGGCCCGGCCCCGCCGTTGGGGATCTCGTTGAACGGCCGCTTCATCAGGTACTTGTGTTTGAGATATGGCGGCATGGTATTGGCCTGCACCTCGGAGACCTTGTGGCACCAGTCACAGTGGATGCCGGCCATCAGGTCACCGGTGGCGTTGTTCAGGTTCCAGGCCTCGCTGGTCAGGTCGAGATTCTTGCTGGCCATGCCCGGCGCGTGGCAGCCGGCGCAGTCACCGTAGTCGTCCGGGTGTTCCACCCGGTAACCGAAGCCGGCGGGGTTGCCGAAGATGTCGGTGCCGTTGTAGTAGCTCTGCACGTAGACGTTGTCCACCGAGTTGGCCATCCCCGAGGCTTCCCACTGGTCGTAGAACCGGGTGTGGCACTGGCTGCAGCGCCATGCCTCACCGGAGTCGGGCCGGGGGTCGATCCACTCGTAGGCCAGGTAGTCGAGAAAGGTCAGCGAGTGCAGCTCGATCTCCACCCCGGTGGACCCGCCGGTGGTGGTCACGCTGCCGCAGGCGTTTAGGTATTTCCCGGCAGTGACGGTCACCGAACCGAACGGTGTGGTCAGGGTGAAGTTGCCGCTGGCATCGGTGAGGACGAAGTCAGGATCGGTGGCGGTCTGGATCCGGACCCGGGCCTCTGCCACCGGCCCATACTGGTTGACCACCGTTCCGCTCACCGTGTCGGCTGAGAGGGGCGTGGCCACAGACAGCGCGACCAGCATGAAGAATACCATAAATGATGGAATCGAATAGCCCTTGAACATAGAGTACTCCCTCCAGAACAATAATAAGTATGGCAAAAAGGGGGAAGCAAAAACCCGCGAGCAGCCGCTCACGAGTGCCGGAGACGGCATGGGCGCGGGAAGACACAACCCGCTCCAAGACAAGGCTGAACGAAGTATTGCACAGCATCAGGGGGGAGTCAATGGTGACAGCTATTGCTGCGAAGAATGATCGATTCCAATTTTGGTGGATGGGATTGTCATTGCGAGCGAAGAGACGCAATCTCTCCGGAAATGGTATTGTGTTACGGGAGATTGCTTCGTCTCAGGCTTCGCCTGTTCCTCACAATGACAGTATTGCAACAAAATGGGGTCAGGCACCTTTTGTTGCATTTTAATTGACAGGAGTAGACCCATGACCCCGCGTATACTGATCATCATTGGCCTGACCCTGGCCCTGCTGGTGGACCTGGTGATCCCCTTGCCCATTCTGGGGGTGGGGCTGCTGCTGGTGGCCATCACCCGGCCCAACTGGTTCCTCAAGATGGTTTACTACTTGTACAGAGAAAACGGGTGAGAGGGCCGGATCTGACTGGTGGCCCTCCCACCCGTAAACAGGCTCTGTCGGGTTGAACTATTTCAACTTACCAATTACCGACGAGGCGATGGTGTTCTTCTGAATCTCCTTGGTTCCCTCGTAGATCTCACAGATCTTGGCATCACGGTAGTAACGCTCCACCTCGAACTCGGCCATATAGCCATACCCGCCCAACAGCTGGATCGCTTCGTCGGCCACTTCACAGGCGGCCCGTGCGGCATACCACTTGGCCATGGAGGTCAGCTTGGGATCGATGCGGCCCTGGTCGAAATTCCAGGCTGCCTTGTAGGTGATCAGCCGGGCCAGCTCGATCTTGGTCGCCATGTCGGCCAGCTTGTGCTGGGTGGCCTGGAACTGGGCGATCTTTTTGCCGAACTGTTCCCGGCCCTTGACGTAGGCCAGCGCCCGGTCGAAAGCCCCCTGGGCGGTGCCCAGGCCCTGGGCCGCGGTCTCGATGCGGCTCTCGTCAAAGAACTCGAGGATCTGGTAGAAGCCCTTGCCTTCCTTGCCCACCAGGTTGTCCAGCGGCACGCGCACATCCTTGTAGGACAGCTCACCGGTGGGGATCATGCGGATACCCATCTTGTGGCCCACGTCGGCCGACTCGAGGCCCTTGGCGTCCCCGGGGACGATGATCATCGACTGGCCCTTGTGGCCCGCCTCGGGGTCGGTCTGGCAGATGGTGACGTAGTAGGCGGCGATGCCGGCATTGGTGATGAAGGTCTTGGTGCCGTTGATCACCCACTCGTCACCGTCCTTCACCGCGGTGGTGGCCATGCGGGTGATGTCACTGCCGTGGTCCGGTTCGGTGATGGCGCCGCCGGAGATCATCTCACCCTCGGCCACCGGGATGAGGTATTTCTCCTTCTGCTCGTCGGTGCCGAAACGGAGGATGTTCTCCGAGGCGAAGTCGGAGAGCATCAAAGCGGCGCCGATGGAGGAGTCGGCCTTGCAGAATTCCTCCACCACCAGGACGTTCTCCAGGCAGCCGTAGTCGCTGCCGCTGTACTTCTCCGGGTAGTGCAGGCCGATGAACCCCTCGTCGCAGGCCTTTTTCCAGATCTTCTTCGGATACTCGTGGTTGATGTCCATCTCCAGGGCCAGTTCCTTGTCAAACTCGCCCTTGGCAAACTCGCGGGCCGCCTTCTGGATGTCTTTCTGTGCCTTGGTCAGTTCAAAATCCATGTCGATGCCTCCGGATGGTTATCCCTTCAGCTCCCGAATCTTTTCTTCGAGCAGCGGAACGATGTCGAACAGGTCGCCCACGATTCCTACGTCGGCGACATTGAAGATCGGTGCGGCCGGGTCCTTGTTGATGGCAGCGATGAACGCGCCGCCCTTCAGGCCGCCCATGTGTTGGAACGAGCCGCTGATGCCGGCGGCAATGTAGATGCGCGGTTTGACGGTGAGACCCGAAGTGCCCACCTGGTGGTTCTTGGGCAGCCAGTTCTTGTCCACCACCGGCCGGGAACAGGCCACCTCGGCGCCCAGGGCCTCGGCCAGGGACTGGATGATCTCCAGGTTCTCCTCCTCCTCGATGCCGCGGCCCACGGCCACCAGGACCTCGGCCTGGGTGATGTCCACCGCACCGGCCTCGGGAGTGAGGGTCTCCACGAAACGGCGGTGGGGCACCAGGTTCTCTGGCACCGGCTCTTCGGTCACCGAACCGCCGGACCCGGGGGCCTCGGCGTCGGCGGCGCAGCTGCCCGGGCGCACGGTGGCCAGCAGCCCCTTGTCCGAGGAACGGGCCGTGACCCGGGCGTGCACCTTGCCGCCGTAGATGGTGCGCACGGCGGAGAGTCCCTCATCGGTGGCGGTGAGCGACAGGCAGTCGTTGATCAGCGGGCAGTCGGTTTTCACCGCCAGCACCGGCGCCAGGTCCATGCCGTTGTTGGTGTGCGGGATCAGGGTGGCCCAGGGGCGGTCACGTTCGATCAGCGCGGTCAGCAGTTCGGCCCGTGCCTCGCCGT
Organism: uncultured bacterium; assembly: GCA_965531145.1. Classification (GTDB taxonomy): domain Bacteria; phylum Acidobacteriota; class JAQAZP01; order JAQAZP01; family JAQAZP01; genus JAQAZP01. The sequence continues at coordinate 13,301 of CBESOE010000010.1, read as the reverse complement.
CCGGTTCACCGAGCTGCAGGTCGTCGAACACGTGCACCGTGTCGAACCAGGCGGTGAGCCCGGCCGCCACCTCGCCCAGGCCGTTGCCGGCCAGTGCCGCGGCCACCGTGCCGCCGCCGGAGAGCCGGCGGGCCTCGGAGGCCAGTTCCAGCGCGCTGTCATCGGGTTCGTTGCCGGCCAGTTCCACCAGCACCAGTATGTTGCGCTCGCTCATGGCTACAGCCCTCCATGTTCGCGAAGCCGCTCGATCAGCGCGTCCACCATTTCTTCGTCGTCCCCCTCGAGAATCTCGGCCCCCTCGCCGCGGGGCGGGAGAAAGAGCTCCTCGGTGACCACCCGCGCCCCCTCGCGGCCCACCGTGGCCGGATCGAGGCCCAGGTCGGCGGCCGAGGCCACCGGGATCTCCATCCCCGACACCTTGCGGATGCCGCGGATCGAGACGTAGCGGGGTTCGTTGATCCCGGTCTGGACGGTGACCAGGGCCGGCAGGTCCAGCTCAACCACCCGCTCCAGACCGCCTTCCACCTCGTGGCGCACTGTGGCCCGGCTGCGTTCCACGGTGAGAGCGGTGGCCAGGGCCACTTGGCGGATGCCCAGCTTGGCCGCCAGCATACCGCCCACGTGGCCGCTGCCGTCGTCACCGGAGATGGCGCCGGTGAGCACCAGGTCGTGGGGCCGGGCGGCGATGGCCTTGTGCAGGATGGTGGCGATGCCGTGGCCGTCGGAGTTGTCAAAGGCGGGGTCCATCAGGTGCAGCGCTTCGTCGGCGCCCATGGCCATGGCCCGGCGCAGGACCTCCTCGTCGTCCTCGCCGCCCACGGTGATGGCGGTGACCCGCCCGCCGTGAGCCTCCTTCAACTGGACCGCCGCCTCGATGGCAAAGTTGTCCCACTCGTTGATGCCGTAGACCAGGTCGGCCTCATCGATGCCCTGGCCGGAGCGGTCGACTTCCACCTCCACCTCGGACACGTCGGGCACCCGTTTGATGCAGACGATGATTTCCATATACCCTCCCCAGGTTCCAATCGCCGGCCGGGCAGCGTCAGGCCGTCTCCTCCCGAACCAGTGACTGCTCCACCAGTTCGGCCAGGTCGATGACCTCCATCGTGCCTTCGCGGCCGGTTGTTTTTATGGCGTCTTCAAGGTTGATCAGGCAGAAGGGGCAGGCGGTGACCACCGTGTCCGCCCCGGCTTCGGCGGCCATTTCCAGCCGCAGCTCGCCCATCCGTTTGTCGCATTCGCCTTCGTAGAAGAGGTAGAGCGAGCCGCCGCCGCAGCAGAAACTACGGTTCTTTGATCGCTGCATCTCCACCGTCTTTAGCCCGGGCAGGGCGTCCAGCACCCGCCGGGGTGCGTCGTACAGGCCATTGTGCCGGCCGAGGTAGCAGGGGTCGTGGAAGGTCACCGTGCGGCTCTTCCCGCCGTTGCCCAGGGGGAGCTTTCCCGCCTCCACCAGCTCGGCCAGCAGCTGGGAGTGGTGCAGCACCGGTTGCGGAAGTGAAGGGTAGTCGTGGGTCAGGGCGTTGAAGGCGTGGGGGTCGGCGGTGACCAGCCGCTGGTACGACCGCTCCTCCAGCGCCTCCATGTTCCGGTCCCGCAGATCCTCGAAGAGCCCTTCCTCGCCAATCCGCCGCGCCTCGTGGCCCGAGTCGGACTCGTCCTTGCCCAGGGTGCCGGCATCCAGCCCGGCCCGCTCCATCACCCGGCCCAGGGCCTGGCTGATCTCCTGGATCCGCGGGTCAAAGGCGGCACAGCTGTCGGTGAAGACCAGCAGGTCGGCCTCCTCGCCCTTCTTCAGCTGGCGTACGCCGCAGCCCGGCTCGTTCTTAACCCCGGTCCAGTCGCCCCGTTTCCGCGGCATCTTGCCGTAGGGGTTGCCCCGCTTCTCCAGGTCGGCCATGGGCTTTTGCAGGCTGGCCGGGACGCGGCCCTCGTCCACCAGGTGCCGGCGCATATCGACGATCTTGTCCAGATACTCGATGGTCACCGGACAGGTCTCTTCACAGGCACCGCAGGTGGTGCAGGCCCAGATCTCCTCGTCGGCCACCACCGGCCCCACCAGCGGTGTCACCGACCCCGCCGGCGGGAACGTGCCCCGCACCGGGTAGACGGCATAGGCCAGGTCGCGGCTCTTGATGCTGATCATCCGCGGTGACAGGGGCGTGCCCGAGGCGTAGGCCGGGCAGGCGTCGGAGCAGCGGCCGCAGTCGGTGCAGCTGTAGAAGTCGAGAACGTGTTTCCAGGTGAAGTCTTCGAGACAGCCCGCGCCCAGGGCGTCGATCTTGTCCATGTCCGGCTCGTCGTGCCGCGGCGGTTTGACCGTCCCGGTGGGGGCCAGCTTGGAGAAGAAGACATTGGGGATGGCCGAGATCACGTGGAAATGCTTGGACACCGGCAAGTAGCAGAGGAAGAAGAGCAGGGCCGCGTTGTGCAGCCAGAAGCTGGCCAGGTGGATGGCGTTCAGCACCTGGGTGCTGCCGCCCGCGAGCAAAGCCGCGGCCGTATGGACCAGCGGCAGGGACATGGGCACCGCTTCGCCGGTCAGGGCGGCCTGGCTCCCCTCGTAGAGGGTGTCGGCCACCATCAGGAAGCAGATCAGCCCCAGGATCAGCAGGGCTTCACCGGTGTGGGACACCGTGGCGTTGCGGTCATGGTAGCGGGCCGGTTTGAACACCAGGCGCCGCACACCGGCCACCAGGCAGCAGAGGATCACCACCAGGGCGGTCCACTCCTTGAGCAGGGCGTAGAGGCCGCCGGCGGCGCCCCCGAGGCCGGGCAGGGTGAACCCGGCGGAGAAGCCTTCCCCCAGCAGGGTCAGCGAGCGCAGGGAGAGGATCAGGAAGCCGAAGAAGATCAGGATGTGCAGAATGCCGGCCACGCGGTAGCGCGGCTGCCTCGACTGGCCGAAACCCACCACCAGGGCCCGTTTGACCCGTTGGCCGATGTTGTCCAGCCGGGGGTCGGGGGCAGCCCGGCGCAAGACGGTGATGCGGCGGTACATGATCCAGGCAAAGGCAGCCAGGGCCACGGCCAGCAGGAGAAACTGCAGTGCCGGGCCGGGGATTCCGAGGTAGCTCTGGTCTGCGGGAGCGAGGGCGATCTGCTGCGGTCCTGTCATCAGAGGGACTCCAGGTCGGGTTATTTTCAGAGGTCCAGCAGGAGAATTCGGGGCCGACCGGGCCGGTCAGCGGAACATCGTGAAAACTATCACGAGCATGGGAGGCGGTCAAGGAGAAGGGGGGCAGAAGTGCTTCCGTCCATGGAAGTGATCTGTATTCAACACGATGTGGCGAGACGAAGTGAAGTCTGGACGCTCAATCCGTCGCTTCGGTCTCGGCGGCGCCGGAATCACCATCCTCGGGCGTGTGGTCGTCGCTCTCGTCTTCCCCGAAACCTGCCGGTTTCCAGTCGTCATCCTCGTCGTATTCCAGCAGGTCTTCACCATCCTTCCGCTTGCGCAGAATGAGATAGATGATGGTCTGGCCGGAAAACCAGGTGGCAAAGAAATACCCGGTGACGGCGATGATGATCAGGAAGAGGACCACTCCAAAGATATATCCCGCAGCGGTGACCGCTCCGCCGGCGCCGGTGAGGTCAGCGGCGAAGAGGCTGTCGAGGCAGCGCTGCTGCAGGGCGGGGAGCCGGGAGGCGAGATCGATGCCGCAGTTCTCCCGGGCCAGGGCGCAGGTGGTGGAGGTCACCGGGCAGCGGAAGCGGGCGAACTCGTAGCCGATCTGCAGCATCTGGGGGAAGCTGCTGCCCATCACCGGGGCGATGATCCAACGGCTGATCCAGAAGCCGCCGATGACGAAGAAGACCATCACATGGACCGAGAAGATCGAGAGCAGTTTGAGCAGGAACTGGTAGGTCAGGAAGCGCCAGGGCTGGGACCAGGCACAGGAGAAGAGCTGAACCAGCACGTCCATGGCATCGCCCGATGTAGTGCTGATGATGGCCGGGCCGAGGGCGAAGTGGGTGAAGAAGACCAGGGCGGAAAAGGCGGCGATGACGGCGAAGAGAATCACCAGCGGCATGTGCGCCGCCACCACCAGTGGTCCGATCAGCGGGATCTTGCCGATCAGCCCCAGCAGCATTCCGGCAATGACCAGGAACAGCAGCAGGCCAATGATGACCAGCGGGGCCAGCACCAGGGCCAGCCAGCGGCTGCGGGCAAAGGTCCAGGCGTCACTGGTGGAGAAGAAGTCGTCACCCCTGAACTGCTTGTAGGCCAGGCTGCTCACCGCCGTGGCGGCCAGCATCAGCACCATGCCGGCAAAGCCGAAACCCAGCAGCTGCAGCAGCCACCCGGGCCAGGTGTACTGGGCAAAGGCCGGCACCGGCCAGAGCCCCTGGGTGGACCAGAGACCGCCCAGGGTCATGCCGGTGGCGATACGGGCCAGGTAGGTGAAGACGGCATACCCCAGATGAGCCAGCAACAGGCCGCCGGTGGCGACCCAGATCTTTTTCCCGGAGAGTGCGGCGCGGGGAGCGAGGAAGATGTCACGGAAGTCGAAGTATCTGATGTTCACCATGGCCGGCTCCCCTCCTGGCGGGAATTCACTTGACGGGATGGTTCGTAAAAACTTTTTTAATCAATGGTCAAATGGTAGCATTCGTTTGCTCAAAAATCAACGGTTCCACCGATGGCCCTCAGCGCCCGTTCCACCTCCTGTTTGAGGTTTTCCGCGGCAAAGGGATCCTGGCGCAACCGCTCCAGCTCGCCGGCGAAGTGTGCCAGACCCAGGTCGCCCACGGTATAGATGGCGGCCAGCCGAACAGTGAGGTTGCGCGATCCGATCATCTCCCGCAGCGAGGTTTCCGGTTCGGGGTCCTCCACGTGGAATTGCTTGCGGGCCAGCTCCCGCAACTGGTCCGCCGACGCCTGGTCCAGCAGGGGGAGCAGCAGGTTGAACAGGTTCTTCTCCGAGGCGTTCTCCAGCAGCTCCATCACGTTGGCCCGGGTCTGCCGGGTGCCGCTGGCCAGGGCCTTGCGGATCAGTTTGATCTTTTCCGGGTTGGCCATGGTGGTGATGATCGAGATGCAGAGTGAACAGGCTTCGTCGTCAAGGTCGGCCAGGGCCTTGAGCAGCAGCTGCACCGATTCCGCCCTCTCGCCCAGGCGGCGCAGCGCCCGCCGGTGGAAGGCCCGCAGGTAGACCCGCTGCAGTTCCTCCTCGGCCAGGGGGATGAAGTGGGTGCGCATCTCCTCTTCGCCCCAGCCGCTCTTGCGCACCTGCTGCAGGGCGTACTCCCGGGTCTCCAGGTCCACCGCCGAGTCACCCACCGCCCGCACCAGGGCCAGCCGGCCCTCTTCGCCCAGTTCCGCCAGACCCTCCACCGCCAGCCGCCGCAGGCTGTAGCCCCGCTGGTCGAGACAGCCCTCCAGCAGGTTGAGCGCCTGGATGCTGCCCACGGCACGGACGATGGCCGCCGCGGCCAGGCGGATCTCGCTGCTGGTGTCCCGGAGCAGCGGTTCCATTTCGGCGAGGAAGCGGGCGTCCTCTCCGGGCTCCACCAGTTTGGCCAGGGCCTGCAGGGACGCCAGGCGCACCTCGGGGTCAGGGTCGGTGATGGTGCCTTCCAGCAGACGCTTGTTCTTCTTCACCCCCAGCTCGCCGAGGAGGAAGATGCCCCGCAGGCGGGCGTCCTTCTTGTCCGAGCGGAGCATCCCCTGCAGTACAGCCAGACCCTGCTTGCGCAGCTCAACGTCCGGCGAGCGCAGCACCACCTGCGCCGCGGCGCTGCGCACCTGGTCGTCCGGGTCGTTGAGATACGGGACGATCTCGGTGGCGGCATCGGTCTCCGGCACCGACCCCAGGGCGGTGACCGCCTCGGCGCGCACTTCGGGTTTGGAACTGCGGCAGAGCTGCTGCAGCGCTGAGCGGGCGCGGGCGCCGCCCACCCGCCCCACCAGCCGGACCAGCGCCACCTGCACCGCCACCGACTTCCGGGGGTAGGCCTGGATCACCGGGTCGAGGACCCGCTCGTCGGCGATCTCCTCCAGCAGCCCGGCGATGAAAATGGCCCGTTTGTCGTCCCCCTTCTCCAGGTTGGCCAGCAGGAAGTCCACCGACTTCTGGTCGAGGAAGCTGCGGAAGTCCTCCCGCTCCAGGGCCCCGAAGTCGATCTCCTCCTTCTGCAGGATGTCCATCAGGCTGGAGGTGAAGGTGGCCTTCAGTTTGAGGGCGGTGACCAGCCAGATCACCGAGAGGATGAGGCAGACCGCGGCCACGCCCCTGGCCACCAGCATCCGGTTGTCCGGGATATCGAGGTCGAAAGGTAAAAGGTGCAGAACGGCAAAGAGCAGCACCAGGGTGGCGATGGCCGCATTGCCTTTCATGGTCTTGATAAAGACCTTGATCCGGCCCTTGTTGGCCCGGGGCGCGAACCCGAAGAGCACCCGCTGGGACGGTTTGGTCACTACCTTTTCCAGCAGTTTCTTCGACCCCTGGGAGTAGATCACCGGCCCCAGCTTGAAGGAGAATAACAGCACCGTGAACTTCAGTATGTTGTTCACCGGGCTGAAGAGGTTGGCCCGGGTCAGGCCCAGCCGGGTGAGGATTTTACTGGAGAGGAAGAGCTGAGCGACGAAGATCACCAGGGTCAGCGAGGTCTTGTAGATCGAGAGGAAGGTGGCGTAGGACTTGCGGTCGGTGAAGATGGAGTCGGCCACCGCGGCAAACATCCAGTCCCCCAGGGGGGCCACCACACCCATCACCACGAAGATGATCAGGAGGAATTTAAACAGCGGGGTTTCCCTGATGAAGCGGATGCCCTCACTCAGCGGCACCTTCTTTTTCTTCTTTTTCTTTTTCCGTGCCGGCGTGCCGGACCCCGGCCCGGCGGTGCGCGGCTCAGCGCCGGGCAGTCCCTCCACCCGGCCTTCCTTCATCGCCCGCCGCCGGGCCAGGTGGATAAACACCACGCCGGCGATCAGCATCACCGGGGCAATGGGGAGCAGGTTGTTGGTGTCTTGCACCACGGTGGTGAGCAGTGCCACCACCAGGCCGCCACCCACCATCCCCCCGGCCACGCCGCCGAGGTTGATGATCGGGTAGAGCCGCTTGGCCTCCTGCACGTCGTAGAGATCGTCGTTCATCAGCCAGAAGGCCTCCTCCAGCACGCTGATGATCAGCGACTTGAGGACATAGATCAATACCGAGACCACCACGGCGGGCGCCCCGAACTTTATGGCGGCAAAGAGCAGCACCAGGGCTGCGGCAAAACCGATCTGCAGGTAGTTGACGAATTTGGCGCGGTCGAAGCGGTCCACCACCGTGCCGTAGAGGACGAGGAAGAAGGCCAGCAGCACCTCGTCAAAGATGTAGACCAGGGGGAGGTTCCTGATCCCCGCCTCCTTGAGGAAGGTGGAGACGGCCAGGATATCCATGATCTCGGTGCCGATGCTTTCGAAGAAGAAGAAGAGCAGCAGCCAGGAGAGCAGGCGCCACTCCTGTTTCTTGACGTTGACGATTTTTTCCATCAACCCCTGGGCCACGGCGTCTCCCCGGTGGGCCGGCACGGTGCCGGTTCGTTCCCTGATCGGCTGGTCGGTGTGCGGACTGGATAACCGGTGAGAATTGTAAGAGTTCAGGGAGCGATCCGTCAACGCGGCCCCTTGACAAGACAGGGCCCGGGACCTACATCTAGGTGTATACAACAACTATCGGTTTTTCTTTCGGTCCGGGGTCGAGGCCCTCGTGCCAGCGGAGGCCCTCCGGGACAGAAGGAGGTGGGCCATGGCGCAGATGTCTATTTCGGAGAACACCCGGCGCGGGCGGGAACGGCTGAAGGCCGTCCGTGATCAGCGGCGGGAGGCGCGCAAGCAGGAACGGGAAGCTCTGGACGAGATGCTCGGCGGCCGTTCAATCGTGGGCAGACCGCGGCGCAAGCAAAAGAGAGCCACCTTCATGCAGGGCCGCCACGGCCAGAAGTAGCGGGATATCCCAGGGCGGATTCGACCCTCCGGTGATGCCGGCAGGCCCTGGTGTACCGTGTCCGTGCGACTCCGTTCACCCGGGCACTGTTGTATACTTCGGGTGACGGGATACGTCGGTTCAGAACAATAATAAATACATCAGGGAGCGCACAGCATGAGACGGAGAACAGCCATGACGGCCGCACTGCTGATGACGGCCGTGCTGATCAGCGGGGGATGCCTGGTCAAACTGTCGTCCGACCCCCAGCATACCGCCGACGGACGAAAGCTCAACCCTTACGCTTACGTCTCCACGGACGAAAACGTCAGCGTGGTGGTGGGCACCAAGCTGTCCCGGAACAGCCGGTCCGACTCGGTGCTCCCGTTGCAGATTCTGGTGCGCAACAATTCTGCGGAGATCGTGCACATCGAAGCGGCCAACTTCGTACTTCGTGACGAGTATGGCATTGAGCACCCGCCGGTGCCCCCGGCCCAGATCAGGGCGATCTACAACCGGGTCAATTTCGACTACGAACTGGCCAATACCACCGAATTCATCGGCCTGCTCAATTCCGGCCTCGGGGCAAACGACAACCTCCGCGCCAACTTCTACTCCAACAACGCGGACCGCATGGTCCTGGACCGCTTTGACATGACCTCGTCCAGCCGCTTCGTGGACATCCTCTACTACGAGATCGAGGATTGGAAGCTGATGAAGGGCACCCTGACCATGGTGGTCAAGAACCTCCGTGACCGGCCGCCCCTCGAGGTGCCCTTCGGCGTGGCCACCCAGTAAGTGGTGCTAGTCCACCTCGTCCTCCGGAGCAGGGGGCTCCGCCGCCTTCACGTATGTATCCATCCACTGCTCGGTCTCCCACAGCATGTGCAGCACCGACTCCCGTGCCCGGTAGCCGTGGCTCTCATGGGGCAGGAAACAGAGGCGCGTGGTGGCCCCGTGACCCTTGAGCGCGTTGTAGTAGCGCTCGCTCTGCATGGGGAAGGTGCCGGAGTTGTTGTCCGCCTCGCCATGGATCAGCAGCAGCGGTTCGTTGACCTTTTCCGCGTGCATGAAGGGTGACATGGCAACGTAGATGTCCGGCGCTTCCCAGAGGGAACGCTCTTCGGACTGGAAGCCAAAGGGGGTCAGGGTGCGGTTGTAGGCCCCGCTGCGGGCGATGCCGGCGGCGTAAATATCGCTGTGGGCCAGCAGGTTGGCGGTCATGAAGGCGCCGTAGGAGTGGCCGCCCACGGCCAGCCGGTATGGTGAAGCCACCCCGCGACCCACCACCTCGTCGGCGGCCGCCTGGGCGCTGGCCACCAGTTGGCGGATAAAGGTGTCGTTGGGCTCCTCATCCCCCTCACCGACGATGGGCATGGCCGGGTCGTCAAGCACGGCGTAGCCAGCCGCCAGAAAGAGCAGCGGTGACCACCAGCCCACCCGGGAGAAACGGTAGGGCGAGTCGGTGACCTGGCTGGCGGCGTCGGCGCTCTTGAACTCCTGGGGATAGGCCCACATCAGTAGCGGCAACGGACCCTGCTCCTTGCTGTAGCCCGGGGGCAGGAACAGGGTTGCGGTGAGCATCACTCCATCGTCGCGCTCATAGCGGATCTGTTCCTTGCTCAGACCCACCAGCTGCGGGGTGGGGTGGGAGAACGTGGTCACCTGCCGCAGGGTCTCTTTTTTCAGGTCGCGGACGAAGTAGTTCGGTGGCTCTTCCACCGACTCCCGGCGGGTGAGCATCCGTCCCAGGTCGCCGCCCAGCAGGGTCACCGGCCGTTCGTAGTACGGCGCTGCGGAGTGGAAGCGGCGATCCTTCTCACCGGTGTCCAGGTTGTGGATGTCGAGGAACGGGCGGTCGCCCTCGGGCGAGGCGCCGCTGCCCAGCAGGTAGATCGTCTTCCCCTCGTCGCCGGTGAGCAGCACCGAACGGCCCATGGCATTCCGCTTGGTCAGCGGGTTGCCGGGGTCGTTGTAGCGGTCCTCGAAGGAGCGTTCGTTGATCATAACCGGCGCGGCATCCGGATGGCCCGGTTCCAGCTTCCAGACACGCTGCATCCTGGTCTTCCACCACCACTCGCTGGCCAGGGCCAGACCGTCGCTGCCCCAGGTGATGCCGCCGTAGCGCAGGGTGGTTGTGATCAGTGGCTGGGGATCGCCGTCAAAGGGGGCGGCCAGGGTGAAGACCCGGTCGCGGTTCTCTGCTTCAGTCCCGGCGTCACCGCCGTCCAGCGCTTCCACCCAGGAGACGGTGTCCGGTGTGTCGGCCCGCCAGCCCAGGCTCCGCGGGCCGGTGGCCACGCTGCCAAAGGCGATGGGGATGCTCTCCTGCAGCGGCTTATCGGCCACCAGGTGCACCAGCGAGCCGTCCCGGCCGCGGATTTCCAGCCGCCGGGGAAAACGGCTGGCCGGCACCAGGTAGGACCAGGGCCGGTGCAGGGTCTCGACGATGATGAAGTTCCCGTCGGGGGAGGGGTCGAAGTCCCAGACAATCTCCGGGCCGCCGATGAACTTCAGGTTGCCGTCCAGGTCCACCAGGGCCATCCTGGAGGTGCAGTAGTATTCGAAAAGCGCTTCGTCGTGAGGGTTCTTCAGCAGGTCCTGGTAGGTGCGGTTTGGCGAGGCGCCACCCAGATTTTCCTGGATGATGGGGCCGGAGGGCACCGCCGGCGGCACCGGTTCGCCCGGGCGGCCTTCCGGGACGGTGGTGCAGGCCAGGGTCTGGTTGTCCAGCCAGGACGGCGGAGTGCCGGCCGCCAGGTTGAGCACCGGGCCGGTGAGCCGTCGTGCCTGGCCGCTGTCCGTGGCCGTCACCCAGAGTTCGATGCCCGCCGGACCGGTGTTGGTGAAACAGAAGTGCTCTCCGTCCGGTGACCAGCGCACGTTGCCGATACGCGGTGTCACGGGCAGACCGGTGACCGCTACCTTTTTCAGGTCGTCGATACGCAGCAGTTCGAGGCCCACGTAGGGGCGGGTGCGGCTCGGACCGTTGGTCTGGGGCTTGATGCGCAGACCGGCCAGCCGCAGTTCCCGTTCGGCCAGTTCGGCGATGGGCGGCAGGTTCGGTGACTGGAGCAGCAGCATCCACTGGTCCCCGGGGGCCACGCTGACCAGCGGGGTGGGCGGTGCGTCCACCATCTCCACCAGGGCCGGCGAGGGCAGGCGATACCCGTCGGCGTCATCTGCTGGCAGCGGCGTGGCCAGCGTGGCGGTGAGGACCAGAACCGTGGCGAGTAAAAGATAACGTCGGGCCGGTGTGCTGAACATTTCTTCCTCCGGGTCAGTCAGGGAAACGGATCAGTTTCAGTCCGGAAAAGTCTCCGGGCCGGCGGGTCACCTCCAGCGGCGTCCCGTGGATCCAGATCTCGCCGGTGACGCTGATGGTCCCTTCCACCAGGTGGCCGCCGAGAACGGTGTAGTCCGGGCCGGCCAGGGTGATGTGGGCGTGGATCACCGGCTGGCCATCGATACGGGTGATGTTGCCGGTGAGGGCGGTTATCTCACAACTGTTCTCGATGATCCTGGTCTGGTATTCACCGGTCTGGAGGTCGTAGTAGCCGATCTCACAGTGGCTGGCTGCGCCGATGCCGCTGATGAGGCCGGAGCGGATGGCGCTTCCCGGTCCGGAGAGGTAGGTGACCAGGGTGTCGATGATACGCTCGCCGGCATCCAGGCGGACCAGGTGCCGCAACTCGTCGCCACGTGCGTCCATCTCATTTCTCCCGTGACGTGGACAGCAGTTCCTCCAGGGCACCCAGCAGGTCGTGGGGCGAGATGATGCCGGCCAGTTCCTCGTTCTTGTCCAGCACCGGCAGGGCGCCGTAGCGCTGCTCACGGAAGATCTCCACCGCCCGGAAGATCCCCTCGTAGGTGTGCACCACCTCGGGGTGGCTGGTCATCACTGATTCTACGGTGGTGTCGTCGTTGATCTGATAGTAGTTGGTCCAGTCTTCCATACTGTCAGCCCAGCGGGGCCGGCGCAGGTCGCGGTCGCTGATGATGCCCACCAGGATGCCGCCGTCCACCACCGGCAGGTGCCGGACGCGGTTGGATTTCATGGTCAGGAAGGCATCTTTCACCGTGGTGTCCGGTGTGGTAGTGATCAACCGGGTGGACATGTACTTGCTGATTTTCATTGGTCACTCCGTTGTTCGGTTTGCCGATCACTGTGACAGCAGTATAGGGGCCGCGGAATGGGCCTTCAACCGCTCAGATCGGCCCAGATCCGCTCCACCCGGCCAAAAACGGCATGCCAGGTAAAGGCTCCCAGGGTTTCCGCCTCCGCCGGACCGTCAGTCCGGGCCGCGGCGAGGGATTGCCGGATGGCCTGGGCCAGAGCCAGGGTGAAAGCCGGCAGGTCCTCCTCCCAGGGCTGGTCCGCCCCGTGCAGCCGGGGCAGGGGCACCAGGGCCAGGCGGCCGCCCATCCGCGGGGCCAGCTCATGGACCACCCCGGGCAGGGCAGTGGCCACCAGCCGGCAGCCGCTGGCCAGGGCTTCCACCAGCACCAGGGGCAGTCCTTCGTAGAACGAGGGCAGCACGAAGAGGGACGATTGCCGCATCAGCAAGGCCAGTCCCTGCTGATCCAGCCGCCCGTGATATGTCACTAGTGGGCTCATCCGATCCAGCCGCTGCCGCAGGGCGTCGGTCTCCTCGCCGTCACCGCCGCCGGCCACGTGGAGGGTCAGGCCCGGGATCTCCCCGGCCAGCGACTGCACCGCGTCCAGCAGCCAGGGCAGGCCCTTGGCCCGGCTCAGCTTGCCGGCGTAGAGCAGGGCCGGTGACGCATCGCCGGCCCGTTCCCGGGGGTGGAACAGGTCTTCGCGATACCCGGCGCCCACCACGGTGAACCGCTCCGCTCCCAGTTCCAGCGCCTCGGCATAATCCCGCGCGTGTTCTCCGTGAAGGACAACAAAGCGGTCCACCGCGGAACACCCTTCGCGAACCGGGCGGGCCAGGTGGGGGCAGAGGATCATCTGCCGCAGCCCGGTGCCGTGGCAGTGCACGGCCACCGGCGTGTCCGGCGCCAGTTCCTTGAGCAGGGAGCTGACCAGCCAGACGTGGTGGGCGTGGATCAGGTGCGGGCGGAATTGCTGGATAATAGCGCCCAAGTGGTCGCGCCAGGCCCGGCAGTAGTCTACCACCTGCTCCCCGGTGAGCAGCGACCAGCGGCTGCTGCGATAGGGCATCACGTCGCTCATCCCGGGCACCGCAAAGGGGAGCATGGAATCGGCGGCGGATTCAGGTCCGACAAAAGTAAGGGGGTGAATGGCCCCGGCAGCCAGACCGCCCACCTCGGAAGGCGGTCCCCCGGCGGGCACTCCCACCACCACCTGCTGTTCCCAGCCGGCTTCGCGGGCCAGGCGAACCAGGGCGTCGAGGGTGA
>CBESOE010000009.1:0-65195 GCA_965531145.1 uncultured bacterium | reverse complement strand
GTCACGATGACCAGCGTGGGAGGTGACGCCTGGCAGGGTACCATTCCGGCCCAGGCCGACGGCACGTCGGTTCGCTACTTCATCTATACCGAGGACGGCTCGGGCCGGGCGGAGAGCCATCCCTACATCGGTTCGGCCGGTGCCCACGGTTTCATGGTCTCCAGTACCGGAGACTGGCCGGTGATCACCCACACCGCGCTGGGGGACCAGTCCCTGGCTTCCTGGCCGGCCACGGTGAGCGCCACGGTCACCGACGCCAACGGCCTCAGTGAAGTGGTGCTGGAATACAGTGTCAACTCCGTTCCGCAGACCGAAGTGACCATGACCAACACCGGGGGCAGCAGTTGGTCGGGTGATTTCGCCGCCGCGGTGAGCGATGGCGATCTGGTGGAATATCGTATCCGCGCGGTGGACGCGTCCGGGGACAACAACACCACCTGGCACCCGGCCACCGGGTACCACGGTTTCGGCATCGTCGCTTCCATCCCGGTCTATGTCTGGAACCCCTCGGGGAGCGCCTCCGAGGCGGCCCTGACCAGTGCCCTGGACGGCCTCGGGGTGGCGTATGGCAGCGGGGTGTCCCTGCCCGCCGATCCGGCGCTCTACGAGGCGATCTTTGCCTGTCTCGGCATTTACTCCGGCAACCACGCCCTGACCAGCGGTGAGGGCAGCTCCCTGGCCGCCTACCTCGATGGCGGCGGCCGGCTCTACATGGAAGGTGGCGACACCTGGGCCTACAACACGGCCACGGCGGTGCACCCCTACTTCCACATCAATGGCGACGCTGACGGCGCCGGCGACTGCGGGCCGGTGAACGGCGTGGCCGCTACCCTCACCGAGGGCATGTCCTTCACCTACAGCGGCACCAATTCCTACATGGACCACATCTCCCCCGGTAGCGGGGCGGTCACCCTGTTCACCAACGGCAGCCCGGTCTACGACAACGGTGTGGCCTACGACGGCGGCAGCTACCTCACCGTGGGCTGCGCCTTCGAGTTCGGCGGGTTGGATGACGGGGCCTCGCCCAGCACCAGGCAGGAACTGCTGGCGGAGATCCTCATCTTCTTCGGTGTGGGCCAGACCCAGCCGGTAGATACCCTGGACACGGCACTGACCTGTGTCCCGGGCAGCGGCACCCTGCCCTTCGCCTTCCAGATCAACTGCGGGCTGACCAATCTCAGCGACGAGAACCGGCGGGCCGCCGCCCGGCTGCAGCTGCAGATTGCCGCCGGCACTTTCTTTGGCAGCTTCCGGGCCGGCTGGACCAACCTGGCCCCCCACGAGACCTACAATGCCATCTGGAACCAGAATCTGCCGGCCCTGGGTTCGGTGGCGGGGGACAACCTGTTCAACCTGGTTGCCGAGGATGTCACGCCGGCCCCGTACAACCAGCCGCCCTTTGCGCCATCCGGTGACACCAGTTCTGACGGCTGCACGGTGACCGGCGTGGCCCCCTGATCAGTGCATCGACTTTGCGGCCGGCCTGCTGGACGGTGAGCAGCGGGTCGAGGTTCTCCGCCTGGCGTCGGTGTCTCCGCAATCCGAGGAATTGCTGCGCTCGGTCATGGCCCAGGCCGAAGCCGCCAGCGGAGCGGCCGCCGCCAATGCCGCACAGGGTGCCACCGAGGATCACCGGTCGGTTCGGGAAAGCTCCACTTCCGGCCTGGCCCGTGGATTCAGGCGATTCCTCGATTCCCTGGCCGGTGGAGGCCGGCTGGTGCCGGCCACGGCCGGAGCGTCACTGTTGCTCCTCGGACTGATCCTCGGCGCCGGAACGGTGCAGCTGCTCCAGACGGACGGTGCTGAGACCGGAGCCCCGGCGCAGTTGATCTCGCTCTTTCCCTCGGCCACCCGGACGGCCGGACCCGGGGGCACAGTTTCCGCCGGCACGGGTCTGTATATCGAACTGAACGGTATCGACCATCCCTGCGAAACGCCTTTGCTCTTCAACCTGGCCGGTCCCACGGGCCGGGCACTGCTCCAGGGCCGGCTCCTCTGCCAGCCGGAGACGGGGGAGTGGGCCGGGCTCTTTGTGCCGGACCTGCTGCTGGCCGAGCCGGGCAAGTATCTTTTGCAGTTGAGCCCGGAAACTGCCGTCTCCTCCACCGGTGAAGGGCAGCTGGAATACAGTTTCAATATCCGCTGAGTCCCTGTTCACACCTGCCGTTGTTCCATTCTGTTCCAACTGTTTAATCTCCTGTTAATCGCTAGGATATCGGGGAAACAGGCGTTCCATGGAACAATTGTTTCATAATTGTTTCAGTTGTTGCCGATAAGTCATTAAGCATCTTAATATACAACAATATAGATTGAACCATCCTCGGTTGAAACAGTGTTGGTCGAAAGAATGTTTCAGACCAGTTGAAACATTCAATTTCAATAATGAAAGTTAAATTGTTGATGTATAACGAGATAGGCTGATGAACCAAATGTGGAACAGATCTTGGATAGTGAGGGAATGGATTTGAATTTTTATGTGCTGTTGGATGATTTGAACCGTTTCATCTGTAATCTCGAAAGGAGAGCGAAATGAAGAGAACTGTTTTGGTGTTCATGGCCTTGCTCTGTTGCGCGGCCTTTCTGTCAACCAGCCTGATCATGGCCGAGGCCCAGGGTGATGACAAGAAGGGCAAGGCCTTTTTCAAGGAATCCTGCAAGAGCTGCCACGACAAGGACGGCGAGGGCGGCGAGGTGAGCCCGCTGAACAAGACCATGTCCCAGTGGGAGCGTTATTTCAAAAAAGGCGTGCACAACAACAAGACAGAGAAGCTTGAGGACGTGGCGCCCGTGGATCAGCTGATCCACATCCAGACCTTTCTGGTCAACCACGCCGCCGATTCCGATCAGCCCGAGACCTGCGGTTAACCGATTGCACAAGGGGGGGAAGAAGAATGAGGAAGTTATTTTCGTTCGCTCTGATGATCACGGCCGTGATGCTCTTCCTGCTGGCCGCTCCGGCAGTGTATGCCGACGTTGATGAGGACATCGAAGACATCGAGGAACGCCTTGATGTGATGGAGCTCAAGCTGGCCAAACACAAAATCTACTTCGGTGGGGATTTCCGCGTCCGCTGGGACAGCGTCTCCTGGCACATCCCGCGCTACCAGCAGGTGGTGGACCCCACAACCCAGCCGCCGGGGGTCCAGCAGATGGAAGCCCAGAACTGGGACAACAGCGCCACCTACACCTCGCGGCTGAGGCTGAAAATGGGCGCCGACATCTCCAGCAACCTGCATTTTTACGGCCGGTTGAACATGTATCGCGCCTATGGCGGGGCCGAGATCCCCATTTTCAACGGCCAGCCCGACTCCCTGCACAACTCCTTCAACTCCACGCGCATCCCCACCGACAACACCCTGCGGGTTGAGCGGGCCTACTTCACCTACAAGTGGAAGAACAGCCCGATCTTCATGACCCTTGGCCGCCAGGCCGCCACCGACGGGCCGCCGCGGCACATCAAGGAGGAGATGGTCCGCCAGGGAACGCCGTCCTCGCTGATCATCGACGCCGAGATCGAGGGTTTCATGCTGGGTTCCAAACTCGATTTCATGGGTCTGCCTGAAAACTCCACCTTCCGTCTCTGCTACGGTGTGGGCTATGAGTCGGGATTCGGCGGCGGCGGCAACGTGCCCCAGAGTTATGTGGTCACCCCCTTCGGCAACGGCGTGGTGGCCAGCCTCGACGATTCCACCGTGCTGGGCGCCTGTTTCGAGACACCGCTGCCCTTCATGGGCGACGAGGGGATGTTCTACCTCAACTACATGCTGCTGCAGGATCTCACCGACATCCCCTACAGCTCGCTGTCCAACTTCCCCAACCCCTTTGACAACAACCCGCAGAGTGTAACCGCCACCAACAATCTGGGCGACATGGACCTCTTCGGCCTCGGTGTCACCGGTGACGCCGGCAAGCTGGACTACTTTGCCATGGCCGCCTGGAACAAGTCCGATCCCAACGGCCAGCAGTCGCAGTACGGCTTTGGCGGCCTGCTGGGCAACCCCGACGAGAGCGAGAACGGCTTTGCCTACTACCTCGGCGCGAAGTACAGCTTCATTCCCAAGAAGCTGAGTGCCGGTGTGGAATACAACAAGGGCAGCGAGAACTGGTTCAGCTATACCCCGGCGGCCGACGACCCGTCGAACAAGCTGGCCACCCGCGGCGACGTCTGGGATCTCTATCTCAACTGGCAGTTCGACAAACGGATCTGGCTCAAGGTTGGTTACCAGCACTTAAACTACAACACCGCCTTCAGCGGCTGGCACATCGCCCCCGGACCGCTGGAGTACTTCGACCTCAGTCAGAACCCGACTCTCTTCTACGCCTTCCCCGATGAGGTGGACAACATCTACGCCACGCTGGAGGTGCGTTTCTAGCATCCTTTTCCGGCGGGGGGCAGGACGGTCCGGCCGTTCGGCTCCCCGCCAGTTCCGGCCCGAAAACGGGTCAGGTATACTGTGAACATGAACCCGCCCGCATCAGAACGACGCGTTCTCGACGCCGTGTCCGACGGCGTGATGGTGATTGACCGGGAGTGCCGGATCACCTATGTCAACGACGCTTTCTGCCGGCTCTACGGTGTCAGTTCCGGGGACGCCATCGGCCAGACGTGCCGCACGCTGGTGGATGGCGACGTGTGCGATGAAGGGAAGTGCCTCTTCCGGGCCGGCCTCGAGGATGGCGGAGAAGATGAGCTTTCGGCGCACAACGTCTACTGCCGCCGGAACGAGGTGGGACCGCTCTGTATCAGCTGCAGCCTGCTTCGCGACGAGCAGGGCAAGACGGTGGGAGCGGTTGAAATCCACAAGGACATGGCCATCCTCGGCGAGTATATCGAGGCCACCGAGGCGGCCCACCGCCAGGTGGAGCAGGATCGGCAGACCCAGGATACGATCCTCGCCGGGATCGCCGACGGTGTCTTCACCGTGGACGAGGAACGGCGATTCACCGCGGTCAACGACAAGTGCCTGGAGATGCTCGGCCGGCGGCGGCAGGACGTGCTGGGCCAGGACTGCTGCACCGTGCTCCGTTCTTCCGGCTGCAGCACCGATTGTCCCATCCGCTGGGCCCTGGAGAACCGGACCAACGTGATCGACCACCGTGAACGGATCCTCGGCGCCGGGGACCGGAGCGTGGAGGTGCTGAACAGTGTGTTCCTGGTCAGCGACCCGGCCGCCCCCGATGCCCGGGTGGTGGGGGTGCTTCGTGATGTGAGTGAATACTGGGAACTGAAGCGGGCCGCCTCGCAGCGGTTCGAATATTTTGGCATGGTCAGCCGCAGTCCGCGCATGCAGGAGGTGTTCCGGCTGGTGGACACCATCAGCGCCTCCGACACCTCGGTGCTGATCACCGGCGAGAGCGGCACCGGCAAGGAACTCATCGCTTCGGCCATCCAGGAAAACAGCCCGAGGAAGACCGGGCCGTTCATCAAGATCAACTGTTCGGCCCTCACCGAGACCCTGCTGGAGAGCGAGCTTTTCGGCCACGAGAAAGGCGCCTTCACCGGGGCGGTACAGGAGAAGCGTGGCATCTTCGAGGCAGCGGACCGGGGGACGGTGTTTCTCGACGAGGTGGGGGACATGTCCCTGGGACTGCAGGCTAAACTGCTGCGGTACCTCCAGGAGCAGGAGTTCCAGCGGGTGGGGGGGCACCGTACGATCAAGGTTGACGTGCGGGTGCTGGCGGCCACCAACAAGGACCTGAAGCAGGAGATCCGTGCCGGACGGTTCCGCGAGGACATCTACTACCGCCTTTGCGTGATACCGATCCACCTTGAACCGCTGCGCCTGCGCCGGGAGGACATCCCCCTGCTGGTCCACCACTTCATGGAGATCTTCCGTCAGAAATACCGCCGGCCCATCGAAGAGATCTCCCAGCAGGCCCTGCACCTGCTCACCCGACACGCCTGGCCGGGCAATGTGCGTGAACTGCAGAACGTGATCGAATACGCCTTTGTCTGCTGCGGGGAGACGCGGATCCGGAGGGAGCACCTGCCCGCCGATCTGCGGGGACCGTCCGCGGCGCCAGAGGCGACCGGCGCAGCGGACGCGGGGCTCACCGGCGGGCCGTTTCCGGACGAGCGCCGGCGGATCACCGAACTGCTCCAGAGCCACCGCGGCAACCGCAGCGAAGTGGCCCGGTTGCTGGGCATCAGCCGCACCACCCTCTGGCGCCGGATGAAGCAGCACGGCATCGCCGACATCAGATGACAATCAAAACTATCGGGCGCAGTCCAGGGGGATGCCGCTGGCAACTTCCAGGGCGTGGGGCAGGACGGGCAGGATCGCCTCCAGCTGTTCCGTGGCGGCCTTGGGACTGCCGGAGAGATTGATCACCAGGGTGGACCCCCGCAGGCCGCACACTCCCCGTGACAGCACTGCCCGCGGGGTGGCGGCCATTCCGGCCCGTCTCATCTCCTCGGCCAGGCCCGGCACCTCACGGTCGATCACGTCCCGGGTGGCTTCCGGGGTCACATCCCGCGGTGACATCCCCGTACCCCCGGTGGTCACCACCAGGTCGGCCACCGCCAGGTCGGCCAGTTCACGGATTTTCCCGGACAGCAGTTCACGGTCATCGGGCAGGATCACCCCCGGAAGTTCAAGGCCGCCCACACCACCGGCCAGCAGGCGGCGCACCGCCGGTCCGGAACCATCGGCACGGCTGCCGGCGGAAGCCCGGTCACTGACCGTGATTACCGCCCAGCGCAGCTGTTCCAGTTCCGGATCCACGGCCAGACCATGCCCGGGCTGCAGCGGCCCCGAACGGAGCACCCGGGCGAAGAACCCCTCCCGCGGCATGATGCAGTCGCCAACGGTGTGGAAGATCTCGCAGGGGGTGTGGCATTCCTTGCCTTTCTGGGTGACCTGGATCACCGCATCCGGGCCGAGGCGCAGCCGCCGGCCCACCGTGAGGCCATCCAGGTTCGGGGCCTCGATCACCAGGTTCTCGCCAAAGGCGCCCGGCTCCAGTTCAAGGCCCGCGGCCTCCATCACCGCAATGGCGCCGCTGGCCAGCAAACTCACCTGGCGGTGCCAGTTGCCGCCGTGGCCGTCGCCCTCGATGCCGAAACCGCGCAGCAGCCGGGCGGAGGCGACGCTCTGCTTGGCGCCGCCCTTGCCGCTGCTGGTGCAGACCGCCTTTACCGTTCCCAGTGAGTCCATCGGTTACACGTCCTCCACCGGCAGCTGGGGCGTCTGCCCGCCGCGACGATAGTGGCCCGATTTCCCGCCGCTCTTCTCCTCCAGCCGCACCGGCCCGATCTCCATGGTGCGGTCCAGGGCCTTGCACATGTCGTAGACGGTGAGCGCGGCCACCGCGGCGGCGGTGAGCGCCTCCATCTCGGCACCGGTGCGCCCGCTGCACCTAACCCGCGATTCGATACAGACCAGCCCGTCACCGGCGGTGACGTCCAGTTCCACCACGTCCAGGGGCAGCGGGTGACAGAGCGGGATCAGTTCGGCGGTTTTCTTTGCCGCCATGATGCCGGCCAGCCTGGCGGCGGCGGTGACACTGCCCTTGGCCACCCGGTTTTCGGTGATGGCCAGGGTCACCTCCGGGGTGGTGCGTAGCCGGGCGGAGGCCCGGGCGAACCGTTCAGACACCGGTTTGCCGCTCACGTCCACCATGACTGCTTCGCCGCTGCTGTCCAGGTGGGTCAATCCTTTTCTGCTCATTCATACACCTCCCCGGCCGGGCCCAGACGGAAAAAGGCCACCTCGTCACCCTCGGCCAGCGGGCCCCGTTCCGGGTCGAGGTGGACCAGTGCGTTGGCCCCGGCTGCGCCGTAGATGTCGGCTGAGCCCGAGACCGTCAACATGGTGGCCCGGGGGGGGGCGCCTTCCAGGCCCGGTTCCACCGTGGCCGGCAGCCAGGACGGCCGCCCGCCGTGGGGGCGGCACGGTGCGTCCAGCACGGCCCGCTCCTTCAGTTGGGGAATGGGCCGTCCGGCCAGCAGCCGGGCCGCCGGCAGCACGTAGTGGTGGAAACAGAAGTGGACCGCCAGCGGGTTGCCGGGCAGACCGAAGAACAGCCCCCGGGGTTCGCGGTTGGTGGTGCCGAAGAAGAGCGGTTTACCCGGTTTCTGCCAGACCTTGTGGAACACTGGTGTGACCCCGACCTTTTCGGCGGTTCCGGGAACCAGGTCGTATTTGCCGGCGGACACGCCACCCGAGACCATCACCAGGTCCGCCGCCATGGCCCGGCCCAGGGCCTCTTCCAGTTCCTCGCCGGTGTCGGCGGCGTGCAGCGATTCCAGCAGGGTCAATCCGGCCCCGCGGACCAGGGCTTCCATCATCGGGCGGTTGCTGTCGCGGATGCCGTACGGGCCGGGATCGCTCTCCACCGGCGCCAGCTCACTGCCGGTGGAAACCACCGTCACCGTGGGGCGGGGGATGACCTGCACCGTTGCGCAACCGGAGGAGGCCAGTACCGCCACCGCCAGGGGTGTCACCGGGACGCCGCCGGCCAGCAGCAGATCGCCGGCGCGGCGGTCGCTGCCCCGGCGGGCGATGTGCTGATCGGCTTTCAGTTCCGGCGGCAGGGTGACCAGTCCCCCGGTTTCGGAGATCTTCTCCACCGGCACCACCGCCTCGGTGCCTTCGGGGCAAGGGGCCCCGGTCATGATGCGCACCACCCGGCCGGGGGTCAGCGGGTCTCCGGGGGCGGAGCCGGCGGCCACTTCGCCCGCCACCGGGACCGTTCCCCCGGCGTCGGCCAGCCGCACGGCAAAGCCATCCATCATCGCCCGGTCAAAGGGCGGCCCGTCCCGGTCGGCCCGAACCTCCTGGGCCAGAATGCAGCCGGCAGCCAGGGCCAGGGGCAGCTTCCGGGGCGCCGGCGGCCTGGCCAGGCCCAGTACCTTGGCCAGGGCGTCAGCAGCTGGAATGGGGTGGGGCATGATTGTTCCTTTCACGGCCCGGCGGCGGTCAGCCGCCCATGGAGAACATCCGGGTGTCGCCGTCCCAGCGGCTGCCTGGAGTGCCCTTGTTGTCCAGCAGCTGCCTGATCCGACGCAGGCTCCAGCTGTCGTCGGCCCCGTTGCGGATCATCGACCGCAGATCGATGGGCTCGCCCTGCCGCAGGCAGGCGTGAAGCCGGCCCTGGGCATCGAGGCGCAGGCGGTCGCAGGTGGAGCAGAAGGGGTGGCTCACCGGGGCGATGAACCCCAGCCGGGCCGGCCCGTCCTCCGTCTGCACCAGGAACCGCCGGCTGTTTTCACCGCCATCCAGCGGGGTGATCCGGGGCCAGCGGCGCTGCAGGATCTCCTTCGCCTCCGCCATGGGCACATACTCGTCGTCGTCCAGCTGCCGTGCGGGACCGATACGCATCAGTTCGATGAAGCGGAGCTCGCACTGCCGGCTGGCGGCAAAAGCCACCAGGTCGGGGAGTTGTTCGGCATTGATCGATCGCTGGAGCACGCTGTTCAGTTTCAGCGGGAGCAGACCGGCCCCCAGGGCGGTATCGATACCCCGGATCACCCGCTGCGGATCGGCGGAGCCGGTGCTGCGGCGGAAGCCTTCGGGATCGATGGAGTCGAGGCTGACATTTATCCGTGACAGCCCGGCGCGCTTCAAACCGGCAGCGGCATCGGCCAGGGTGGTGCCGTTGGTGGTCATGGTGAGTTCGGCCCCGGGGAAGTGCCGGCGCAGCAGACCGACAAAGGAGGCGATGTTGCGGCGCAACAGAGGTTCACCGCCGGTGACCCTGATTTTGCGCAGCGGGCGGACCCGGTGGATCAACTGCGCCGCCCGGATGATTTCTTCGTAGCGCAGGATCCGCGCCGGCGGTACGAGCATGGCACCCCCGGGGGGCATGCAGTAGCGGCAGCGGTTGTTGCAGCGGTCGGTGACCGAGATACGCAGGTAACAGCCAGTGGATGCGGGTGGCGGTTGCACAGGGGAATGATCTGGGCCGGACCTCGGTGAGGACACAGAATCTCCTTTCCAGAATGGGAGGCTCCGCCGTTTCCCGCGAAACCCTGTCGCCGCCGCGGCCATAGGCTGTCAGACCCCTTAGCTCCGGGCGGTCGGAGAACTCAGGATTACTCTACACGTTTTGGCCGGGGCTCTCAAGGGGCGGGGGTGGTGTCGTCGTCCTCCTCATCCAGCATTTCATCAAGGGCCTTTCGCCGTTTGCGGGTGTTGAGGAAGAGGTGCACGGCGATGGCCAGGACGACGCCGGAAGCGGCCCAGCCGGCGAACTGCTCCGGGGCGTGGAAGAGGAAGATCCAGGGCAGGACCATGAAGAGCAGGGCACCGCCGATGATTGCAATGGTGAGCAGCACCCGGCGGGTGGTGACGTCGTTCTTTTCCGGGCGGGGATCGGAATCGGGGCTTTGCTGGATCGTGCTCATCGGTCACCTCCCGACGGTTTCAGTTTTCGCGGTCCATCTTCCTCACGGCCTCCAGGGCGGCCTCCAGGTCGGCCTCCTTGCGGGCCATCCGTTTCCTGATCCGTGAGGCCCAGGCAAAGGAGATCGCTCCCGAGATGAGGATGAATAAATAGTAGGCAAGGCGGAAGAGCAGGCTGGCCGCAGCGGCCAGCTCGGGCCGCACACCGAAGAAGATGTGCAGCCCGATCAGCGAGGCTTCGGTGACGCCGATGCCGCCGGGCACGGTGGAGATGATGCCCAGCAGGTTGCCCAGGGAGAGGATGGCGGCCACCATCAGCAGCGGCGCCTCGCCCTCGCCGGCCCCGCAGGCCTGGAAGGCGAAGTAGTTGCCGGCGCAATAGCAGAGCCAGAGGAATGCCCCCTTGGAAACGTCCTTGAATGTCCCGCGCTTCGATTCCAGCAGACGGCGCAGCGGGCCGAAGATGTCCATGCTGCCGGAGAGGACGGTGTCGGCGAATTCATCGGCGGAGGCATAGCGGGCCCGGGCCGGGGGGAGCAGCTTCAGCGGCCGGTAAAGCGCGGTGAGCAGGCCGCGGTAGTTGCGGGTGGAGAGGAAGTGCCCCAACTGCCGGCGGAAGACCAGCAGGGCCACCAGGCCCAGAATGCCGGCAAAGCCCAGACCGCTGATCACCAGTCGGTTGGCTGCGGTGACCGATGAGGCGGCACGGTGTTCCGGCTGCTGCCAGAAAGGGATGGCAGCCATGGCGATAAAGGAGACGAGGAAGACCCCCAGCATGTTGGTCACCTGGTCCTGCAGCGTGGTGCCGTAGATCTTGAACGCCGGCATCCGGCTGCGGGTGGCCACCAGGTAGGTGCGGAGGAATCCGCCGGCCGTCTTGGCCGTGGGCGCCACCAGGTCGGTGAAGGAACCGCAGAGCAGGCTGGGGAAGAAAGCCCGGTTGTGCACCGGCAGGTGCTCGCGGCGGGCAATGGCACGCCACTTCCCCGCCCAGAGCCAGTAGCGGGCGGCAATGGCGGTGAAGGTGAGCAGCAGCAGCAGGGGATCGGCGTCCAGCAGGGCCTGCAGGACCCTGGAGGGGCCGATCTCCTCCAGCAGACGCTTGAGGAAGAGCACGGCCAGCAGGAGGATCAGCATGGCCGCGGCCAGGCGGATCGCCCGCCAGCGTCGGGGCCGCACGGGCTCATCGCGGGAACCCTGTTCGTCCGGGTCCTGGTATGCGGAACGCTCCATGGGTCAGTCGGCGTATCGGGCCAGAATCGCTGCCGCGGCGGCTCTCTCCGAGCCGGTGGCCGAGGTGTAGAGCGATTCCAGCACCGGAATGATCGTTTTCCTGTTGGTGCGCACGGTGTCCAGAATACGCGGGCCAAGCAGGTCGGGGAATTCCCAGTACAGGGCCAGCAATGCCCGGATTGATTGCTCGGTGGCCATGGCGCCGAAAATCTCGATCTCCAGGCGCCTGATCATCCGCATGATCAGCGAGGTGTCGGTCTCCACCCAGACCCCGTCGGCAGCCCGCCGGGTGCGCTGGAACAGACCGCCGGCCATTGAATCCTGATCGGTGAGGAAACAGCCGGCCACGTCCTCCTCGAGGAGCCGCACCCGGGCCTTGTCGCCCTTGAACGATCCCTTGAGCACCAGGCGCCTGGTTTCCAGACGGGCCTTGCTGTCGGTGCTGCCCCGCCAGCTTGTTTTTGCCATGGAGGTGGAGATCTTGAGCCGGATATTTCCCAGCCCCTCTTCCGCCCGGGACGGATCGGCCACCCGGTAGCCGAATATCCCCAGGTCCATGGAGATCAGGCGCAGGACCTGCCCGGACATCTCGGCATCACGACCGCTGATCTGGATCGTCAGGGAGGGCTGGCTGTCGGGCGCCTCCGCTGCACCGGTCCCCGGGGCCGTGTCCGACCCGGCCAGGGGCAGGGAACAGAGCAGTGCCAGCAGGGCCAGTACAGGCACCACTCGACTCAGTGAGGCTGCTTGTCTTCCGTCCACCATATTCCTCGTTCTCTTCACCGGTTCAGATACCCAGGCAGGTGCCCACCGCGCGGGCCGCGTCCAGCAATTCCGATTCCGGGGGCACTTTCCGCGGCTGTCCCACAACCTCGTTCAGCGGCACCGAAGTGATCTGGTGCCCGTGCAGGGCTGCCATCCGGCCGAATTCACCGTCCACCAGCAGGCGCATGGCCTCCACGCCAAAGCGGGTGGCCAGCAGCCGGTCGGCCGGCGTGGGAATTCCTCCCCGGAGAAGATGGCCCAAAACCGTGACCCGGGTCTCGATGCCGGCCAGTTCCTCGACCTCGTCGGCCACCACGTGGCCGATACCGCCGAGGCGGATCGCCTCCGGGCTTCCTTCCACACGCTTCTTCACCACCATCTGGCCGCCTTCCGGCTTCGCCCCTTCGCCAACCACCACGATGCTGAAATTCTTGCCCTCGTAGTTTCGCTGTTTCACCGCTTCGCAGATGGCGTCCATACGGTAGGGAATCTCCGGGATGAGGATGATGTCGCCACCGCCGGCCAGGCCCGAGCAGAGGGCCAGCCAGCCGGCGTAGCGTCCCATCACCTCCACCACCATCACCCGGTGGTGTGACTGAGCCGTGGTGTGGATCTTGTCGATGGCCTCGGTGGCGGTGGTCATGGCTGAATCAAAGCCAAAGGTTTGATCGGTGTACATCAGGTCGTTGTCGATGGTCTTGGGCACTCCCACCACCGGGATATCCCACTTTTCGGCCATCTTCTGGGTCACGGCCATGGTGCCGTCCCCGCCGATGCTCACCAGGGCGTCGAGACCGTGCTGGCGGAAGGTGTGAGCGGCCTGGTCGGAGCGGTCGCGGTAGACGTTCTCGTTGTTCTCCAGCATGGGGTAATTGAAGGGGTCCGAGCGGTTGGAGGTGCCGAGGATGGTTCCCCCCCGGGTGAGGATGCCGGAGACCTCATCCCGGTCCAGGCGGATGAAGCGGTTGTCCACCAGCCCTTCAAAACCATCGAGAAAACCGATCACCTCCACGTCGAGGTGGGTCAGCGCCATCTTGGCCACCGCGCGGATCACCGCGTTGAGCCCGGGACAATCACCGCCGCCGGTGAGAATGCCGATCCTGGAGAGCTTGCCCATGCCGTACTAAACCTCCGGCCAAGCCGCCGCCCGGAACAGCGGGGCAGTGGCGCCGTAAATGGAGACAGGTGTTCCTATGATCACCTGCAATACTGCCAGTGGGGGCAGTGCCTGTCAAGAATTCAGCGGAGGAGTGCACCTGCGGAGGGTCCTGCGGTTCCTGGTCGGCCGGTAAGTCTTTGGCACTCTTCAGATTTTCTTGATTCGTATGGGGGAGCGGTTTATACTCGTTCTTCCCGTTTCAGGGGTTGTTCAACATTCCTCGACCCAGGCTTCCCGGTCTGTTCCCGGTCCAGTCAACAGGGTCTTCCGCGCAGGAAACCGGGTGGCGGCGAGGCAATCCGATACCAGGAAAATGACAGAAAGAATGAACTGGAAAGATGTGACCGGATTCGGCTGGCGCTCCGGCGTGGTTCTCGGGGCCCTGCTCGGATTCCAGGAGGGGTTCCTCTCCACCACCGTGACCTCCGGCTCCTCCACCGGTGTGCCACTCACCTCCATCCCCAAGCTGATCCAGGTGTTTTTTACTCCTATTTTTTCCGAGGCCGTAGGGTGGGGGCTGTTTCTCGGACTGCTGGCGCTGCTGCTCTACCTGGTCTTTGGCCGGCGCTATCCGTTGTTCCGGGACGAGGACCGCTTCGTACCCTTCTTCACCGGCTTGGCCACCATGCTGGTGGGTACGGTCTATCTCTTTTTTATGTTCAATCCAACCCTCAAACTGCATTTGCTGCTCAACCCGTCAAAGCTCTTCTTCAACCTGCGGCTGATCTTTGCCGGGCTGTTCATCGGCCTGGCCATGGGACTGCTGGCCGGCCGCCTGCGGCGTGCTCCCTGGGCGTCGAAGCTGAAGGCCCTGCTGGTGGCTTTCGGGCTCTGGGCCATCCTGCTCACCCCGCCGCTGCTCTGGGTCAACCGGGTCTATCTCAAGTATGATTTCAACGCCCGGTTCTTCCTCATCCTGGGTGCGTTCGGTGTCGGACTGCTGCTGCTCACCTGGGCCACCTGGCGCTTCCTCTACCCCCGCTACCAGGCGGGATGGCGGCGTAGTTTCCTTACCCGGCACCAGTTGACCCTGGTCCTGCTGCTGCTGACCTGCTGCACTTTCCTTCCCATGGCGGCCAAGAAGGCCGAATTCAGCATGGCCACCATTGAGACCACCGCGGAGAAGGACCTCAACGTGATCCTTATTTCGGTGGACACTCTGCGCGCCGACCGCCTGTCGGTGAGCGACCCCCAGGGGCCCCAGACACCGAACCTCGACCGGGTGGCCCGCGACGGGGTGATCTTCCACAGTATGCAGGCCAATTCACCCTGGACCCTGCCCTCTCTCTGCACCATCCACACCTCCATGTATCCCACCGGCCACGGGGTGACCTCGATGCAGGACCGCCTCGACGATCTGCGGGTGACCCTGGCCGAGAGGCTCAGCGAGGCCGGTCTGATGACCGGCGCCGTGGTCTCCAACGGCTGGCTGCTGGAGGCCTTCGGTGCGCACCAGGGATTTCGTTTCTATGACCACATGAAGCACCGCCTGCGGACCCAGTACTGGACGGCCAACCTCTGGTTCCGTTTCCTCCGTTCCATTTTCCCCGACACCACCGCCCGCCAGGACACCAGCAATTCACGGATGCACGTGGATTACGCCCTGGACTTCCTGGAGGCGAACAAGGACAGCAACTTCTTCTTCTGGCTCCACGTCATCGACCCCCACGAACCGTACATCGCCCGGGGACAGTGGGCCGAGGGGGCGGGGCAGACCTACAAGAGCACCAGGATCCCGCCGCGCAATTCCGGGATGGTGGTGGGCTACCGCAAGGGGATCATGCTGGAAGAGGTGGACCGGCTGCACGTGGAGGATCTCTACAACCGCGAGGTGGAGTTCACCGACCGCCAGCTAGGCCGTTTCCTCGACCGGGTGGCCGAACTGGGACTGCTGGACAACACCATGATCATCTTCACCGCCGACCACGGAGAGGAGTTCTGGGAGCACCATGACGTGTCCCACGGCCACACCTTCTTTAGCGAGGTGGTGCGGGTACCCATGGTCATCCGTCTGCCTGACGGTTTCCCGGTGGCCCGCAGCGAGATCGACACCCAGGTCCGGCTGGTGGACGTGGCGCCCACCGTGCTCGACTTTCTCGGCCTGCCGGCCCTGGACCTGGCCGAGGGGCAGAGTCTGCTGCCGTTGATCCGCGGCGAGGAGGAGCCTCTGGACCGCCCGGCGTTCTACGAGTCGATGATTTACTACCGGGATCTTAAGGGGTACTGCGACGGTGAGTTCAAGTACGTCCTCGACGAGGACACCGGCGACGACCAGCTTTACAACATGGTCGCCGACCCGCGTGAACAGGTCAACATTGCCGAGGTCGACCTCGAACGGCGGTTGGCGATGAAGGGCGTGCTGATGGACCACCTCTCGCAGCAGCGGACGCTCTACGAGATGCTGGACAAATCGGACGGTAAGGCCGAACTGGACGAGGAGACCCGGGCGCACCTGCGGGCCCTGGGGTATATGCAGTAGTTCTGCCTGTGAAATAAATGGGGTCAGGTACTTTTCATTTGCACTAATGACAGTGCAAATGAAAAGTACCTGACCCCGTCTTTTTGCATGCAATAAGCGGGGGCGTACATCAGAAGGGCACCGCAGTCGCGGTGCCCTTTTTTTGCTCCGACGCGCAGTCAGGAGGTCATGCTGTTCCATCCGAGCGACAGTGGAGCGTTTCGCGACAGGAGCGAGGGGGAACAGCATGACCTCCTGACTGCGCGATCCTATCCAGCCAGTTTGGCCTCGGTGGCTACGGCGATCCGGCCGGCGATTTCGTCGGCCTCGTTCCTCAGCCGCCCCGCTTCCTCACGCACCATGGCACAGAACTCCTCGTCCTCGATCCCGGCGAGATTGATCAGCGCGTTGTAGCCGGCCCCGTGGGCGGCCGCACGGCCGGTGAGACCGGCCACCCCGGCGTCCGAGGCGCAGTTGGGGTTGCCGATGGGCACCATCTGCTCGGCCAGTTCCAGGGCCTCCACCGACCGGCGCAGCACTTCCAGTGGCACCATGGTGGCGCCCTTGTTGGCCTCTTCGATGGCCGCCTGCCGCGCCGCCTTCTGCTCGTCACTCTTCTTGGGCAGCCTGAAGCAATCCATCACCCGGTTGAAGGCCTTGGTGTCCTCATCGATGGCCAGCACAAAGGCCTCTTTCAGTTTCTGACCCCGTTCGGAGATGGCCCAGGCGGCCTGCTCCTGGGTGGTGCTGATGCCCTTGCCGGTGGTCAGGTTGCCCACCATGGCGGTGAGGGCGGCGGAGAGTGCGCCGCAGAGGGCGGCCACGCTGCCGCCCCCTGGAGCCGGGGCATCGGTGGAGAGCACGTCGCAGAAACCCGCCACGGTGAGCGAGGCCAGTTCGCCTTTCCCGCGCACCGCGTACTCGATGATCTTCTTCTCCGGGTCGAAAGGGTAGAGCTCGTCCAGCCCGAGAGATTTCACCGCGATGTGCACGATGTCCAGTTCGGGGAGGCCCTTCGATCCGCCCTGCATGTCGATGTAGTGCCGGCCGGCCTGAAGGATGGCGTCCAGCGGAATCAGGCCCACCAGTTCGCTGCCGGTGGCCCGCAGACCGCGCTTGCGTGCTTCCTCGCGTACGGTCTCAAAGAGCAGGTGCAGCGGGGTGGTGGTATAGCTGGTGAGGTTCACCGAGAGCTGGGCCACATTGTAATCCTCGATATACCAGCCGATGGCCTTGACCGCCTTCAGCTTGCCCGGAGCTTTGATCGGCACGTCATTTTCGTCGCGGACGAATTTGCGGTCAGGGCCCCGCATGTTGCGACCGGCTTCGCGGATGTCCATGGCGATGTCGTGCACCGGCTTTTTGTTCCGGGTGTTGAAGTTGATGTTGTAGGCGATGAGGAACTCCCTGGCGCCGATGGCCGTGGCCCCGGAGCGGGCGTTGAAGCTGTTCGGGCCGAAGTCGGGATTCCAGTAGTCGTTACCCTCCCGCTCGGCCAGCCCTTCGTATTCGCCCTTGCGCACGTCGGCCAGGTTCTGCCGTTCGGGACGGGACGCGGCGTCCTCGTAGAGATAGACCGGGATGCCCAGTTCCTCGCCAACCCGTTGGCCCAGACGCCGGGCCAGCTCGGCGCAGTCGTCCATGGTCAGCCCGCTCACCGGGACAAAGGGGCAGACGTCGGTGGCGCCCATCCGCGGGTGGGCGCCGCTGTGACCGGTCATGTCGATCAGTTCTCCCGCCTTGCGGATGGCCTGGAAGGCCGCTTCCACCACCGCGTCCGGTTCGCCCACCATGGTCACCACGGTGCGGTTGGTGTCCGCTCCGGGATCCACGTCGAGCAGGGTCACCCCGTCCACCTGGCCGATCTCGGCCGTGATGGAATCGATGACCGCCTGGTCACGGCCTTCACTGAAATTTGGAACGCACTCAACGAGTTTTCTCATCTGTCGACCTCGAAGCTCCTGTTGCTGGCCCCGGGGGGCCGGTCCGCGGGTTGTCACCGGCGTTGCAGGCGCCGGCCGGGCGTCGCCCGGGGGCCTAACTATAACGACAACTCCCGCCGCATTCAACAGCCGGAGCCGCCGGGCCGATTGACATGAATCCGGACGGTGGGTACACTCCCTCGTCCGGATACCTGGCTGCCGTTTGTTCTGTCCTTCAGGAAGGGGATCTTACGAAGATGGACGTGGTCAATCTCACCAGAATGCTGATCATGGAGCGGCGTTTCAGCTCCAATATCTACAATGACGTTCCGCTGGACCGCGGTGAGTTTCGTCCCGCCGACGGGATGAGGACCGCCGCCGAACAGCTGGCCCACATCGGCGCTTTCGAAGAGTGGCTGGTGCAGGGGCTGAAGCACGGCAACTGGGGCTTCGACACTTTTGAGGACCGGCCGGAGAAGACGGTGGAGGAGGCCCGGGCCTTCATGGACCATGCCCGCCGGCGCCTGCTGGCCCTGGCCGAGGAGAAGGGGACCGAAGGGATCAATTCCCCGCTGGGCCCCAATCCGATTTTTGCCCCGGAGATGCACGTGGCCAACCTGATGATGATGGCCCTGGCCCACGAGTGCCACCACCGCGGCCAGCTGGTGGTCTACGTCCGGTTGATGGGTCTCCAGCCCACCATGCTCTACGACCTTTCCAACGTCAAGGACTGACCTTCCGGGCCGGCCACCGTCACCCGCCGAAGAGAATCCGTCCGCCCCGGGGGGCATCCTCCTGCCCGTTCCCGCGGCGGATGTGCTCGGCCACCAGGTCGTGGACCAGGAAAAAGGTTTCGGAGCGCTCCCCGGTGTCCCGGCCCAGCCAGGGCCCGAAGCCGTCGCCGCCGTCAGCGAGGAAATCGTTCACTGCCACCAGATACTCCGCCCCGGGATCCAGCGGCGCTCCCCCCACGTGAATGTCCACCGGTTCCGCGCCTTTCACCGTGAAGCCGATTCCCGAGACCTGGAGGAAGGCGCCGCCGCGTCCGGCGCCGGGCCCGGCCGCTGCCGACGTGCTGAGGCCGTGCTCCAGGGCGGCCCGCAGTTGGGCGCCGCTGACGGTGATCAGCACCACCCGGTTGTTGAAGGGCAGGGCGGTGACCACCTCGGCCAGCGAAACCTCGCCGGCGTCGATGGAGGCACGGATGGCCCCGGCATTGATCAGGGCGGCGTCGGCCCCGCTGGCCTCGCGCATCAGGTCGGTCACCAGACAGCCGAGACCGGTCTCTCCGCTGCGCACCAGCGCCCGGCGGCCTTCCAGCGCCTGGTCCAACCGGCCCAGCGGCTCGCCGTAGGCCTCCCGGGCCAGACGGCCGTATTCCTCCAGCAACTCAGTCACCCGGGGGTCTGCCGGCAGGGTGTCATCGATGGGAATCAGGACATTTTCGTGTGACATGATCCGCGGTGACCCGCGGGCCGACTCCTTCCAGAACACCAGGTCCAGACGGCCGAGGTGGCGACCGTCGGACCCGGCGTGAACCACCAGGCAGTGCTCCCTGCCGAACACCGGCTGCTCCAGGGCCAGGTGGTCGTGGCCCCCCACAACCAGGCTGAGTCCGCCCAGCGAGTCGGCCAGTTGCTGGTCCCGGGCCAGGCCCTGGTGGGTCAGGGCGATACAGAAATCAGCGGTGAAGCGGACGGTTCTGAAGGTTTCCCAGGTGGCGGCCAGTGCGGGCTGGAAGGTCAGGCCCTCCACGTTGGCCGGCGAGGTGAGGTTCGGTGTGTCCTCGGCGGTGGTGCCGATGGTGGCCACGAAAAAGTCGTCGAAGTAGTGGGTGGTGAAGGCATCGGCCAGCGGTCGCCCCTTCTCGTCGGAAACGTTGGCCGCCAGCACCGGGAAATCGGCCATGGCCATCAGCTCCCGCAGCCGGGGCAGCCCGTAGTCGAACTCGTGGTTGCCCAGGACCATGGCGTCCGGCCGCAGCAGGTTGAGGGCCCGGAACTCGGCCTCCACGCGGAAGAGCGTGGAGATCGGGGTTCCCTGTAGACAGTCGCCGGCCACCAGCAACAGGGTGGGGATGCCGGCATCGCGGTTCTCCTGCCGGATGCGTTCCACCAGACCGGTCAGCCTGGCAAAGCCAGCGGACGCCGTGGTCGATTCACCTTCGGGGGGCAGCAGGCGGCCGTGCAGGTCGCCGAAGTAGAGGACGGTCAGGCGGTGTTCACCACCGGGGTGGGAGAAGAATCCGCAGCCCGCTCCGCAGAACAGGAGAATAAGCAAGAGTGCCGCGACGACCGGCACAATGCCGCCGCAACGCCGGAGAATTGTGCGCATGCTGACCGCTCCCCGCACTGGTTGACGCTATTTACCATCCTCCGCCGGCTCGTCGGCAGACGGCGGTGCGGGGGCATCGGTGGCCGGCGTGGATTCCCCGGTGGCGGCCGGAACCCCCGGCGGGGGCGCGGGCCTGGTTTTGGCCTGGGCCATGGCCTGCTGAACGGCCATGCGGACCTCCGAGTCCATGTCATTGGCTGCCGCTTCCAGAGCCGGCATATCGGCCTGGGTGCCCACCAGGGCTAGAGCCTGGGCCGCCTCCCGGCGCAGTTTCTTGTCCGGGCTGGTGAGCAGCGGTACCACTGCGGCGGCGCTGCCGGGGCCGCCGATCTGCCCCAGGGCACGAACGATCTTGCGTTTGGCCTTGTCATCGGTCAGCGGGAAGTTCAGCGCGTCGGTGAGCGCCTGGACCGCCGCCGGGTCGCGGACCATCATCAGGGCTTCGGCGGCGGCCTCCACCACGTCCGGTTCCGGGTCCTTCAATGCCTGGGCCAGGGCGGTGGTGGCCTCCGGACCGCCAACCCGGGCCAGACGGTCGATGGCGTCCTCGCGCACGTCGGCCTTGCGGCTGTTCAGTGCCTTCTGGTAGGCGGCGATGGCCCCGGCGGTGTCTCCGGCCCGCAGTGCCTTGTCGCCCTTGGCGATCTGGTCGGCCGCGGCGGTGAGTGAAACGGTCAGACAGAGGCAGAGGCACAGGACAGGAATCCCTCCCGTCGATCTCGTCAATTTCATTGATTTCTCCTCGGTGATGATCCGGCAACTCATTATTTTCCTTGATGATAATCACTGGTTGGTCCGCCGTCAATATGAATTTGATTGTCGTTATTGAGTAAAAATGTGCCCAACCCCACCATTTGGGGGGACTTTTCAGGCCGTTTTAGAGAAACCGGTGATACCTGCAACAGCCTCAGGCCCTGAGGTGTAAGCAATAGTTGTCATCACTGAAGGAACCTTGTCATTCCCGTCACTTTCTGGTACAAAATGTGAATATCAAGGGGATGGGTTGGTAGCGGCAGGACCGCAGAGAGGGGAAGTACGAAGGGTATCCCAGAGCAGTATCTCCTGATTCCACGCTGAGCGGTGGAGCCCGTCCGGGGCTGTCGGCGGCGAGCGGTATCCGGCCATCCCGTTGATGACCCGCGATGATCCTGCAGTGGTTCCCTCCGGTTATCCTCCGGTTATACTATTATCCGGCTTGCAACAAGGAGTTCTTTCATGCGCGGCTATCGTTTTTTCATTGTGATGACAAGTGTGCTGGTACTGGTGCTCACCGGATTCGTTCCCCCCACGGCTGCGGCCGAGGAACCGGTGCTGGTGCGCATCGACATCACCGACTCTTCTTCGGTGGATCGGCTGGTGAAGATGAACCTCGACATCACCACCGTGCGGCCCGGGCAATACGCCGAAGCGTATCTGGTGGCCAAGGAGCGGCTGGAGGTGCTGAGTGAGGGCTTCACCGTCTATCCCATCGTCGATACCAGCAAGGAATACCTGGAGACCATCGGCCGGCAGGGGTTCATCCCTTCACCGGGACGCGAGTGGACCAGCTACCCCACCTTCAGCGAAATGGAAACCTGGCTGCAGAGCATGGAGACCACCTATCCCGGCCTGTGCGAAGTCTTCAGCATCGGCCAGTCCACCAACGGCCGCAACCTCTGGGTGGCCAAGATCAGCGATAACGCCGGCGTGGAAGAATCCGAGCCGGAGGTCAGGTTCGTCTCCAGCATGCACGGCGACGAGATCACCGGCATGGTGCTCTGCCTCAACATGGTCGAACACCTGCTGGTGAACTACGGGTCGGACCCGACCATCACCGACCTGGTGGACAACCGCGAGATTTTCCTCATGCCGCTGATGAACCCCGACGGCTACGTCGCGGGCACCCGCTACAACGGCCAGGGTTCTGATCTCAACCGCACTTTCCCGGATTTCATCGATGACCCGGACAACAGCCCCGCTGGTCGGCCCACCGAGGTCCAATTGATGATGAACTGGCAGCTGGACCACAACTTCATCATCTCCGGGAGCTACCACGGCGGCGCACTGGTGTGCAATTACCCCTACGACTGCACCTGGGACTACTGCCCGGACGACACCTTCTTTTACAATATGTCCATCGGTTACTCCTCGCGAAACCTGCCGATGTACAACAGCTCTTCATTCACCGACGGCGTGGTGCGCGGTGTGGTGTGGTACCTGATTTACGGCGGTATCCAGGACTGGGCTTACTGGTGGTACGCCGACATGGCGGTGACCATCGAGGTCTCCAATGACAAGAACCCGCCAGCGTCCGAACTGGCCGACTTCTGGGACGAGAACCGCGATTCCATGCTTTACTGGTTCGACCTGGCCGGCAAGGGGATCACCGGCACGGTCACCGACTCGGTGAGCGGTCTGCCGCTGGCCGCCGACATCAACGTGGCCGGCATCACCATGAACAGACCGGTGCACACCGATCCGGACCACGGCAACTACGTCCGGCCGCTCTACACCGGCAGCTATGACGTGACCTTTTCGGCCCCGGGCTATATCGACCAGACCCTGACCAACGTGCCGGTGACCTGGGAAGCCGAGACCGTGCGCGACGTGCAGCTGGTGGCCATGGCCGCCGAGCCGAACCTCGACTTCTATTCCGTGGCCCTGGACGATACGGCCGGCGGCAACGGCAACGGCATCCCCGAACCGGGCGAGACCGTGGACCTCACCGTGACCCTTGAGAACAATGGCATCGGCACCGCCACCGGGGTCAGCGCCCTGCTCAGCGAGAGCGACTCCTACATCACCGTGACCCAGAACAGCTCGACCTATCCCAGCATTCCCCAGTCGGGCACCGGTACCTCTAACACTGACTACACCATCGATATCTCGCCCTCCACCCCGGAACTGCACGGGGTGACCTTCACCCTGAACATCAACGGTGACGGAGGCCTCTCCGACACCGACAGCTTCAGTCTGACCATCAGCGGCGACCTCTTCTGGGACGAGATGGAAGGCGGTGACGGCCTCTGGACGCACAGCGCGGGCCAGGGCACCGATGACTGGGCCATCGTCACCGAGGGCAGTTCGCACAGCCCCACCCGCAGCTGGTTCAGCACCGACGCCGATGAGCTCAAGGACGACTACCTGGTCACCGACCCGGTGAACCTCGAGCTGAACGGCGAACTGACCTTCTGGCACCGCTACGACATGGAAGGCGGGTATGACGGCTGCGTGATCGAGATCTCCACCGATGGCGGGTCCAGCTGGGCCGACCTCGGACCGCACATCACCCAGGGCGGATATAGCGACACAATCTCCACCGGCTACAGCAGCCCCATCGGCGGCCAGAGCGCCTGGTCCGGCAACAGCGGGTCCACCATGACCCAGGTGGTGGCTGACCTCGGTTCCTTCAGCGGCGTCAACACCAGCATCCGCTTCCGGCTGGCCTGCGACTCATCGGTGGGGGCTGATGGCTGGTATGTGGACGACGTGCGGGTCACCGGCGAATCGGACACGCCGCCGCCCACCGACACTCTGGCGGTGAGCATGAGCTGTCTGCCCGACAACGGCACCCTGCCTTTCGCTTCCCAGTTCTGTGTGGGGTTGACCAACCTCACCGACGAGAACCGGCGGATGGCGGCCTCGATCACCTTTGAACTGCCCAATACCACGGTCTACCCCAACTGGCGCGCCGGCTGGACCAACCTCAGCCCGGACGAGACCTACAACACCTGCTGGAACCAGAACTTCCCGGGCCTGGGGTCGATGGTGGGACAGAGCCTGTTTACCATTCTCGGTGCCGATGTGACCCCGGCGCCGTATAACCAGCCGCCCTTCGTACCGGCGGGCGACACCGACACCGACACCTGCACCATCACGGCGACCTCGCCCTGAGCGGTGTGACGGAGGAGGCGAAGTACAGATCGGATGAACAGACGGTTCACCATTCGCCTTCTCCTGCCGGCCCTCCTCGCCCTGGCCGCCTCTGCTTGCGGCGGGCCGGGCGGGGAGGAGCAGCAGTCCGCCACGGTTCCAGCGGTCCATGACGGTCCCAATCTGCTGCTGGTGACCCTGGACACCGTGCGGGCCGACCGTCTGGGCTGCTACGGCCGCTCCCGGGCCATGACCCCGGTGATCGACCGGCTGGCCTCCCGGGGTGTTGTGCTGCCCCGGGTCTCGGCCCCCACGCCGGTGACCCTGCCCTCCCACGCCACCATCCTCACCGGCAGCTACCCGCCGGGCCACGGCGTGCGCTCCAACGGGGTCTTCACCCTGGCCGAGGACCGCCATACTCTGGCCGAGATGCTGGGGGCTGCCGGCTACCGCACCGGCGCCTTTGTCTCCGCCTTTGTCCTCGACCATCGGTTCGGCCTGGCCCAGGGGTTCCAGACCTACGACGACCAGTTGCCCGACCGCGATCCCATGGCCCGCTTCGGCTTCATGGCCGAGCGGCGTGCCGATGAAACCTGCGGCCGGCTGATCAGCTGGCTGGAGCAGGACGGGGATGACCGGCCCTTCTTTGCCTGGCTGCACCTCTTCGACCCGCACCAGGATTACCTGCCGCCCGAACCTTTTGCCACCCGTTTCGGTGATGATCTCTACGACGGCGAGATCGCCTTCAGCGACCACCAGCTGGGGCGGGTACTGGCTCAACTGCGGCGGCTGGGCCTCGAGCAGGAGACGCTGCTGGTGGTGGTGGCCGACCACGGGCAGTGCCTCGGTGAGCATGGAGAAGACACCCACGGCCTGTTCATTTACGAGAGCGCCACCCGCGTGCCGCTGATCCTCAACCTGCCGGGGACCGTTGTGCCGGGGGCGCTATACAGCGAGCCGGCACACCTGGCCGACCTGGTGCCCACCATGCTCGACCTGCTGGGCCTGCCCGCCGGAGGCGATGGCGCCGGCAGTCTGCGGGAGCAGGTCCAGGGCCGCAGTTTTGCCGGGGCGGTGCGTGGCCGCGGGTCGGAGGGCGGGGAATCGCTGCTCTACATGGAGACCTGGCACCCGCGCTATAACTACGGCTGGAGCGAACTCACGGCCATCATCGCCGACGGCCAGAAGTACATCGAGGCGCCGATCCCCGAACTCTACGACCTGGCCGCCGACCCCGCCGAGCTGGACAACCTGCTGCTCCATGCCGACGGGCGCTGGAATGACCGGGGAAAGGAGATGGCCACCCATCTGGAACGACAGCTCGTGGACCTCTCCGCCATCGCCGCCACTGCACCGGCGGCGACCAGCACGGCGGATGCCGAGACACGGGAGAAGCTGCTGGCCCTGGGCTATGTCACCGGCGACGGCGGCCCGGGGGACTCGGACCTCTTCGGGCCGGCCCCCGATCCCAAGGAGATGGTGCACCTGGAGCCGAAGATGTTTCTCGGGGCCACCCTGACCCAGCTGGAACGCTACGAGGAGGCCCTGGAGGTCTATCTCGAGATCCTGGCCGAGTCACCCGGCGGGCACAACGTCCGTTTCAAGACCGGGTTCCTGCTGCAGCTGCTGGGGCGGGACGGGGAGGCCGAGGAGCATTACCTTCACGCCCTGCGCTACAACCCCGGCGCCGAGGAGACGCACTACAACCTGGGGGTGATCTGCCTCCGCCAGGAGCGCTACCCCGAGGCGGTGGAGTACCTCTCCCGGGCGGTGAGCCTTTCCCCGCAGAACGCGCTGTTCCAGCTCGACTATGGCGAAGCCCTCTTCCGCTCAGGGCTGGTGGACAAGTCGATCTCGGTCTTCCGCCATGCTGCCGAGCTGGATCCGGCCATGGAGCGCGCGCACTTCAACCTCGGCATGGCGGCCAGCCGCAAGGGCGACCTGGCCCGGGCCGAAGCCTCCTACCGCCGGGCGCTGGAACTGAACCCCGACTACGCCGACGCCCACTACGGCCTGGCCGCCTGCTGCCACGCGGCGGGGCGCACCAGCGAGGCGGCCGGTCACTGGCGCCGCTACCTCGAGCTGGAGCCCGAGGGAACCCACGCCGCGGCGGCCACCAGCAAACTACACGCGGTGCAGTGAGCGGATCCTCCCTGCGAAAATCACTCGATTCCTGCTACAATGTCCCTCTTTTCACCAGGCTGTCCGCCAAACGAACCGGCGGCACAATGACCGCGGGACAAAGACAAAGGAAAACGGATGAAAGCGACACTGAAGCGATTTGGATCGATAGGGCTGCTGGGCAAGGCCGACTCGGGGCACTGGGTGCCCATGGACACCTCACCGAAACTCGGGGGCCATGCCGCCGCCACCGGACCGATGGAGCTGGTGCTCATCGGTCTTGGCGGCTGCACCAGCATGGATGTGCTGAGCATTCTGGCCAAAAAACGGGTCAAGCTGGACGACTTCGAAGTGGAAATGGAGGCCGACAGGGCCGAGGAACACCCCAAGACCTTCCAGAACATCAAGGTCAAGTTCATCTTTTACGGGGACGGCATCAAGGAGAAAGACGTGGCCCGGGCCATCGAGCTCTCCGAGGAGAAATACTGTGCCGTGGCCGCCATGCTGCGGGACCACACCACCATCGAGACCTCATTCGAGATCCGGCCCGCCCGCTGACACTGCCGTGAAAATGAATGGTGCTAGGCACCATTCATTTTCACGGGGCAGCAACTCGCATGATCAGCAAAGCAGATCGACGATTTCTCCGGGCTCGGGGAAGCGGCCCAGGCGTTTCTTGGAGAAAATGAGGTCGTTGTCCCGGAAAATCTCGAACACCCCGCCCGATGAGCGGACAAGGGTGATCTCCGCATCCAGCTCCGCCTTGATTTCAGCCGACAGACCGTCGGCTTTCGGTTCGTAGTTTCACTCGCCGCAGTATTCGATGCGAATCTTCATCGTTCCATTCCCTCCCAGGTGCTAGGCCAGGTTTTCCGGGTTCAACCCCTCCAGCTCGGGCAGCAGGAACCGGCCGTCATCCCGCACCAGTTTCCCGTCAAACCAGACCTGGCCGCCGCCGGCCTCCGGGGTCTGGATCTGGATCAGGTCCCAGTGGATACCCGACCGGTTCCCGTTGTCAGCATCATCGTAGGCCGATCCGAGGGCCAGGTGCAGGGCCCCGGCGATTTTCTCGTCAAAGAGGATGTCCAGCATGGGGCGGGTGATGTGCGGGTTGAAGCTGAGCGAAAACTCGCCCACCCGCCGGGCCCCTTCGTCGGTGTCGAGGATCCGGTTCAGCCGGCCGTTCTTGTCCGCCTCGGCGCTGGTGACCCGCCCCCCCTCGAAGCTCAGGCGGATTTGGTCGAAGGTGGTTCCCTGGTAGATAGTTCGGGTGTTGAACAGGATCTCACCTTCCACGGTGTCCAGGCGGGGGGCGGTGAACAGTTCCCCGTCCGGGATGTTGCGGTCCCCGTCGCACTTCACCGCCGGTATCCCCTTGATGGAAAAGTGCAGGTCGGTGCCCGGGCCGGTGATCCGCACCCGGTCGGTGGCCTCCATCAGTTGTTTCAGCGGGTCCATGGCCGTGGACATCCGGGCGTAGTCAGCGGTGCAGACGCGGTAGAAGAACTCCTCGAAGGCCTCGGTGCTCATCTCGGCCAGCTGGGCCATGGAGGGGGTGGGGAAGTGGAGGATCACCCAGCGGGTGCGGGGCACCCGGATCTCGGCGTGCACCGGCTGGTACCAGTATTTCCGCTGGACCTCCAGCCGCTGGGGATCGATGTCGCTGTATTCACAGATGTTGAGACTGCCGCGGATACCGATGTAGGCGTCCACACCGCGCATGCGGGATGCCTCGCTGGCCGCCGACGCCGTCATGCTCTCCCGGGTGGCGCCGCGGTAGAGTTCGCCCAGCACCCGGTTCTGCTTGATGCTGACCAGCGGTATGCCGCCCACCCGGTGGATCTCCCGGACCAGGGCCACCACCAGCTCCTGGTCCACGTCCACGGCTTCCACAAGGATCTTTTCCCCGGCCTGCAGCCGGGTTGAGTGGCCCACCAGGGTGGCGGCCAGAGCTGTGTATCGCGGGTCCATCATGGCGTTGATCCTCGCAGGAAATGGATAGATTCGCAGCCGGGGAGGCCAACGATCAGTTATACTATCACAGTGGCGGGAGCCTGCGGACCGGGGATGTTCCGGTCCGCGGCGCGGCCCGCACCCATCAATGGTGACAACGATGACCACGCTTCCGCTGCCGATGTTTCGCTCTCTCTCCTGTCTCATCCTGGCCGCGTTTTTCACTGTTTTGCCCCTGGCCTTCTCCCAGGTTAACGCCGACGAGATTATCGCCCGGGTTCCCGGGGCGGTACCAGGATCCCCGCAACTGCGGGCCCTGGCCGCCGGGCAGGTGGATATTCTCTCCGTGGGTCCTGACGGGGCGGTGGTGATCGCCGCGCCGGAGCTGCTGCAGACCCTGGATCTGGGCCGTGGGGGCTTTCTGGTGCTGCGGGAGGACCTCTCCGCCTTCCACACCGACATCACCAGAGAGGTTGAGGAGTCGGCCTTCCACACCTATGAAGAACTGAACGCTGAAATGGCGGCTCTGGCCGACAGCTGGTCCGCTATCGCCGCCCTGCACCATATCGGTCAGAGCGTGGGGGGGCACCCCCTCTGGGCTTTGAAAATCAGCGACAACGTGGAACTGGACGAGGGGGATGAACCGCGGGTCCTGCTGGTGGGCTGCCACCACGCCCGGGAGTGGATCTCGGTGGAGACCACGCTGCTCATCGCCCGCCACCTGCTGGAGCAGAGTGGAGCCGGCGGGCAGGCCCAGGCCTCCGTCCGCGGCTCCGAGATCTGGGTGGTGCCCATGATCAACCCCGACGGCCATATCTTCTCGGTGGAGCAGGACCGGCTCTGGCGCAAAAACCGGCGGGAGAACAGCAACGGCACCATGGGCGTTGACCTCAACCGCAACTACAGCTACCAGTGGGGCCGGGACAACGAGGGTTCCAGCCCCAACCCGGGATCCGGGACCTACCGCGGGCCGGCGGCATTCTCCGAGCCGGAGTGCCGGGCGATCCGCGACCTGATGAGCACCGGGCGGGCCTTCTCCGCCGTCATCAGCTACCACAACTTCTCCCAGCTGGTGCTCAAGGCCTGGGGCTACACCATCGAGCCCACCGCCGACGATTCGTACTATGTCTGGATGTCCCGCCACATGGCCGCCATGATCACCGCAGTGCACGGTGTGCCCTACGAGGGCGGCGGCAGCGACCTGCTCTACCTGACCAACGGCGACACCGTCGACTGGGTGTACGGCACCTTCCGCATCCCAGCCTTCACCATCGAACTGCGGCCCGGGCCGGACAACGGCCTCGACGGGTTCGTCAACCCACCCTCGGACATCCAGCCCACCTTCGAGGAAAACCTGCCCGCCGCCCTCTGGCTCATCGAGCAGACCATGGCCGGAATGCCCCTGGGGGGTGACGTGAACCTCAGCGGCCGGGTGGACGGCATCGACCTCAGCAGCGTCTCCTATGCCTTTGGTTCCGGGGAAGGCGGCGAGCAGTGGCTGCCGCCGGCGGACCTGGACGGCAACGGGGTGGTGGACGGGGACGACCTGAGCATCCTGGCCTTCTTCTTCGGCGTCTCCGGCTGGGGCGTGCTGCCGTTCTAAGATGGGGACAGTTACCTGTTTCGTCAGGACCTTTGTTTGTATGTAATTACGAAAAAGGTAGCTGTCCCCAAATTTCACCGACGGTGAACCTGCGGCCATCTCTCCCCACCGTGCAGGCGGCGAAGCGCGGTTCGTGGTCGAAGACCAGCAGGTGGTTCTCCATGGCGGCCCGTTTCAGCAGCAGTTTCTTCTCGCGCACCGCCAGCCGGCCGTCCCGGTCATAGGCGGTGAACCAGGGGAAGCGCACGTGGGCCGCGGTGGGGATCACGTCGGCAGGGAAGAGCAGCGGTTTCTCATCGTCCCGCACCACCACGTACTGCTGGCCAAGGGTGTGGCCGTCGGCCACCCCAACCTCCAGACCGGGCAGGATCTCGCCGGGCCCCTCCAGCAGCTGCAGGCGGTCCGACGCGGCAAGCAGCGCCACGTCCTCAGCAATGAAGGAGTCCTCCTCTTCCGGCCGCGGCCGGAGGGCCGCCTCCAGCTGAGCGCGCTGCACCAGGTGCTCGGCGTCGGGAAAGGCCAGCCGCAATTCGCCGTCCCGCCTGACGG
The DNA here is from genome assembly GCA_965531145.1 of uncultured bacterium. Taxonomy (GTDB): domain Bacteria; phylum Acidobacteriota; class JAQAZP01; order JAQAZP01; family JAQAZP01; genus JAQAZP01. The sequence continues at coordinate 34,900 of CBESOE010000009.1, read as the reverse complement.
TGGCCCCACCGAGGTGGTCGAGGTGCAGGTGGGTCAGTACCACGTGGGTCACCTCGTCAGCGGACACGCCGACGGCTGCCAGCGAACGATCCAGAGACTCCACCGAGTGGTCGACGACATACTGCTCCACCAGTTCCGCCGGCAGGGTGGAGCCGCAGCCGGTGTCCACCAGCACGGTGGCGGCCCGGCTGCGCAGCAACAGGCTGCGCACGGCAAAGAGCAGGCTGCCGTCGTCCTCGACCTCGAAGTGGCGTCTCCAGGCCTCAGGCGGCGCCGACTTGAACATGCTCGACCCGTCGAGGGTCATCGTTCCCGTCTCCAGCGGGAAGCAGCGATAGCGGCCGGCATAGATTCCGTTCATTTCATGACTCCGGGTACTCCGTCCACAGTCGATGTATAGTGGACCAGCCCGGCGGGGCGGTTCACCGGGCCCCATTATCCGCCGGAATCACCACTCTTGCCAACGGCAGTCACGGAGCGCGCGCGATGAAGCAGGCGCGGTTCACCCTGGTACCCTTCCTCCTCTCCCTGGTTTTCTGCCTGCCCGCCATGGCCGGCTTCGTCGAGGTGACCTTGCCGGCGCTGGGTGCCGAGCCGGGCCAGATCGCCGGGGGCAGTTACGCCGCCTGGCCCGACGCCGACAGCGACGGCTGGCCCGACCTGCACCTGGGCGGGGATATCCTTTACCTCAACAATTGGGACGGCACCTTCACCCTCTCCACCGGCCTGGGCCTGGAAACCGAGTGGGGCTACGACTACCGCATGAGCTGGGCCGACGCCGACAACGACGGCGACCAGGACTGCGTTCAGTCCTGTGACCTGGTGACCACCGTGGGCCGGACCACCGGGGCCCACTACTTTGACAACAGCGGTCCGGGCCTTTCCTTCAGCCGGTCCACCATCCACCAGAATCCCACCAACCTCCGATCCGAGACCCCGCTCTTTTTCGAAGCCGACGGCAACGGCGCCTGCGAGATCTACCAGACAATCTTCGGCAACTGGGAGCCCAACTACCTGCGGGGGCCCGACCGTCTCTTCGAAGCGTCGTCACCGGCGGTCTGGGCCGATGTCACCGAGCTGCGCATCCCCCAGCTGGGCAACATCAACTTCGAGCTGCAGTCCCGGGGGGCGGCGGCCTGTGACTATGACGGCGACCTGGACCTCGACGTCTTCGTGCCGGTCTACGGCGTCTCCACCACCGATCCCTCGTGGGAAAACCTGCTGTGGCAGAACAACGGCGCCGGCTATTTCACCGATGTGGCGGAAGAGGCCGGCGTGCACATCGAGCCCCACGGTCGCTACGGCATCGGGCTGGCCAGCGGAGCGTCCTGGGGCGACTACGACAACGACGGCGACTTCGACCTGGTGGTGGCCAACATCCACGGTCGGGCGGCCATTTACCGCAACGAGGGTGACGGCACGTTCTACAACACCAGCGACGACGACAACGGGTTACCCGCCATGCAGAACGAGTGGCACAGCGGGATCTGGGTGGACCATGACAACGATGGGGACCTGGACCTACTGCTTTGCCAGTGGTACGAGCACTATGCCCATCTGTTCGAGAATCTCGGGCCGGAGGAGACCGGGATCTTTGAGGATGTCACCGGGGCCATGGGTCTGGAGCAGGACGATCTCTTCCGCCAGGTGGACTGTCTGGCCGTGGCCGACTACGACCGAGACGGCGACATGGACCTCTACTTCCACGGCGGGCTGGACGATCTGCAGGGCAAGCATCTGCTGCGCAACGAACTGGATCCCGACGGCAGCGGCGAGCACTGGTTGGTGCTGGTGCGGCAGGGCACCGGCACCGCGGTGAGCGGCCTGCTGGCGGTCACCGGGCCCGGGCCTGCACCCGGTAACCCGCCCACTGTGCGCAGCTGGAGCGGCCTGGCCCCAGGCGGGCCCATGGCCGGGTGGGACGCATACGGTGTGACGGGTTACGGGGTCAACGTGGCCTGCGCCGACCTGGACGGGGACGGCCGGGACGAGCTGCTCAGCGGTCCCGGCCCCGGGGATGTACTGGGGCCCCACGTTCGGGCCTTCAGCCCTAGGGGGGCGCCAGTTGCCGGAGTGAGTTTCTTTGCCTACGGTACCCTGAAATTCGGCGTCAACGTGGCCGGCGGCGACCTGGACGGCGACGGGTATGATGAGATCGTCACCGGTGCCGGCCCCGGCGCGGTCTTCGGGCCCCACGTTCGTGGCTGGTCTTTCGACGGCGCCACGGTCTCTCCACTTTCCGCGGTGAACTTTTTCGCGTACGACGGTGCGGCGTACGGTGCCCGGGTGGCCTGCGCCGACCTGGATGGCGACGGCATCGATGAAATCCTCACCATGCCGGGGCCCGATGCGGGTCAGGTCCCGCAACTGCGGGCCTGGAACACGGACGGCCCGTCCCTGACCCTGATGGACCTCTTCGACAGCGATGCGTACGCCGGCCTGGGGCTGACCCACGGCGGAACCGTGGCCGGCGGTCGGCTCCACTGAACCGCCTCCGCCATTGTTTTGATTGACTTTCCACTGCAGGGCACTATATTTGGGGTCGATGGGATATAGAGAATAGATGATTGTGCGGCGGCCGGAGGAAGGTGCCGGAGAATGGTCAAACTGACCGACAGTTGTCCGATCTGCGGTGGGGACATCAAGGGCGGCACTGGTGCGCCCGGTTCGGATCCCGCGGAAAAGGTCGAGCCGCTCTGGCGAAACATCGTCTGTTCCGAGATCTGCTACCTCCAGCTCTCCCGCGGCAAGGCGGAGCCGACTGATCCGGACACCCCGGCCGGTCTGGTGGAGGCCGCCATGGCCGACCAGGCTTCCGGCCGGTTGATCCCCTTCACCGGTCGCAGCCGGCGGGCTTACAACCATCCCGGGGCGGCACACCGCCTGCACCTCCCGGCCCACCACTCGGCCGACTCCATCGCCCCGCTGATCCGGCTGGCCGAATCCTCGGGCCCTGATTCCAGTTTCACCCACATGGTGATGGGATCGATGCTGCACAGCGTCGGTCTCTACGAACGGGCCCTGGAGGAGCTGAACGAGTCCCTGCGCATCGACGACTCCAGCCAGACCGCCCGGTTGCACAAGGGGTACGTGCTGGAGCGGATGGGGCGGCACACCGAAGCCGCGGAGCAGTTCCGTATCCTGATGGACGCGCACTCGGACTGGGCCGAGGCCAATGTGGGCCTGGGTATTTCGCTCTACGGGCAAGGCGAAGTGGAGAGCGCGGTGAACCAGTTCAGCCTGGCGCTGGAGATGGATCCCAAGAACATCTGCGCCATGCTGAACAAGGCCGTGGCGTACAACAACCAGGGGCTCTACTACCTGGCGGAGAAGGTGGTCCGGCAACTGCTGGCCGTGGCCCCCGACTCGGCCGAGGGTCGGCTCTGCCTCGGTGCCGTGCTGCTGGAACGCGGGGCCCTGGGTGAAGCGGAAGCGGAGTTCCGCCAGGTTATCGAGCTGCAGGATCGCAATGCCGACGGCCACTACTATCTTGGTGAGGTCCGCTGGCGGGCCGGCCGCCGGGAACCGGCGCTCACCGCCTTCCGCCGGGCCGCCGATCTCAACCCCCGGGATCCTGACGGCCACTACAAGGTCGGGGTCCTGCTGCTGGAGCAGGGGGATGCCGCCGGGGCGGCGAGGTCGCTGAAACGGGCCCTGGACCTGGACGAGGGAGACCTGGAGGCGCGGTTCCACCTCGGCCTGTCCCTCTCCATGGTGGGACGTCTGGAGGAAGCCCACGACCACCTGGAGATGGTGCGGCAGGTGGCCCCGGACCTGCCGGAGGTGAACCTCTGCCTGGCCTTCGTCTACTACAAGATGGGTGAGCAGCAGAAGGCGATGCAGTTGTTCAGCCGCTACAAGGACGAGCAGCAAGAACTGGCCGAGAGGCTGCTGCGGCTGGCCGGCCTGAAGAAGTGATCACTCCGTGCGAAACGGCCCCAGCCGGCTTGTCCGTCCCGCCCTGATGCGAAAGCGCTTCGATTTCACCACTTCCCGGTCATCGTTCAGTATCTGCAGCCGGTAGCGTCCCTCGGGCAGTGAGAGGGGATCCTCGGCCCGGCCGCTCATGACCTTCAATCCCTGCCGGTCCTCGATGATCACCCGCGGCCCCGTCTCTTCCCCCTCGATCACCAGTAGCCCTTCGGCGGGCAGCTGGATGTCCAGGCGTGTTTCTTCCCCTTCACCGATACGGAACTTCCGGGAGAGGACGCCGAACTCACCGGCCCATGGGTAGGGGCGGACCCGGGCCGTGTATGTGCCGGGGAAGAGGGTGAGGGAGCAGCTGTCGCAATCGGTCTGCCGGTACACCGGCTGGCCGTCCTCATCGAGGATGGAGAATACGGCAGCATCCTGCCGGGAAGTCTCTTCCGGGGAAATGAATCGTACGGTGACCGTACCGCTTTCGGGCAGCATGAACCGGTGGCGGGTGAGCCGGCCCTGGTCCACTGACAACGACGGGGCCCGGAAGGGGGCTGCGTGTCCCGAGCAGGTGAGCTCCAGATCGTAGGGCCCCGGCGGGACCCAGATCTGACCGCCGCGCTGGACCCAGTCGAGGTAGTCGAAATCCCGCTGGTACCACCCGCGGCGATCGGCGATGCGCAGCCGCGAGCCGGGCGGTGGAGCCACCCTGCTTTTCGACCACGCCGTGATCCTCAGGCCGCCGGAACCGGCGAGGATGTGCAGGGCCTGGGCCAGGCCGGCCGGGCCGCCAACTTCACGGTAGATCCCTCCGGTCCTGGCGGCGAGCTGGTGCAACTGCCGCGACTCGGCCGGCAGCGGGGCCAGACCGATCACGTGGATCACCGGTGTTCCCCTGCCATCCCGCGAATCCCGGCCCAGGTGGTGGGGATTGCCGGAACCCCCCTCCCAGCCGGCGGCAATGAGCAGAATGAACCCCTGGCTCTGGTTGCTGCGGTGATCCAGATCGTCCATGGCCGCGGAGAGCGCTGCGGAGAGTGGGAGCAGGCCCCCGGCTTCCGGAGCCGGCGGCAGGGGATTACCGGGGAGGAACGGGGTTGTCCCGGTGCTGCCGTCGTTGACCAGCTGGCCAGGCTGCCAGGGGTTGTCCTTGCGGGACGAACCACCGGCCAGTCGCAGGGCGGGCGGGCGGAGGAGGCCATTGGGATCTTCGGCGATTCGCTGGTAGTGTGCGGCCAGGGCCTGCCAGGCCATCTCCATCCGCGAATCGAGTTCCGGATCGCCGGCCTTCATGGCCAGAGAGCAGTCGAGGATGATTTCGGCCAGCGGGCCGTCGTCCTCCGCACGTCCCGGAACGGCGAGGAGCAGCAGGATCAGCAAAGTGGTACAACAGGTGCCGGCAAGCCTCATCGGTGATCTCCACAGCAGGAAAGGAGAGGGGGTTTCCCCCAGGGCCTCCTGACGCTATCATTTCGTCCGGTGGCAGTAAAGCCGGACCGGAGATCTTCATGTCCCTTGACAGTTATCTGCAGCAGATCCTCAGCGACGGTGCTCACCGGTCGTCCATTGCCGAGCATCGGACGTTGCCGCCCCGGCCGGCGGATTTCGCCGGAGCCGGGTTTTCCATGGCACCGGCGGTGGAGCGGATGCTGTCGGCCGCCGGCATCTCCCGGCTCTACCGTCACCAGGCCGAGGCCGTCACTGCCGTGCGCGGCGGTTCGCACGTGGTGCTCACCACCGGTACGGCCAGCGGCAAATCGCTCTGCTACACCGTGCCGGCCCTGGAGTCGATTCTTGCCGACCCGGCCAGCCGAACTTTGATGCTCTTTCCCACCAAGGCCCTGGCCCAGGACCAGTTGCGGGCGCTCAAGGTGCTGGCCGGTGGTGACCCGTCCTTCACCCTCCGCGCCGGGGTATACGACGGCGACACTCCTCAAACCGCCCGGGGACCGCTACGGAGGGAAGCCAACATCATCCTCAGCAACCCGGACATGCTGCACACCGGGATCCTGCCCAACCACGGGCTGCGGCACTGGCAGTTTTTCTTTGAAAACCTGCGGCTGGTGGTGATCGATGAGATTCACGGGTATCGCGGTGTTTTCGGCTCCCACGTGGCCAATGTGATCCGCCGCCTGCGCCGGGTCTGCCGGCTCTACGGCAGCGACCCGGTCTTTGTCTGCTGCTCGGCCACAATCGGCAACCCGGAGGAACTGGCCCGGGGCCTCACCGGCCTCATACCGGTGGCGGTGGGCGACGATGGCGCTCCGCACAGCGAGCGGACCTTCCTCTTCTGGAACCCGCCGCCGGATCCCCGGGATGACCGGAAACCGGGAGCGGTGCAGGAAGGGGGGAGGCTGCTGCGGGAGGCTGTGGCCCACGGGGTGCGCACCATCGCCTTTGTGCCCTCGCGGATGACCGCCGAGCGCCTGGCCCGCCAGGCCGGTGCCGGAGCGGGTGTGGTGGAGGGGTCGGCGCCGGTGAGTGCCTACCGCTCGGGCTACCTGCCGGAGGAGCGGCGCCGCCTGGAACGCGACCTCTCCTCCGGAGCCCTGCTGGCGGTGGTCTCCACCACCGCACTGGAACTGGGCATCGATGTTGGCGGTCTGGACCTCTGCCTGCTCTGCGGCTACCCCGGTTCGGTGGCCGCCACCTGGCAGCGGGCGGGCCGGGCCGGCCGTCGGGATGCGCCCTCGCTCACCCTGCTGGTGGCGGAGAACAGCCCCACCGACCAGTATATTGCCGGCCACCCCGAGTTCTTCTTCGGCTCTCCGGCGGAGCGAGCGGTGATCAACCCCGGGAACCCGATGGTGCTGCAGGCGCACCTCGCCGCCGCCGCGGCGGAGATCCCCCTGACCCCCGACGACACCAGCTTCTTCCCCCTGCTGGATGAGCTGCTTCCCGAACTGCTGGACCTGGGCCACCTGGGTCCGGCGGCCCACGGCCTGGGGTGGCAGGGGGAGGACCACCCCGCCGGTGCGGTCAGTCTGCGCAGCGCCTCACAATCCACGGTGATCATCATCGACCGGGAGAGCGGGGAGGAGGTGGGCACGGTGGAGCAGAGTGCCGCCGGCCTGCTGGTCCACCCCGGCGCGGTCTACCTTCACCTGGGGGAGCCCTGGATGGTGACCGAACTGAACCTCGACGACGGAATCGCCCATGTCACCCGGCACGACCCGGGGTATCTCACCCGTCCGATCACCGACATCAAACTGGCCGTGGGCCGGGAGATCAGTTCACGACCCCTGGCTGGTTCGGGATCACCCGTCGGGGTGGCCGAAGTGGCCGTGACCAGCCGGGTCAGCGGCTTCCGCAAATTCGGGCCCCGCACCCCCGCCGGCCTGGCCCTGGAGGAACTGGACCTGCCGGAGACCACCCTGGAAACCGTGGGGGTCTGGCTGGCCCTGCCCGACACCGCGACGGCCGCCGGTGGCCGATCCATGGCCAAAGCCGCCGAAGGCCTGGCCTACCTGCTGGAGAGGACCCTCTCCCTCTTTGCCCTGTGCGATGCCCGGGATGTCTGTTCGGGCGTGGTTACCCTGGCCCTGCCGGGAAAGCTCTCCGAAGATGGGGTGAGCCTGCCCTCGGTGCGCAGTGCCGTGGTCGTCTATGACCTGCACCCCGGCGGCATTGGCTTTGCCCGGCTGGGGTTCGACCAGCTGGAGACCTGGCTTGCCGCGGCCCTTGACGTGGTGGACCGCTGCGGGTGCCGCAATGGCTGTCCGGCCTGCGTGGGCAGCGAGGCCGGGCACCGGGAAGGTGTCCAGGCACTGCTGCGGGAACTGGTTGGGGGGTAGACCCCTCTGTCGTTGGGGGGTGGGCCCCTCTGTCATTGCGAGCGCAGCGAAGCAATCTCTCTTGCCGTGGTGCGGTTGCACAGGAGATTGCTTCGTCGACGACTCCGTCGTCTTCTCGCAATGACAATCGATTAAACTCCGCGGTGGGACACTGCCGTTGAAGCCCCAGCCAACCTGCCCGTTGAGAAGGCCGCCTGCAGGTTGTAACCGCCGGTGTCGCCATCCAGGTCGAGCACTTCGCCGGCTAGGTACAGTCCTTTCACCTTCCTCGACTCCATGGTCTTCGGATTCACATCGCGGAGATCCACACCCCCGGCGGTGACGATGGCCTCGGCAAATCCCCGGTGACCGGTGACCTCCAGGCGAAAATCCTTGAGCCAGGTGCGGAGTCGCTTGCGTGTTTTGGCATTGATCTGGTGGGCTGGGCCTTCGGGGTCGAGGCCGGTGGCGTCGATGCAGACCGGGATCAGCAGCCGGGGCAGCAGGCCTTTCATCAGGTTGTGGACGTGCTGTTTGCCGTGGGCGTCGATGTCCCGCAGCAGGCGGGCGTCGAGTTTCTGGTGGTCCAGGGCCGGTTTGAGGTCGATGGCCAGGGTGACCTGCTGTTTCTGCTCCAGTGCTGGGACGATGGTACGGCTGGCGCTGAGCGCGATGGGGCCGGAGACGCCGAAGTGGGTGAAGAGCAGTTCACCGAAATGGCTCTCCTTCTTCCGTCCATCGATGTAGATGTCGAGACCGGCGTTCCTGAGACTCAGCCCCTGAAGCCTTTTGGCAGTGGGGCCCGCAGTTTCCAGCGGTACCAGGGCCGGGCTGAGCGGCACAACCCGGTGACCGGCCGCCGCGGCCAGTGTTGCGCCGTCGCCGGTTGAACCGGTGACCGGATAGGATGCTCCGCCCACGGCGAGGATCACCGCGTCGGCATCCAGTGTTTCCGCCTCTTCGCCACCAAGGGTGACACCGGTCACCCGTCCTTTGGTGATCACCAGTTCCGACACCACGGCCAGGCAGCGGGTGCTGGCGCCTTTCTCCGTGGCCCAGTCGCGGAGGGCGCGCACCACCTGCAGAGCGCTGTCACCGGCGGGGAAGACCCGGCCGCCCCGCTCGCTCTTGGTCCGCACACCCCGTTCTTCGAAAAAGCGGATCAGCTCCGTGGAGAAAAAGTCGGCGAACGCGGTGCGCAGGAATCGTCCGTTGCGGCCGAAACGGCCGATGAAGTCGGGGAGGGGGGCAGTGTTGGTCAGGTTGCAGCGGCCCTTGCCGGTGATGCCAAGCTTGAGGGCCGTGCGGTTTTTCTTTTCCAGCACCAGTACCCGGGCCCCGGCCGCGGCCGCCGTGCCGGCCGCCATTAGGCCGGCGGCGCCACCCCCCACCACGATCACTCCGTGTTTGTTACGCATCAAGGCCTCAAGAGAGATTGTCGCGTCGCCCGCTTCGCGGGCTCCTCGCAATGACAGGAAGGCCAACTATAGGAGGCCTCGGGTGAAAAGTAAAATGGTGTACAATCTGCCGCCATGAGCGATCAGGGAAACGTTAATCAGAAAGAAGCGAAAGCGCTGGAAGGACTGAATCCGCTGCAGCGCGAGGCAGTGCTGGCCGGTGGGGGACCGGTGCTGGTGGAGGCGGCGGTGGGCAGCGGCAAGACCCGTGTGCTCACCCGCCGGCTGGCCTGGCTGTTGGAAACCGGACGGGCCCAACCGGACCGGCTGCTGGTGTTGACCTTCACCAACCGCGCCGCCCGGGAGATGAAAGAACGGGTGCTGGACCTGCTGGGCCCCGGCGCAGCCGGCGCCATCCGTTTTTTCGGCACCTTCCACTCGGTCTGCCGCCGGCTGCTCAACGAGGAACTGCCCCTGGAGCAGTATGGCTATCGCCCCGGATTCACCATTTACGACGAGTCCGAACGGCTGGCCCTGATCACCGAACTGGCCGGAAAAATAGACCAGGGTGGCGGACGGCCGCGACCGGTTGAACTGCTGCGCAGCACGGCGCGCCTGAAGCAGAGCAGCTGCATCGGTGCACCCGAGACACCGGAGAATCCCCTTGAGCAGGAAGTGCACCGGCTGTATCAGGAGCGGCTGGTGGCGGCCAACGCCCTCGACTTCGATGATCTGATCCTGCTGCCCCTGCGCATGCTCATCGACAACGCCGAGGTGCGGCAGCGGCTCGGGGATCGTTTCGACCACATCCTGGTGGACGAGTTCCAGGACACCGACCGGCTGCAGTATCTTCTGCTCAAGGGTCTGCTCGGCCCGGAGAAGAACCTCTACGTAGTGGGGGATCCCCACCAGAGCATCTACACCTGGCGCGGCGCCTGCCCCGAGATCTTCCGGCGTTTTCACGAGGAGTATCCCGGGTCGCGCACCTGCTCCCTGGTGCAGCATTACCGCTCCAGCTCCACCATCTTACGAGCGGCCGCGGCCCTGGCCGACCCCGAGGACATGGCACAGGCCGCGGCCGATCCCCCCTGGACCGAGAACGACCCCGGACCGCCCCTGCGGCTCATCGCCTGTGACGACGAACGGGACCAGGCGGACCTGGTGTCCCGGGAGGCCCGGCGACTGAACAGCGAGGAGGGCATCCCGTTCGGCTCCATGGCCGTGCTCTACCGGGTGAACGCCCAGGCGCCCCGGGTGGAGGCGGCGCTGCGCCGGGATGAAGTGCCGGTGCGGGTGGTGGCCCCGAAGAACATCCTTGACCTGCCCCCGGTACGCAAGCTGCTGGCGCTGTTCAAGGTACTGCTCAATCCCGACGACCAGCTGAGCCTGCGCACCGCCGCGACCCTGCCGGCCTGGAAGCTGACCCCGCTGATGCTGGGTGTCCTGGAGCAGGCGGCGGAGCGCCACGGTCTGACCCTGGGGCAGCTGCTCCTCTCGCTGGAGGATCTGGATGACCTGCCCGGTCGGACCCGGGAGCGGGCCTTGATCTTTGCCGCGGCCCTGGAAGAGCTTGGTGCCGAGGTGATGGTACGGTCTGCGGCTGAGGTCTTCGACCTGGCGGTGGAACGCAGCGGGTTCCGGGACAAGGAGATCCCGGTGCACACCGCGGCGGGCGATGAACTCTGGCAGCGGATCCTCGAAATCCGCGGTCGCGCCGCTGACCAGCAGGGCCTCGATCCCTGGGATGCCTGGTCGGCCTTTCTCTCCGAGCTCTCGCTCAGTGTGGGGGCCGGGGGGGAACAGGGCCAGTCGGGCAAGGCTTTGAGTCTGATGACCATTCATGCGGCCAAGGGGCTGGAGTTCGACGTGGTGTTCGTCATCGGCCTCAACGAGGGGCTGCTGCCGCTGGTGGGCAAGGATGAGGGCACGCCGGAGTTCGAGGAAGAGCGCCGTCTCCTCTTCGTCGCCATGACCCGGGCCCGGCGGCACCTGCTGCTGACCCACCTGCTCACCACCACCCGCCGCGGCGTTGCCCCCTGGCCCAGCCGTTTCATCGACCGCCTGCCCCGGGAGCTGATCGAGAGCACCGGGCCGTTGCCCCCGGCCGGTGGGGGAGGCGGGTCGTTCCTCGACGGTGACCCCAGCCTGTCGGATCAGCCGGCTCCCGCTTCCCGGGAACTGCAGGTCGGGGACCGGGTGTCCCACCCCCGACTGGGCCCTGGCCGTGTCCTGCACTGCGAGGAGGGCCGGATCAGGGTCCGCTTTGATTCAGGAGAAGAAAAGGAACTGCTGGCGGAGTTCTCACCCGACCTGCAGATCATCGACTGAACCGCTGGGGGCGATGGATTCCCAGGGGTTCGGGTCGCTGATGGTGTGGTAGTGAAGACCAGGCGGACGGAGGGGACGGTGTGCCGGGCTGATGGTCGTTGAGATAGTGATAACGTACATTTAAGTAAACATTCCAGTCAAAAAAAATGAACCCGAAGCCCGGCGGGGGGCAAGGCCCCCCGGACCGGCGGATACCCTAGGGGTTCAGCGGAAGCTGCATCGTTACCTTCTCCCAGGGGTTGGGATCACTGGAGCTGAACACCCGTTCCCAGATGGCGGCGGTGGATTTGCGGTCGTTGATCAGCGGGTCATTGGCCTTGGTCACCTGGCTGGCCGGGTCGTCCACGGTGCCGTCGGCATAGATCCGGTTGACCCAGATGTCAAAGGTGTCGTCAATACCCTGCCGCTCCTTGCTCCAGACCAACCAGACCTGGGTGCCGTCGGTGAGGAGGAAGGGGTCGATGCTGTTGAGGGGGGCACTGGTGGCCCAGAAGCTGCTGGCCGGCTCGGCGCCCAGGGTGACTTCGATGAACACCTGCATGTTGGCGCCGTTCTGGACCGACGAGGCACGCCACAGACTGCCGTCACCGTCCTCGATGGAGTTGGCCCCGGCACCAGGAATCCAGAGCGCCATCAACGGCAGCAGGAGCAGCGGGATTGCCAGCCGTTTGAAGAGTGTGATGTTCATGGTCTTTTCCTTTGTTTTCATGTTCAGTCGTGCAGGCCCTCGCCGGAGGACATGCGGTCCGTGTCAAGAAGCTTCAGGAAATCGGTGGTCAGCCGGCCGTCGGTGTTGACCGCCTTTTCAAAGAAGACCTCGGCGATGGATGTCTCGCCGCTGTTCCGGTAATAGCGTCCGATCTGGTAACAGAGATCGCGGATGATGTCACGGTATTTCTGCTCGTAGGAAATGCGGAACGCCTCGGCGGCATATTCCTTGGCCGTGGGCAGGTCGTCGTCTTTCAGCGCCGTCAGGGCCAGGCAACTGCTGACCTCGGCGGTGCGCCGCTCGTTGCTCAGGGCCTGGGCGATGGCCAGGCTCTCCACCAGGTGCTCACGCGCTTCGGTTGTCTGGCCCAGGTGCAGGTGGCAGTGACCGAGGTTGGAGAGCACGGTGCAGCGCAGGTCACGGCTCTTGAACAGCTCCACAAAGGTCAGTGACTGATTGAGTATGTCCAGAGCCTGCTGATACTCTTTCCGCTCCATTTCCACCATGGCCCGGGTGACAAGGAAATAGACGATCAGCCGGCCCATCTCGTTCTGCTCCAGCACCTCTTCGGCCATGGCCAGTGCCTGATCGGCGCCGCTCAGATCCTTTTTGCGGTAGCCGATGATGGCCCGCTCGAGGTAGGCGGTGAAGCGGGGGACGCTGGTTGACGGGCTGTTCTGCTCGACGATTTCCAGCATTTCGGTGGCGGCGGTGTATTTTTCGAGCATGCGGTAGAGCACACCGAGGTCGAGGGCGGCCTTGACCTGGAAATCGGGGTGCTCTTCCGAGCCGTTGAAGGCGCAGTAGAGGTTGAGCAGGGCGTCCTCGTACAGACCCTGACGTCCGCAATCGATGCCTTGCTGCCGTAGCTGCTGCAGTTCTTCCAGTGTTATGAGTGGACTCGAGAGACATGAGCTGGAGCCCGCCCTTCAGGCGAACCCGGTTATGGGGTAAACAATAGGGAAATATTACAAATCGGTCAAGTTTATTTCTGTGGGGTTCAGGTGAGCTTTCGCTGGAGATCCACCAGGTAGTTCAACGCCTCCATGGGGGTCATCTGCTCCAGCTCCAACCGGCGTACATCGGCCAGCAGGGGGTCCTCGCCGGGGGTGAAGAGGCGCATCTGTTCGATGCCCGGTTCCGCTGCGTCCCCGTCCTGCCCCTCGCCGGCCAGCTTGGGCATCCCCCGGCGGTCAAAGGCGTTGGCCTCGAGGTTGGCCAGAATCTCCCGGGCCCGGTTGAGCACCGATGGCGGCAGCCCGGCCAGCCGGGCCACCTGGACGCCGTAGCTGCGGTCGGCCGCGCCCTCCACCACCTCGCGGAGGAAGATGATTTCATCGTTCCACTCCTTGACCGAGATGTTGAAGTTGCGCACCCGGGGCAGGGTGACCGCCAGTTCGGTCAGTTCGTAGAAGTGGGTGGCGAAGAGGGATTTGGCGGACACCCGTTTGGAGTTGTGCAGGTGCTCCACCACCGCCCAGGCGATGCTCACCCCGTCAAAGGTGCTGGTGCCCCGGCCCACCTCGTCGAGGATCACCAGACTGCGGGGGGTGGCGTTGTTGAGGATGTTGGCCGTCTCGATCATCTCCACCATGAAGGTGGAGTGGCCGCGGACCAGGGAATCGCTGGCCCCCACCCGGGTGAAGATGCGGTCCACCAGGGGGATCTCCGCCGCTTCCGCCGGCACGAAGGAGCCGGTGTGGGCCATCAGGGCGATCAATGCCACCTGGCGCAGGTAGGTGGATTTGCCGCCCATGTTCGGCCCGGTGATGATCAGGATCTGGTTGCTGTCGTCGTCCAGCAGCACGTCGTTGGGCACGAAACGTTCGCCGGTGGGGGAGAGCTGTTCGATCACCGGGTGGCGGCCGGCGGAAATGCTCAGCTTTCGGCCGTCGGTGATCTCCGGGCGGCAGTAGCGGTGGCGCGAGGCCACCTCGGCCAGGCAGAGCAGCACGTCCAGGGTGGCCACCTGGTCGGCGGAGGTCTTGATCCGCCCCGCCTGGTCGGCGGTGAGCTGCCGCACTTCGGTGAACAGCTCCTGTTCCAGGTCGCTGATCCGCTCCTCGGCGCCCACCACCTGTTCCTCGTACTCCTTCAGTTCCGGGGTGCTGAAGCGCTCCGAACCCACCATGGTCTGCTTCCGTTCGTACTCCTCGGGCACACCCCCGGCCAGGTTGGCCTTGGAGATCTCGATAAAGTAGCCGAAGACCCGGTTGTACTTCACTTTCAGCGTGGAGATGCCGGTGCGTTCCCGTTCCCGGGCCTCGATGCCGGCAATGATCTGTTTGCCATCCCGGGCCACCGAGCGCAACTGGTCCAGCTCGGGGCTGTACCCGTCACGGATCAGGCCGGGATCGCGGATGGTGGCCGGCGGTTCGGGATTGATCGCCCGCTCCAGCAGGTCGTGCATGTCTTCCAGCAGGTCCAGGTCCTGGTGCAGCCCGGCCATCACCGGTGCGGAACGGCGGCCCAGCTCGTCACGCAGGCCGGGGAGGACGGCGATGGAGCTTTTCAGCGCCACCATGTCCCGCGGCCCGGCGGTGCCCAGCACCACCCGGCCCAGCAGGCGCTCCAGGTCGAAGACCTGCTTCAACCGCTCGCCCAGCCGGCTGCGGGCGGTGACCTCCCCCAGCAGTTCCTCCACTCCCTCCTGACGCCGGCGGATCTCGCCGGCATCCAGCAACGGGCGCAGGAACCAGTCCCGCAGTTTGCGGCCGCCCATGCCGGTGAAGGTCAGGTCGAGCACCGAGATCAGGGACCCCTCGCGGCCCCCGTCAGCGCAACTCACCAGCTCGAGGTTTCTCACCGTGGCGGGGTCGAGGGTCAGGTAGCGGCCGCCGGCGCACCAGGTCAGCGAATCGATGTGCTTGAGGGCCGACCCCTGGGTCTCCTTGAGGTAGTGCAGCAGTCCCCCGGCGGCCCGCACCGCCAGGGTGCGGTCCTCGCAGCCGTAGCCTTCCAGACTGGCCACCCCCAGGTGTTCGGTGAGGGTGCGGCGGGCCGTTTCCCCGCCAAAGGACCAGGAGGGCCGCGGGCTGAACAGCGGCTGGCCCTCACCGTTTTCCGGAACGGCATCACCCAGCATCTGCTTCAGCGCCAGGTTTGCTTCGGTGGGCGGCTCGTCGGGGGCGGCGTGGACCAGTTCCCGCGGGCGATAGCGGGCCAGCTCGCGGCCGAGAAACTCCAGCGGGTCCTCGTCCTCCGACTCCGCCAGCAGGAAGCGTCCGGTGGAGACGTCGAGGAACGCTGCGCCGGCCCCGTGGTCGGGTTTCAGCGCCACGCCGCAGATAAAGTTGTTCTCCCGGGCCTGCAGCAGGCCGGCGTCGGTCACCGTCCCCGGGGTCACCACCCGGGTCACCGCTCGCTTCACCAGCCCCTTGGCCGCCCGGGGGTCCTCCACCTGGTCGCAGATGGCCACCCGGTGACCCTTGCGGATAAGCCGGGCGATGTAGCCCTCGGCGGCGTGGAAGGGCACACCGCACATGGGTACCGGGTTGTCACTGTTGCGGTCCCGGGACGTCAGCGCGATCTCCATGTCCCGCGAGGCCACCACCGCGTCCTCGTAGAACATTTCATAGAAATCGCCCATGCGGAAGAAGAGGATGGCGTCTTGATGTTGCGCCTTGATCTCCAGGAACTGGCGCATCACCGGAGTGGTTTTGTCCTTAGTGGTCATTGGCCGCCGGAAAGTAGCAAAAGTAGCAATGGAAACGCGGTGGAGTGTATCATATCCATTCAGGTGGAATAATGGACCTCACGGCGACGGGATGTGCGCCGCCGCCCGTCGGCTGAGAGGGAGGAGTGCAGGAAATGATGGTTCTGGGTGTGGATACCACCACCTATCACGGCAGCATCGCGCTGAGTGAAGCGGACCGCGGACTGGTGGCTTCGGTGAGCCTGCTGTCGCCGGAATCCTATTCCCGGCGGCTGCTGCCCGCTATCCACTGGCTGCTGGAACAGCTTTCCCTTCGTCCGGAAGAGTTGGGGGGGCTGGCTGTGGCCTGCGGGCCCGGATCGTTCACCGGGGTGCGTATCGGCATAGGCATGGTTCAGGGGATCGCCCTGGCCGCCGGGCTGCCCGCGGTGGGCGTGCCCACCCTGGAGGCCTCGGCCCTGAGGGCCGGGGTGCCGGACGGACTGGTCTGTCCGCTGCTGGAGGCCGGGCGGGGTGAGTTCTACGGAGCACTCTACGAGACCGGCGACCGGGGATTCGTCTCCCGGGTGCTGGTGGAACCGGCGGTGCAGCAGCCCGGGGCCCTGCTGGCCCGGGTGGCCGAGGCCGCGGACAACCGGCGGGTCTGGTTTTCCGGCGACCCGCCGGAGTCGCTGCCGGGCGGCGCCGAGGCCCTGTCCGGCTTCGATTCGTGCAGCTCCGGGGCCGACCGCTTCATCGCCCCCCAGGTGGCCCGAATCGGCCTGGAGATGTTGCAGTCCGGCGGCCAGGCCGGGGACCCGGCCGACCTTGCGGCCGTCTATGTCCGGCCCTCCGACGCTGAAATGCTCAGCGGCGGCACGGCCGGGGAAAATGGCGGCAATCCCGGGTAAACCGTGGGCCGCTGATCTTCGTATAGATAAGTGCCGGGTTTCGGAATTGCATCGGGGCGCGGTAAAGGCTATATTTTCAACAGGTATCTGACCGCAATCCACACAGGAGGAACGCGATGGTTGCGACCACGGCCGACATGAAAACAAGACTGATGGAGGAGGACGCGGAGTTCAAGCACATGGTGGAGAAGCACCGGTTGCTGGACAAGCAGATCGAGGACCTGGATCAGCAGATCCTCCTCACCACCGAGCAGAAGATGGAGACGGTGACGCTGAAGAAGAAAAAGCTGCACATCAAGGACCTGATCGGTGCCCGGCTGGCCCACTACAGCCAGAGCCTGGGATAGCAGTCCGGGGCCACTCCCGGAGTTGAAGGGTGAAGACGGTGTCGGAAAAAGGACGGCTGGCCCCGGAGGGCCTGCCTTTTGTCATCGGCGGTGCGGCGCTGACGCTGCTGGTCGCAGTATTCGCCCCATTCTGGGCGGCGGTACTCTGCGGTCTGCTGGCGCTGTTCGTCCTCTGGTTTTTCCGCGACCCGGCGCGCCGGATTCCCGCGGACCAGGGGCTGGTTGTGTCCCCGGCGGACGGCCGGGTGGTGGAGGTGGCGCCGGATATCAACGAACCGGGCCTGCCCTGCGGCGGCTACACCAGGGTGGCGGTGTTCCTCTCCGTGTTCAATGTCCACGTCAACCGGGCGCCGGTGGCGGGGACGGTGGAGAGCGTGGACTATACCGCGGGAAAGTTTCTGTCGGCATTCAAGTCCGAAGCCTCCACCGAGAACGAACGAAACCGCATCGGCCTGCTGTCGGACGAGGATCCGGCCGGGGAATTGATTCCCTTCACCCAGATCGCGGGGCTGATCGCCAGGCGGATCGCCTGCTACAAAAAGCCCGGTGATCGGGTCCGGCGCGGCGAGCGGGTGGGTTTGATCCGGTTCGGCTCCCGGACGGAGATACTCATACCACCGGGGTTCGACATCGCCGTGGCCCCCGGTGACAAGGTGAGCGGCGGATCCAGCGTCATCGCCCGCCGCCGGCAGGCAACGGACTGAGTCAGGAGACTGTGATGGTTGCGGAACAGACCGGCAGCAGCAAGGGCCAGAAGCGGCCGCGGAAAAGAAAACGCCGGTCAAGCCGCGATGCCGGGCGATCCAATCGCCGGTTCAAGCGCGGGATCTACCTGCTCCCCGGTTTCTTCACTGTCTCCAACCTCTTCATGGGCTTCATGTCCATCATCTCCACCATGCACTGCCTCGCCTGGCCCAGCGGGGACGGCCCCGGCCCGTGGAGCCTCTCCCTCTCGGCGGTCTTCATCGGTATCGCCGCCCTGCTGGACGCGCTGGACGGCCGGGTGGCCCGGCTGGCCAATGCCACCAGCCAGTTCGGGGTGGAGTTCGACTCCCTGGCCGACATCGTCTCCTTTGGCATGGCCCCCTCGCTGCTGATCTACGTCTGGGGCCTGCAGTCCCTGGGCCGGGTGGGCTGGCTCACCGCCTTCATCATTCTCGTCTGCTGCTCGGCCCGGCTGGCCCGCTTCAATATCCGGGTCGATTCCGGTTCCACCGACCCCCGTTTTTTCATGGGCATGCCCACACCGGCGGCGGCCTGTTTTTTCGCCGCCCTGGTCTTTGCCATTCCGCGGCCGGTGACCGACCTGCGGGTGGCCATCGCCATCATGGTGGTGAGTGTGGCCATCTCCTACCTGATGGTCAGCAATTTCAAATACGCCAGCTTCAAGAAACTCGGCATGAAGAACCGGCGTCCCTACATCTTCGTGGTGCTGGTGGGCCTGGTGCTGGTGGCGGTGGCGGCCGCGCCGCAGGTGGTGCTGCTGGGCCTGTCCCTGATCTACCTCTTCTCCGGGATTCTGCGCCGCCTGGGATCGCTGCCCTGGCTGAAGCGGCGCCGGAGTGGGGAAGGGGATGCGGAAGCCACTGATCCTGGTGTGTTGAGCAGTTCGAAGACTTCGGAAAAAGGGGGGGAATGATGAGGAAGATCTGGATCCTGTTCGCCATCCTGCTCGCTCTGCAACTGGTGGCCGGCAGTGCCGTCGCCCAGGGCCTTTCCTCCACAAACTACCGCTCCACCATGGACAGCCTGGAGATCGAACGGCGCATCGCTCAGAGCCACCTCGAAGAGGATGTCAAAGCCTACGCGGAACTGCAGAAGATCTGGCAGGAGACCCTCTACGGTATTACCAGCAAGCGTGCGGTCATCGACCGCATGGTGCTGGCCGACCCCAAAAGTATCAATCCCATCGAAATGGCCCAGGAGGAGCGGGAACTGCAGGACCTGGTGGCCCGCTTCAACTCCATGCTCTACGAGAGCCAGCGGATCCGTGACCGGATCACCGAACGGGTGCGGCTGATCACCGCCGTGGAGTCGAGCCTCGGCAGCCTCGGGGAAGACCAGATCGAGGGACAGGGGCCGCTGAACGGGGTCTGGGAAGTGAGCCTGATGCCGGTGGGCGATACCGGCATCTTCGTCCTGTCCCAGACCGGACCGGAGGTGGTGGGGGAATACCTGCTGGAAGCCGGTGACCGGGGCACCCTCGAAGGAACCTTCGCCGACGGCAAGCTGCGGATCATCCGCCGTGACAACCGGGTGGGAAACCACTCGGTGCTGGAAGCGGCCTACTCCTACACTACCGAAACCCTCAACGGCACCTGGCAGATGTTTGAACTCTCCTCGGGGGGCATCATCAGCGGTGACTGGGTGGGGCACCGCAAGGCCAACGACGCGGACGAAACCTACGAGTCGTATTAGCACACCACTGACCTGCCATTGCGAGCCCCTGACCCGAGGAAATTGGGAAATTGGGGACGGTTACCTATTAGGTACGTACAATATTGTCTTAATGAAATAGGTAACCGTCCCCAATTTCTTATTCTTCGGTGGGCAGAATGATGGTGATGGTGGTACCCGTGCCCGGCTCGCTCTCGGCCAGGATGCGGCCGCCGTGGTCGGCGATGGTCCGCCGGGCAATGGCCATCCCCAGGCCGGTGCCGGTGTTCTTGGTGGAGAAATAGGGTTCGAAGAGCTTGTCCAGGGTCTCGCGGTCCATTCCCGGGCCGCTGTCGGTGACCGCGATGGCCACCGAGCCCGGTTCCAGCCGCGACAGCTTCACTTTGATCGACCCGCCGCTTTCCTCCATGGACTGGATGGCGTTCTCGACGATGTTCACCAGGGCCCGTTTGATCAGCCTGGTGTCCACGGCCACCGCGGGCAGCGACCCGTCGGACTCCAGGTCCAGGGTCAGCTCGGCGGGCAGGCTGCTGCGGTACGGGGCGAGCACCTCATCCACCAGCGCCGCCGGGTCCACGCCAGGCTCCGACTCCAGTTCCAGGTGACGCGAGAAGTCGGAGAACTCGATGGCGATCTGCCGCAGTTCCGCCACCTTCTTCAGCACCGTGTCGATGCTCAGTTCCAGCGTCTTGCCGAATCCCGGTTCGCCGTCCCGGTGAACCCGCAGCAGGTGCTCCATGTGCAGCTGGATCGGGGTCAGCGGGTTCTTGATCTCGTGGGCGATGCGCCGTGACATCTCGGTCCAGGCCTTGAGCCGGTTGGCACGGAGCAGACCCGAGATGTCCTCGTAGACAATGATCGTCCCCCGGGGTCCCTGGTCTTCGTCGCTGCCCAGGGGGGCGAAGACCAGGTGCAGCAGCCGCTCCTCCTCTTCGGCTTCCCCGCTGGCGGGGATGCGCACTTCTTCCTCCCGCACCGGCTGGTTGGGCCGCCGCTCCGCGTCCGCCGGCTGGCGGAGGTAGCGTTCCACGGTGTCCAGCATGCTGCCCAGTTCGGGTCGCTGGGAGAGCAGGTCGGTGATCCGCCGGCCCAGGGGGCCGTGGGTCTGCTCCAGGCCCAGCAGCCGCAGGCCGGCGGGGTTGATGGTGGTGATCCGTCCCTGCTCGTTGAGCGAGATGACGCCGGTGGCAGCATTGGCCAGGATTTTTTCGATGTAGTCGCGCCGCCGCTCCAGCGCTTCGCGCTGGGTCTGAAGATTCTCCGCCATGGTGTTGAAGGCGTCCACCAGTGTCTTGATTTCGTCCCGGGAACGGGTTTCGATACGGGTGTCCAGGTGGCCTTCGGCGATCTGCGAAGTGCCCTGGACCAGGGTCCTGATCGGGGCGGTGATCCGCTGGGCCAGCGGCCAGGTCACCAGCAGGGCGATGACCAGCAGCAGGAAGAAGGCCAGCAGCACCGAACCGTTGAGCTGGGCCAGGGCCCGGTCGGTGCGCTGCTGTTGGGCCATCAGCGGTGTGGAGAGCACCGCCGGCATCAGCGAGGAACCGGGCAGCTGCACCGGCGTGGAGAGCACCAGGTAGCGGTCGCTGCCCAGGCTGCGCCGCGACTCGTGAAAGGTGCGGCCCCGCACGTCGAGGTCGAGGTAGACCGGGCCTTCCAGGCGGTCGGGCAACAGCCCGATGGAGAAGAGCTCCCGGCGGCTGGTGGCGGCCAGGGTGCTGCCGAGGTAGACGTTGAGGTCCTGGTCCACCAGCCGGCTGACCCAGATGAGGAAGTCGTCGGTGAGCACGTCGTCCAGGGTCTCCCCCTGGTCCAGCGTGCTGAGAAAATCCTCCACCAGGCGGCGGGCGGAGTTCAGCGACTGCTGGCCCTGCACCCTCAGCTGGTCCTCCAGCGAACTGCCCATGGTGCGGGTAACCAGGAAGGAGAGCAGGCCCAGGGGCAGGATCACCACCGCCAGCAGCGCGGCGAGGATCTTGCGGTAGTAGCTGGGTGCGGTGGGGGCCAACAGCGAACCCAGGGAGACGCGGCCGCCCCCGGCGCTGAGCCGGAGCAGCAGCAGCAGGAGCACCGGCGGCAGGGGCAGCACCAGGCAGGCCAGCAGCAGGCGCAGCCACTGCACCACCTGGTCGCGGAGGGAGCGCACCGGGTAGCCCAGAGCGAAGATCCGATCCCCGGTATCGCCGAACCAGGCCACCCGGTGCGGACCGTCCCTGAAGGTCATCTCCTGCCAGCGCACCTGGTCGGGAAGGAGCTGCAGATCGGAGATGATCCGCGGGGACACAGTGGGGCTGTCACCCCGGGACGAGTAGAGGACCCGGCCGTCGCCGCCGGAGAAGACGGTGAGGAACGGGTTGTCGCCCAGGGACTGCCGCTGCAGGAGCCCCGGGGAGGGGAGCGGGGAGAGCATCTCCCGGTAGGGGTTGGGCCGGGCGAGGAAACTGAGGTCGGCGTAATCCACGGTGACGGTGAGCACCAGGGTGCCCACCGAGCGTTCCTGCCAGCGCAGCTCCTCGCTGCGGGAGAGCACGACAAGGCGGCGGTTGCCCAGCTGCATGACCCCCTCTGCCGTTTCCTCGGTGGCCAGCCGGGTCAGTTCCACCGCCTCGATACCCTTCTTCGGCAGTTCGTAGGAGAAGCCGCTGACCAGGTTGCCCTCGTCGCCGAAAACCTCCACCGAAGAGCCGTAGCCCAGTTCGGAGATCAGGGTCTCGGACCAGAAACTGTAGGCCAGGCCCGGGATGTCCGAAGGCTGGCCGGCCACCAGCCGGGCGGCCAGCGGCTGTATCCTCGTCTCCGCCTGCTCGAAGGCCTGATCCAGCAGGGAGGCCCGGTGCTCTCCCATCCGCGCCACCTCCTCCACCAGTTCCCGTCCGATGTAGCGCTCCCGGGCCAGTTCAATGTGGTGGGTGACCACGAACTGGAAGAGCAGCGCCGGGAGCAGCAGCAGCGAGAAGAGTGCCGGGATGGCGGCATGGGGGATACGGGAACCGGCGTCCTTCGGCGGCTGCAGCGCACCAGCAGCCACCAGCAGGGGCAGGAGGTGGAAGAGCACCAGGGCGGTGAGACAGGAGACGTCGAGGGCGGCGGTGAGCCCGAACACAGCGTCTTCGGAACCGGCGGCCGGCACCGTGACCTTCGACCCCAGCCAGGTGGCCGCGGCCAGCAGCAGCGGTCCGGGGAGCATCCAGGCCAGCAGGGCCGCCGGGGTGCGCAGTGCCGCGGCCCGCAGCGCCAGGGCGGAGCCGGCCAGGGCCACACCCAGGGCGAAGAGGATCAGCCCGTTGCGGATGGCGGTCACCGGGTCGGGCCCCAGCAGGCGGCCGAAACTGGTTATTTCTGCCGGTGCGCGGATCACCACCGCGGCCACCAGCAGGTGCAGGGCCAGTACCAGGCCGCCATGGAGCAGCGATGCCGGGACGATCCGCGCCCACCCGCCAGGGGCGGTGGTGGAGAGCAGTGCCCGCCGGTGGTGCCACGCCAGCAGGGCGGCATACCCGGCAATGGTGAAAAAGACCAGGCTGCTGGCCAGAAAGTCCAGCGGTGACCCCAGCCATTTCAGTGATGTCTCCAGCGAGAGATAGACCGGTTCCAGCAGCTGCCACTCCGGCAGTGCCGGCCGGATGGAGGGCCAGTTGGGAATGCTGCGCAGCAGCAGGGCCGCGACCACGGCAAGGGCCGCCCGTGACCCGGTTGCCCCCGGGCTGGCCTCGGTGATGAATGATCGCCGGGCCGCACCCAGGCCGGCCAGCAGGGCCGCCAAAGCGGTGAGCAGACCGCCCAGCAGCGCCAGACCCTCTCGTATCGGTGACAGTGTCCCCGGTTTTTCACCCTCCCCCTGCTGGATGGCCAGTTCACCCAGCATGGTCCCGTCGGGAAAGGTGATGGGGAAGCGGAAAGCTGTGTCCGCCATCCGGAAACCGTCCTCCGCCCCGGAGAACTCCACCGGCAGGAGCTGGTACTGCAGCTCGATGCCGTCCTCCCGGGCGGCGGCTTCCAGGGAGGCCGGGAAGAACCCGCCGATCAGGGTGCGACGGAACCGGCCCCGGCCGGTGTCCAGCAGACGCTCGCTCACCGCGAACAGCGTCTCGGTCTGTTCCGGGAACCCGGCCCTGACCCCGCCACCAGGATCGGTGCCCGGGGGAGTGAGCACAAAGGGATGGATGCAATACAGCCGTGAGGCCAGACGGTTGTATCGGCGGATGCTGAACTGCGGCGTGTAGCGTCGCGCCTGCCCCTCCACCGGGCTGAGCGGTGCCCGGGCCAGCAACTGCGGTTCGAGGCTGGAGGCCTGTCCGGCCCAGGCCAGCGGTACACCGTTGCGGTCGTAGAGGGTGATGCCGGCCGTGCTCTCGCTGTCCGCTTCACCCAGTGCTGCCCGGACCGCCTCGAAGAGCACCATCCGGTCCTCCACGGCGTTTCCCTGACGGGTGAGAACCCGGTGAACTGTCTCGTCCCGGGCCAGCACCGCGGAGATGGAGGAGAGACTGCCGAAGAGCCGGTTGAAGTCGGCCTGGGCCCCTTCCGCCAGAACGGAGCGGTCCGCTGCGGTGGCCTGGTCTCCGGCGGCTGGATCCGGGAGGAGGCGGGCGCTGACCGAGATCAGCAACAGCAGGACCACCAGGGCCGTCAACAGTGCCATCCCCGGCTTTCGCTGCCTGCCGCGCCGGAACCAGAGGGCCGCCATGGTGAGAACCCCGGGCAACAGGGTGACCAGCAGGAGCGGCAGGGTGAACCCCAGGGCCAGGTCAGGAAGCAGCAGTATGAGGGCGAGGGAGAGCAGCCAGACCGCCGGTGAACCGGGGAGGCTGCTGGCACGGTTTCCCTCTCTTTGCGACATCATTCCCTCCAGCCCCGCCGGCGGACCGGTCTCGAGCGCTGGCCGGGTCGCCGTTTGGTTAGTAACCCCTTGATCAAAAATAGCATGGGGGTGTGGGGGAATCAATTGGGTGAGCGGGTTGACACTGCGTGTTGACGGGCGGGATACTGGCGCCGATTACCGGAGGAACGACATGCTGGAACGGTTTTTCGGGCTGCGTGAGGCGGGCACCACAGTGCGCACCGAGGTGGGCGCCGGGGTGGCGACCTTCATCACCATGTCCTACATCATCTTTCTCCAGCCGGCGGTGCTCTCCACCGACTTTGCCGGGAATCCCACCGGGCTGTCCGCCGATGCGGTGATGCTGGCCACCTGTCTCTCTGCCTTTCTGGCCACCATGATCATGGGCCTTTGGGCCAACTACCCCTTTGCTTTGGCGCCGGGGATGGGGGAGAACTACTTCTTCGTCACCGTGATCATGTCGCTCACCGCCATGGGGGTGGCCAACTCCTGGCGGGTGGCCATGGGCATCGTGCTCATCTCCGGCATCCTCTTTTTTCTGCTCAACCTGCTGCGGGTCAGGGAGGCGGTGATCACCGCCATCCCGCCGGGTCTGAAGTCGGGGATCGCCGCCGGCATCGGCCTGTTCATCGCCCTCATCGGTCTGCAGAATGCCGGGCTGGTGGTGCAGTCGCCGGCCACCGGGCTGACCATGAACCCCGACCTCTTCTCCGCCGACCTGCTGGTCTTCCTCTTCGGTCTGCTGCTCACCGGGGTGCTGATGGCCCTCCGGGTGCGGGGAGCGGTGCTCTGGGCCCTGCTGGCGTCCACCATGTTGGCGATGATCTGCGGCAAGGTGAAGTTCGAGGGGCTGCTGGGGGTTCCCAAAGATCACGCGATTTTCGGTTTCGATCTGGTGGCTGCTTTTGACCTTCGCTTCCTGCCCTTCATTATCATCTTCCTCTTCATGGACATGTTCGACACCGTGGGCACCCTGGTGGGGGTGGGACAGCAGGGCGGGTTCATGCGTGACAACAAACTTCCCCGGGCCAACCGGGCGTTGATGGCCGATGCGGTGGGCACGGTGGCCGGCGCCTGCATGGGCACCAGCACCGTGACCACCTACGCCGAGAGCGCGGTGGGGGTGGAGCAGGGTGGACGCACCGGGCTGGCCAGCGTGGTCACCGGTCTGCTCTTCCTGCTGGCGCTCTTCTTCACGCCCCTGGCCGCCATGGTGGGCACCTACCCGCCGATCACGGCGCCGGCGCTGGTGGTGGTGGGGGCGATGATGATCCGCGGGGTCACCGGCATCGACTGGAAGGAGCCGGCGGAGGGCATCTCGGCCTTCCTGATCCTGGCCGGCATCCCCTTCTGCTTCAGCATCTCCGACGGGCTGGCCCTGGGCTTCATCGCTTACCCGCTGATCATGCTCCTCTCCGGCCGGGGCCGGCGGGTGAGCTGGCTGCTCTACCTGGTGGCCCTGCTCTTCATCCTGCGCTACGTCTTATTGCCGGTCAGGTGATCCGCTTGACCATCTCCACCGCGTCGGTGCCGTCGGGGTAGTAGTCCGGCCGGAGGCCGATGGCGGTATAGCCATGGCCCTGGTAGAAGTCCCGGGCCCCGGCATTGTTTTCGGCAACCTGCAGCCGCACCTCCCGGTTGCCATACCCGGCCAGTTCTTCCTCCGCGGCCTCCAGCAGCAATCGGCCCACGCCGCGGCGGCGGGCATCGGGGTCCACATCGATGGTGATGATCTGCCCCTCGCCGCCAGTCCTGCCGGCGGCGGCGATGACAAACCCGAGCAGCGGGGGAGGGCCGCCGGCGGTTGGAACGGCCAACAGACAGATGTGGCGGGGCGCGGTGAGGTGGTAGACCATCTCGAAGCGGTCGTAGGCGATGGCGGCGGAGAAACAGCGGCGGTCCAGCCGGACGAGGTGCGGCAGGTCACTGCGGCGGAACGGCCGCAGGCGGCAGGTGGTATTCTTATCTTCAGAAGACATGGGGCCTCGTTCCCGCGGCGAATGGCCGGCAGCCGGCCGGTTGTCCTGCGGCAAGCTGTTGTAATACCATACGACGCCCGTGGAGAAAACCCGTAACCCGATTCGGAGATCCGCCCGTCATGAGCACCGTGCCCCGGCCGTTCAGTTCTGACCAGATGTCGCGGAGGGCTCTGATCACCAGTTCCTTCCCCTATGCCAGCAGCTCGCTGCGCCTGGGCCAGCTGGTGGACGCCCTGCAGGCCGACATCTACACGCGCTTCCTGCGGCTGGTGGGGCGTGAGGCCATCTTCATCGGCGGAGCGGACAGTCACGGCACCGAGGTGCAGATCAATGCCGCGGCCGCCGGGGTGGAACCGGAGCAGCTGGCCGACCGGTTCCACGAGGAGCACCTGCGGGATTTCGATGCCCTGCACATCGAGTTCAGCTCGTTCAACTCGACCCACGGGGAGGACAACCGGGAACTCAGTGCGCTGGTTTTCAACCGGCTGAAGGAAAAGGGGTATGTCTACGAGAAAGAGATACTCCTGGATTACTGCGGGCGTTGCCGCCGCTTCCTCGCCGACCGCTTCGACCGCGGACGCTGCCCCGGGTGCGGAACGGCCGTGCGCAACGGCAACCTCTGCACGCTCTGCAGCGGGGACGGCCACCCGGGCGACGCGCGGGGATCCCGCTGTCCCACCTGCGGGGGGGAACCGGAGCAGCGGCTCTCCCGCCACTACTTTTTCCGGCTCAGCGAGTTCTCCGGCCGGCTGGCCTCCTGGGTCCACTCCGGCGGCGGGCTGCAGCCGGAGGTGGAACATTGGGTTGACTCCCGACTGCGGGAGGGGCTGGATGACTGGTGCATCAGCCGGGACGGCCCCTACTTCGGCTTCCCGGTGCCCGGCGAACTGAAGAAGTTCTTCTGCGTCTGGCTCGATGCCCCGCTGGGCTACCTCTCCGGGGCGGCCGGTTGCGGCCCCCGCTCCGGGGCGGGCCGCGAACCGTACTGGCACGACGGGAAGAGCGAGATCGTCCAGTTCGTCCGCCGCGACATCATCGCCTTCCACACCCTGTTCTGGCCGGCGATGCTGATGGGGGCCGATTTCAGCCTGCCCGGCCGCATCGTGGCCCAGGGCTTTCTCAGCGTGGACGGCCGGCGGGTGGCCGGGCGCCACGGTCCGCCGATCATCGCCCGTGACCTGGCCAACAGCGTTGACCCCGAGTGCCTGCGCTATGCGGTGGCCAGCCGGTTGGGTCCCGGGCTGGAGGAGATCGACATCAGTCCCGGCCGTCTGGCGGAACGGGTCAGCGATGAACTGGGGGGACTGATCACGGGATTCATCCGTCGTGCTCTCGATCCCGGCGGGGACTCCGGCACATCCACCGTTGCAGGAGCGGTTCCCGAGACCCTGCTCCGGCGCTATGCCGGCATCGGCGAGGCCTATGCGGCCATCGATTTCCAGCGGGCCATGGCCGAGGTGCAGGAGCTGGTCCGGGTGGCCCGGGACACACCCTGTCCCGGCCTGGCCGTCTGCCGTGATGTCGCCATCCTGCTCTCGCCGGTGCTGCCGCATCTGGGAAACGAGGTGGAGGCCCTGCTGGGTGCAGGCAGACCATGGACCTGGAATGATCTGGGCCGGCCGTTCACCGGTCGGAGAACCGGTTCGGGGGAAGGCCTCGCCCGGCGGCTGGAGTGCCGCGGCATGGAGCGACTCTTCCCGGGGGAGAGGGATTGAGCGTTCGACTGTGGCTCAGCTGTCCTGGCGTAAACTGGTGATCAACTGGTTGATCATCCGTTTGTCGCCGCCGTGCAGTTCGTGGAACTCGATGCCCATACCGCAATCCCCGTCGCGAGGGTCGGTGTTGCACCACATCACCTCGCCTTCCACCTGGATCGCCTTGAGCACGTCAGGGAGGAAAAAACGGAGGTGGACCGCGGTTCCCGGCGGTTGGGGACGGTTGGACCTGATGAAGATCCCGCCCTCGTTGATGTTGGTGGAGAAATTCCACAACACGGCATCGAGGGTACGGTATTCGACCTTCACATTGAGCTCCGTCCGCGCCTTGTTCCGGCGGCTCTTACGGACACTGGCCTTGATGTCCTTGTGGCCGGTGTCGATTACGGCTGTTGATGCGTCGTTCATGCTGCCCCTTACAAAAGACAAGGCGGATACTCCGCCGTTGACCCACGGGCCCGCCAGCGGTGAATCCGTCGCGGCGGACTGGTAGTACGACAACATCTCTCTTATCGCCTGATCGAATGGTTTTCATTAGCCGATAGATTCCTCATCCGGTCAATTGACGCGGTGTGGAGTGCGCCAATATAATTTTCCAGGTCTGGCGGCGGCATTTTCAATGGGGATATCTGACGTGATCCTGGAACTGATCAACGGCCTGCGTGTCACGGCGGAGGGGACGGAGCCCAACGGCCGGATACGTGCCGGCGCGTCTGGTCTAATCGAGGGGCTGGACGGCCCGGCAGGCCCCGGGGGCCAGGTCTTCACCGTCTCCCTGCCCCCCGTGACGCTGATTTACCCCGGTTTGATCAATGCCCACGACCACCTCATCGGCACCTTCCAGCCACGGGTGGGGTTCGGCCCCTACCTCAACTGGCTGTACTGGGACAACGACCTCAAGCGCTCCGCGGTTTTCCGGCAACGGAACATGATCGATGCCGGCACCGTGTATCAACTGGGCGGGTTGAAGTCGATCCTCTCCGGGGTCACCACCGTGGCCGATCATATTCCGCGGAAAATATCAGCCCCGCACATCGGCGACATGCTGGTTGGGGTGGTGGGGCCTTACTGCCTGGCCCACTCGGTGGCCTCGTTCAGGCTGCGCTGGGGGGACGGCCCCGCGGTGGAGTATGCCCGGGCCAGCGATTTGGACCAGCCCTTCATGGTCCATGTGGGGGAGGGGCACGACCTGGAAACCCGGGGGGAACTTCAGGCGCTGGACGCCATCGGTGCCCTGGGGCCGCAAACCCTGCTGGTCCACGGCGTGGCCTTCACCGCACCCGATGCGGCGCTGGCCGCCCGGCGGGAAGCCAGTCTCGCCTGGTGCCCCGGTTCCAACATGTTCATGTTCGGCAAAACCACCGATATCCGGCAGTTGCTGTGGGCCGGGGTCAACATCTGCCTGGGCACCGATTCCCTGTTCACCGGGACCCCGGGTCTGCTGGAGGAGATGCGGGTGGCCCGCACCTGTTACAATGAGCGTTACGGGGAGGAACTGCCGGCCAGGGATCTCTTCCGCATGGTGACGGTCAACGCGGCCCGGGCTCTGCGGTTGGAGGGGCTGGCGGGCCGCCTGGACCCGGGCTGCCAGGCGGATATCCTCTGTCTGACGCCGGAGGGGCAGGGCAAAGACCCCTATGCCGCACTGGTGGAGGCCCGTGCCGGGGATATCCTCCTGCTGCTCCGCGGCGGCCGTCCGTTGCTGGGACGAACCGAGCATCTGCCGCTGTTCCAGGCGGCGGGCGGACCGTTCAGCCGGGTGCGATTGGCCATCGACGGCGGCGGGCACGTGGAGCGTCTGGTGGCCGGCGACCCGCCCGGGCTGCTGGACCGCATCCGGGCGCGGCTGGGGTTCCGCAAGGAACTGCCCTTTATGCTCAACCCGGAGCCGGGCGGCGGCGTCAGTGCGGTTTAGCTGTATCGGAATCGACATCCAGGAAAGGGGAGTGAATGTCAGCGGAGAAGCGAAAGAAAAAGACCGGGGCGGCCCGGCCGCCGGCCAGCCTCGAGCCCCTGCGCCGGGAAGTCAACGGCCTGAACCTTGAACTGCTCGACCTGCTCAACCGTCGGGCAGACGCCGTACAGCGAATCGGCGAGATCAAGAAGGAGCAGGGCCTGGTCACTTACGATCCGCTGCGCGAGTCGCAGATGATGGAACTGCTGCTGAAGAAGAACCGCGGCCCCTTTCCCGATTCGGTGATCACCGCGCTGTTCAAGGAGATCTTCAAGGCTTCGGCCCGGCAGATCGACGAACTGGCCCGGGTGGTGGCCAAGACCAGCCGCAGTTACCGCAAGCGGGACACGGTGGTGCGGGTGGACGACCTGGCCATCGGCGGCGGCAATCCCCCGGTGATCATGGCCGGCCCCTGCGCCGTGGAGAGCTTTGAACAACTGGACAAGGTGGCGCGCCGGCTGAAGAAGCTTGGGGTGCGGGTGCTCCGCGGCGGCGCTTTCAAACCGCGGACCTCGCCCTACAGCTTTCAGGGGCTCAAGGAGCGCGGCCTGGAAATTCTGCAACTGGTGGCGGCGAAGCACGGGCTGCTCACCGTGACCGAGGTCCTCGACCCGCGGGACGTGGGGCTGGTGGCCGACCACGCGGACATTCTGCAGGTGGGCACCCGCAACATGTTCAACTACGAACTGCTCAAGGAACTGGGCCGCTGCAGCAAGCCGCTGCTGATCAAGCGGGGGTTCATGGCCACCCTGGAAGAGTTCCTGCAGGCCGCCGAGTACGTCCTCCACCGGGGCAACGAGCGGATCATCCTCTGCGAGCGCGGGATCCGGACCTTCGAGCGGTGGACCCGCAATACCCTCGACATCTCGGCGGTCCCCATCCTCAAAACGGAGAGCCACCTGCCGGTGCTGGTGGATGTCAGCCACTCCACCGGCCGCAAGGACATCGTGGGGCCGATCTCCCGGGCGGCGCTGGCCGCCGGTGCCGACGGGCTGATGGTGGAAGTGCACCACCGGCCGCAGGTGGCCCTCTCCGACAGCGGTCAGCAACTTGACCTGCCGCAGTTCGGCAAGCTGGTGTCCGAGCTGGAGCTGTTCCTCCGGGAGAAAGGGCCGGCGGCCGGGAAGGGGGCATGAAGATGGGTTTCGACCAGATGTACACGCCGTGGCGCCTCAACTATATCGAGGGGGAAAAGGAGCAGGGCTGTCTTTTCTGCCGGGTCTGGCAGGAAGCGGAAAAGGACAGGGACAACCTGGTGCTCTGGCGCGGCGGCGGCATGCTGATCATGCTCAACCGCTACCCGTACAATTCCGGCCACCTGATGGCGGCGCCTGAGCGGCACGTGGCCCGCCTGGAGGATCTGACCCCGGAAGAGCGGACCGGACTGATGGAAGCCACGGCCCGCGCCGAAAAGGCGCTGTTCAGTGCATACCGTCCCGAGGGGATGAACATCGGGCTGAATATCGGGGCCTGTGCCGGGGCCGGGGTGGTGGGCCACGTGCACATGCACCTGGTGCCGCGGTGGACCGGGGACACCAGTGCCATGGCCGTCATCGGCGAAACAAAGGTGTTGCCCGAGACCTTGGAGGGGACCTTCAGCCGGGTGGCGGCCAGCCTGGCTGATGAGCAGTCCTGACCGCCGTCATCAGAGGGCAAATCTGATCGGCACCTTGTGCCAGCACTCCACCGGCTGGCCCCCGCGGGTCGCCGGTGAAAACGTCCACTTCCGCACGGCATCCACGGCGGCGGGGGAGAGCAGCTTGCCTCCATCCGCTTCCACCACCTTCACTTCCCGGACCTTGCCGTCGGTACCCACCAGAACGTTGAGCAGAACCGTACCTTCCACCCGCAGCCGGCGAGCGTTCATCGGATACTCGGGCGCGGTGCGGGTGAGGAGCCGCGGGGGGGAGAGGGTGCCGTTTGCCGAGGCGGTGGCGGAAGCGGCGGTGGACCCGGACTGCTGAGCTGTCCGGGTCGGGGTTCCGGTGGCGGGCTCCTCCACTGAGATCCGGGCGATCACCCCCTTGAGACGCAGAATTTCCGCCTCTTTCTCCCGGGTCACCTTGCGTTCCCGATCCAGCTCTTCGGCGTGACGGCTCATCAACTGCCGCACCGCCTCGGATTCGCCCTCCTGCCTGGTGGTGGTGGTGGCGGCTCGCTGCGCCAGCTCGGCTTCCAGTTGGGACACCCGGGTTTTCTGGGCATCCAGTTCGGTGGTCAGGACCTCCTTTTCACCGGCCAGGGACTCCGCCTCCTGCCGGGCGGCACGGCTGCGGTTGCGCTCCTCGGTCACGCCGGCTTCGGCCCGCTGCACCAGCTTTTCCGCCCTGGAGACCGCCGTTTCGCTGTCCCGCCGCTGCCGCTCAAGGTCGGCTTTCAGGCTGCGGTTCTCCTCTTCCAGCCGTCCCAGACGATCCTGGTCCACCACTGAACCGGTGGTTGGGGTTGCCGCCGGGCCCGCCTTGCGCAGGGTGTCCAGTTCGGCCTCCAGCTCGGAAATCCGGACCTCGGACCGGCGGTAATTCTCCTGGAGCTCTGCGTGGGCCCGGAAAATAGCCGCCGGCTCCTCCGATTCTTCAGCCTGATCCACTGGCTGTTCCAGGGGAACGATGGGCAATTCCTCCGGTTCCACCACTGCAGCCTCTTCGGATCCGGAGTGAGAAGGGGAGTAGAAGGTGTAAATGACAGAGGTGAGCAGAATAACCACCACGATGGCGGCGATGATCATCAACGCGGTGCCGCCGGTACCGCCCCTGCTGTCCGCCGGTTCCGGGTCCGACCCGGGAAGCGAGACCGGCCGGAAAGAGATATCACCGTTGCGCAGCCGCTCCTCTTCGAATGAGAGGTCGGGATGGTGATCCCTGGAGGTGCCACTATCAACGGATTCAGCCTGTTCATCAGTGTTGTCGCTGGGAAACAGGCTCTCCTGGTCGTCTGATCGATGGTCTTGGGCCATGACGCATCTCCGGATGGCGATCTCCACCGGCGGGGATGGTGATTCGCTTTGAATTCATTGATCTGATTAGAGTTAGGCTCAAAAATAAATATAGCACGGGGCCGCAGTGCTGTCAACGGCCGCCTGCTGCGTCACTTTATCAAACGCAGGTCGCCAACCGCGGTTCCCCGGTGCCCGTAGGTCCTTCATTTTTGGTAACTATTGGAGGATTTGAAAACTAACAATTCTTGCATTTTTGCACGTAATGTTCTATAGCACTCCACTTAGGATTTCCGGAGTCGCGTCTGGAACACTCCATTTCGCCAGCTTCGGTCGTGTCGAATTACCAATTTGTGTGTGGTTTAGCAGTGAAAGCTGTTTCTCTCGTGCCCGGACACCGGTGCCTTGGCACAAGACAATTCTATTCATTCTTCTGAATGCGGGAAGCATGAGCCGGGAGACCCCTGTTCTTCGGCCGAGAGGCCTTTATCATAATTCTTGTCGACGGTCGCATGACGAACGAAAAAAGGAGGTGAACACACGTAGGCGGCTGTTGTCAAAAGATATCGTTTCGTCTGTTCGTTGCACGTTCCCAAACCCTGTAATGCGTTACCGGCGCATAGAGAAACGCCGGGTCGCAACTACTCCACAGGAGAAGCAATGAGGATCAGACATCTTATCGCTGTTTTGCTGGTTCTTGGACTTGGCGCCACTGGTGCCATGGCCGCGAACTGGACGGTTTACCCCACCTTGGAGACCAACACCACCGGAACCACCAACTACGCCTCCAAGGCCGACGGTGAGGCGCTGGTGTATGGTGGTCTCGCTGCCGGCGCGATCCGGATGGAGACCGGTTATTTCAAGTTTGACGTGAGCTCGATCACCGACGGGACCACCGTGACCGTGGTCCAGTTCAACTTCTACGTCAACGCAACAAACTGACCCTACTTCAGCGTCACTCCGGTGTCCCTCAACCCGGTGCCCCTGCCCTCCACCGCCGCGGCGTTGTGGGACGATGCCCAGGCTGAGAAACTTGCGGGCTACTACAACCAACAGAACGAGGGCGAGGACTATGCCCCGGGCTGGAAAATGCTGGTGCTCGGCGGCACGGCCAACGCCGATATGACCGCTGCCCTGGCCCAGGACTGGTTCACCCTTGGTATGGCCAGCCGTGACGACGGTGCTCCGGACTTCTTCCTGGAGATCGATGGCCACACAGGCCAGCAGCCCTACCTGGTGGTCTATGACGATCCCCCGCCGGCCAACGACACCTGCGCCGGCGCCGTCGTGGTTTCGGGCACCCCCGGTTCCAGCAGCTACACCGGTGACACCACCTTGGCGATCAACGACTACGACTGCAACGCGGCCTGCGTGGGCAATCTGCCCCACGGGGACCCGGATGTTGCCTACAGCATCACCCTGCCGGCATTCTGCACGGTCTGCGTCACCCTCAACCAGAGCGTGATGAGCTGGAACGGTGCCGTCTACATGGTCACCGACTGCGCCGATGTCAATGGCACCTGCGTGGCGGGCGCCAGCGGCTGGCTGGCCGGCGGCCTCGACGAGACGTTCTGTTACAGCGACACCTCGACCCAGACTTACTACATCATCGTTGACGGCCGCACCGGCGGCGGTTCCGGCGCCTTCCAGCTGGACGTGAACGTCAGCTGCATCGCGGCTCCCTCCGATCTGGTCTGTGTTGCCGACGGCACCACTGCCGGCCTGACCTGGGTCAACAACGACACCTACGACAACGTCGTTGTCTACCAGGATGACGTGGCGGTTGCCACCCTTGGCGGTTCGGCCACCAGTATCATTGTCGATCCCGTGGACAAGGGCTACCACTGCTACTACGTCTGTGGCGTTGTGGGCACCGACTCCTCCTGCAGCGACGACTGCTGCCTGATCCAGGGCTACGACAATGTCGAAGTGGTCTGGGACTTTGAAGGCGACGACGGCGGCTTCATCGTTGACGGCACCGGCGCCTGGGAGTGGGGCACCCCCACTTACGGCCCCTGCTTCGACACGGCCGACGGCAATGTCTGGGCCACCGATCTCGACGC
>CBESOE010000008.1:0-74217 GCA_965531145.1 uncultured bacterium | reverse complement strand
CGGCAGCGGCGTCTTCTGCGACTGGTATGTCAGCCGCGGCGCCTCGCTCAACCACCTGACCAACACCTGGGACGGCGTGTTCCAGTCAAACAGCTGGAGTCAGGGCTGGACCGACAGCGACTACAACAGCTACTCCCAGGAGGATGACCAGGCCATCGTCGACTACGACGCGATGATGTTCTACTCGGCCAGCAACAGCAACTACGGTGTGGGTTCCGAAACCTGCTCGGTGGATGCCGCGGCCAAGAACACCGTGGCCGTGGGCGCCGTGTTCCACCAGAACACCACTACCCTCGCCGACGACCAGTGGGAGAACCACGGTTCCGGCAGCACGCCCGGACAGGGCCCGGCTGCCGACGGCCGGATCAAGCCCGACCTCTGCGGTTTCTTTGACTGGATCTACTGCACCGATATCGAGGGCGGCTCCGGATACTCTTCCGGTGACTACTACGACGACTTCGGCGGCACCAGCGGCGCCTGCCCCATCGTGGCCGGCGGAGCCGGGCTGGCCTACGAGATGTTCGAAGCCAACCACTTCGGCAACAACCCCACCCACGACACACCGCACTCGGCAACGATCAAGGCGATGCTGATCGCCAATGCGTATCAGTACAGCTTCTCCGATGCCACCCGCTACCAGCAGGGCTGGGGTCTGGTGGACGTGGGCCGGATATACGACGCCGGAGTCAACATGTTCATCCAGGACGGCGGCAACCCGCTGAGCACCGGGCAGAACTGGTCCACTGCGGTGCAACGCTTCAACGCCACCGAGCCGATGAAGATCAGCCTGGTCTGGAATGACGAGCCGGGCGAATCCTCCAGTTCCAAGGCGCTGATCAACGACCTCGACCTCACCGTCACCTCTCCCGGCGGCACCGTGTATCGCGGCAACGTGGGCCTGGTGAGCAACCTCTACTCCAGCTCCGGCGGTTCGTCCGACCGGCTGAACAACGTGGAGAACGTCTTTATCCAGAGCCCCGAATCGGGAACCTGGACCATCCAGGTCAGCGCCTACAACGTGGCCCAGGACAACGACCCGGCTTCCGGTGTCAACCTGGACTTCTCCGTGGTGGCCTCAATGGTCTACGGCGTCTGCCCCGATGATATTTACGAACCGAACAACTCCTTTGCCGGCGCGGCCACGCCCTTTGGCGGCACCATCAACGGCCTGCAGATCTGCGATTCGGACGAGGATTACTTCCGCTTCTACGCCGAGGCGGGGAATAACATCCAGGTCGACATCGATTTCATCCACGCTGACGGCGACCTCAGCCTCTATCTCTACAGCCCGAGCCAGTCGCTGCTGGACAGTTCGACCACCTCTACCGACGGGGAGACCGTCATTGCCTCCGGAGTGAGTTCCACGGGATACTACTTCGCCCGGGTCACCGCTGTGGGCAGTGACGAGAACACCTACGACATGACAACCACGGTGGCCGGCATCGCCCAGACCATCCACACCACCATCGGCTGTATCCCTGATTCGGGCACGCTGCCCTACACGGTGCAGCTCTGGCCCCAGCTCTGCAACGACAACACAATCACCCGCCGGATCGCGGGCCACATCGATATCAACATCGGCAACGGCACCGACTACTTCAACTGGCGTGCCGGGTTCACCAATGTGATCGCCGGCAATTGCTACACCGGCATCATCGGAGTCAACCTGCCGGCCCTGGGCTCGCTGGTGGGCGTCAACACCTTCACCATCGTGGGTCAGGATGTCACCTCCGCCCCGTACAACCAGCCGCCCTATGCCCCGTCGGGCGACACCGACATCAGTTCCTGCACCTCCATCGCTTCGAACTAGCGGCTGAGGACTGAACGAGCATTACCAGCCCCATCCCCTTATCGGGGGTGGGGCTTTTTTCATGTCTGGTGGGGAGAACAACCGTCGTCAGATGGTGGCGCCGAAATAGAAGGAGAAGATCACCAGGTCGTCACCATCGATGACGCCGTTGCGGTCGAAGTCGGCAGAGCCGTTGTAGCGGGGGTCGCCCTCCCCTGCGCCAAAGGCGGCGCCGATGATGGAGAGGTCGATGCCGTCCACCCGGCCCGAGCCATCCAGGTCGCAGACCGCGGCGTAACTCTCGTAGTGGTAGCCCATGTCGGGCACCCCGGCATCCGGCCCGCCGTCAGTGCGGGTGGTGCCGCCTGGTGAGGCGGTACCCGGGTCGCCGGCATCGAGGCAGGGGCTGTCCGCTGACTGCCCGGCCGCCACCTGGCTCAGGTAGTAATTGCCCTCCGGCCCTGAGACAAAGAGCGGGTTGGCATCGATGCAGCCGGGACCAATGTCCCCCTGGTTGCGCACATCACAGTTGCGGAAGGAGGGTTCGCCATGCTCAGGGTCGAGAGAGGCTGTTGTGTTCCAGATGATGCAATTCACGAATTGGGGAGAGCTGTTCGGCCAGATCTGCAAAATATATGATGGCACTCCGGGCTTGGTATTACCGGCGATGGTGTTGTTGATCAGCAAGGGTGAACTGCCGTCCAGAATGCCAATCACCGATCCGTGGGCAAATTCGTTGTCATGGATCAGGTTGTTGATCACTGTCGGGGAACTGTTCCACATAAAGATCCCGACAGCTCCGTCGAAAGAAGTGCCCCCGGTCATCACGTTGTCCGTAATCAGGGGTGATGAGCCATCCCGGCATGCTATTCCGGCTCCCCCCCGGGAACCGCAACCCACCATTCTGTTGTGCTCGATCACCGGCGACGCGCCATCGGCGCAGGAAATCCCGCCGCAGTACATTCCATAGCAGTCATGAAAGATGTTGTTGCGGAGAGTGGGGGAAGTCCCAAAACAGGTTACCCCGCCGGCACCATACCCTGAGAAACCACTCCCACGTTGAATGGTCACGCCCTCAAGCACCGAACCCTGGCCTTCACCGTTTTGGAAGATGAAGCCAAACCCCTCCCCCTGACAGTCGATGACGCAGTCCTCAGCGCCATCTTCCGATCTGACGGTGATGGCCTTGCCTTTGAAGTCGAGGTCGCGGTTGTCCGGCCCGATGTAGGTGCCGGGTGCGATGAGCACCGTGTCCCCTGGTTGGGCAGCATCAATACCGTCCTGGATGGTGGGCTGGTCCGCCGGCACCCGGATCTCAGCTGCCGTTGCCGAGGCAACAGAGAACAGGAGGAGGGCGAGCAGCAGAACGGTGGTCCGCATGGCCATGGTTTCACTCCATTGTGTTCAATTGAGGGGGGCCAGACCTCACGCCTGGCTGTTCATATCGTAAATATAGGTTGCCTGCAGCGGAATGGCAAGAATGGAATGAACTACCGCTGGGCCAACTGCCGCAGCAGCTCACGGAACTCGTCCCGGGAGCGGAAGAGGAGGGTGTGCGCCTCACGGTCACCGTGGCTCAGGGGCAGGGGCGGGATTTTCTGCTGCAGCTTCTGGTCGAACATGGCGATCAGCTCCAGCACCTGGCGCTGGGTCATCCCCCCGTCCACCCGGTAGCGGTTGCCGTCCAGCATGTCCAGGTCACCGGGCCATTCCGTTGAATCATGCTTGGGGCCCGGCAGGTCGCTTTCGGGGTCACCGATGATCACCCCGTATTCCTCCGGTGTGGTACCCACCTTGGAGCAGGAATCGAGAGCAAAGGGCTCGAGGGCGTAGAGACAGTTGAACTCCACAATCTTCTCCTTGATCTCCAGGATGAAGGCCAGCGTCTCCAGCGCCTCGTCGGCGGTTTCGGTGGGGAAACCCACCATGCAGAAGAGGTCCACCGCGATACCAGCGTCGAGACAGTTGTGGGTCACCTGTTTGGTCACCTCCACCGTGGTGCCCTTGTCCATCCGCTCCAGCACCCGCTGGGAGGCTGACTCCAGGCCGAACCAGATGGAGCGGCAGCCGGACCGGGCCAACTGGTCGCAGAACTCCGGGGTGAACGATTTCGTGTAGCGGGTGTAGCAGGTCCAGTTGATCTCCAGCTCCCGGTCGATCAGCCCGCGGGAGATCTCGCGTAGCGAACGCACCGGGATCGAGTTGTCCACCAGCACGATGTGGGACGTGCCGTATTTTTCCTTGAGCACCCGGATGTCCTCCAGCACCACGTCCGGCTTGCGGTAGCGGAAGGACTCACCGAGCTTGAAGTGGCTGCAGAAGGCACAGCGGGCCCAGGGGCAGCCGCGGGATGTCTCCAGGGGCAGCACCGGCAACGGGCTGAGGTAGCGGTCCAGCGGCATCCCTTCGAAATCGGGCATGGGCAGGGCGCTCATGTCCTCGGCCTCGGCCCTGGGGTTCTCCCTGATCATGCCGGGAGCCGGCAGTTCGGATGCCGGCTCTTGCCAGTCACTGCGCCAGAAGAGGTTGGGCACCTGCTCGAGATTGCGGTCGCCGGCCATGGCCTCGGCCAGACGCAGCAAGGCGGTCTCCCCCTCCCCCACCACGTAGCCGTCCACCCAGCGGTAGAGCAGGGCGTTCTCCAGCAACTGGCCGGTAAAGCGGTTGAAGGTGTTGCCCCCCACCACCACCAGCGTCCCGGGCATCTGCTCCTTGATCAGCCGGCCCAGGGTGAAGGCGCCGATGGACTGGTTCACCGAGGAAACCGAGAGGCCCACCACCGCCGGGTTTGCCGATTTCAGACGGGGGATGCTCACTTCCCGGTAGTATTCGAGGAACGGGTTCTCCTCCTCGTCCAGCGCCGCGGCGGCAATGGCTTTGGATGAACCGAAGGGATAGCGCATGCTGAACGAGTACAATCCCATCTTTGTCCGGCCGTAGGCCGCAGAGGCCACCCGTACCGTCCGGTCGATGACCGCCCGTGCACCGTGAAACCGCTGCAAGTCAAAGAACTGGTCGGGGTCGCGGATCACCCGGCAGGCTTCATCCACCTGGCTGGCCAGCCCGGGCAGCTCAGCTAACGCCTGGGCCGCCCGCTCCTCGCCCCGAGCAGCTCGATCCTCGAGACGGGGACGAATCACACCCTCGAGGTGAGACCGGCTGAGCAGGAGGTGGTAGTAGTCGATGTTGTCGTCAAAGAGCAGGGTGGAGATGCCATGGCTTCGCAGTTGGGCGGCAAGTGCCGGCAGGGCGAGATATGGCTGCTTGGGGTCCCATACCGGGGGGAAAACCAGCGCGACGTGCGAATCCTGCATGAACCTGCCCTTTCTCCAGTGAACCGGGCCGGCTCATCTGCGGCCGGCAACGAGATTATTCTAACAGACCGGCCAGCGGATGGTCACCTCGTGCAGATATCATCCGGCGAGGTTTTGACATTTGCCGGCGGCGGAACTACTGTTGGTGTTCATCGGAAACAACACAATCAAACGGGTGCCCTCATGCGAAAAACCGGTTTCATTCTTTCGATACTCACCGTTCTCTCCCTCTTCACCGCCGCTCCCGCGGCAACAGCCGGGGAGACTTTTATCCACCACCAGGTGAGAGCCGCACTGTTTCCGGAGAGCAACCGGATCTCGGCGTTCGATGAAGTAACCATACCGGCCGGCCGGCTGACATCGGAGCTGACATTTTTACTGGCCAGTGACCTTGAGGTTGGCCCTGTACATCCCGGAGTGCGCATCGTCCTCGAGGAGAGCGGGCTGCCCGCCGGAGACGTGGGCATGGACCGCGAGGACCACGAGGGCTCCTTAGCCATCACCCGCAACCGCTATGCCGTTGTATTCGATGAACCGCCGACCGGCGACGCTGTCTTCGAACTCTATATCAGGGGGACGATCAACTACGCCATCACCTCACCAGAGGAGGAATACTCCCGCGGGTTCAGCCAGACCCCGGGCATCATCGAAACGCGGGGTGCATTTCTTGCCGGTTCAACCTGGTGGGTTCCCATTTTTGACGACCAGCTGTTCACCTTTTCACTGATGACCGATCTGCCCGAAGGGTGGGACTCGGTAAGCCAGGGCACCCGGACGCTGCATGAGATTTTTGACGGGCGGCAACTCACCACCTGGGACTGCCCCGACCCCATGGAAGAGATCTACCTGGTGGCAGCGCCGTTCACCGAGTATGGACTCGATGCCGGCAATGTCCGGGTGATGGCCTTCCTCCGCACCCCGGACGAGAACCTGGCCAACAAGTACCTGGAGACCACCGCCCAGTATCTGGAGATGTATCGCCTGCTGATCGGGCCCTTCCCCTTCACCAAGTTCGCCCTGGTGGAGAACTTCTGGCCCACCGGCTACGGCATGCCCTCCTTCACCCTGCTGGGCGAGCAGATCATCCGCTTCCCCTTCATCCTGCACTCGTCCTACCCCCACGAACTGCTGCACAACTGGTGGGGCAACAGCGTCTACGTCGACTTCGCCACCGGCAACTGGTGCGAGGGGCTCACCGCCTACCTCGCCGACCACCTGATCAAGGAGCAGCGCGGACAGGGGGATGAGTATCGCCGGTCAACGCTGCAGGGTTACACCGACTACGTCAACAGCGGCAACGATTTCCCGCTGAGCGGGTTCATCTCCCGCCACGACGCCTCCTCCCAGGCGGTGGGCTACGGCAAATGCCTGATGCTCTGTGAAATGCTTCGCGGCAAGATCGGTGACGAGGCCTTTGTCCGCGGCCTGCAGACTTTCTACCGCGACAACCGCTGGAAACAGGCCTCCTTCGATGATCTGCGGCTGGCCTTTGAAACGGCGAGCGGCATTGAATTGGGCGACTTCTTCAGCCAGTGGGTTGAGCGGGCCGGCGCTCCATCGTTGCAGCTGACCGCGGCGAAAGTGGAGATAGAAGGCGAGGCGTACCGGCTCTCCCTGACCATCGAACAGATCCAGGAAAGCGACCCGTTTCGGATCAGCGTACCGCTGGCCGTCTCCTTTGCCGACCGGATCGAAGAGCTGGAAGTGGACATGGAGACCCGATCAGAGAACTGCGAATTCGTCTTCAAGGATCAGCCATACCTGGTGCAGGTGGACCCGGGGTTCAACGTTTTCCGCATGCTGCATCACAACGAGACTCCACCTTCCTTCTCGAAAATCTTCGGTTCGGAGAAGACTCTGATCCTGCTCCCCTCGGCAGCAGCACCCGAACAACTGGCGCGATACCGCCAACTGGCCGAGGCCTGGTGCGGCGACGATGAGGGCAGCCCGGTACTGAGGCTGGACAGTGAGGTGGACCAATTGCCGGCCGATCAAGCGGTCTGGATCTTCGGCGAGGAGAATCTCCACCGGCAGGTGGTCATTGACGGGATCACCGGCACCTACGACACCGCCGTGGACGACGGCCAGGTTCGTTTCGCCAAAACGGTGCTGCCCCGAGAGAACAACAGCTTTGTCATTGCCACACGCCATCCGCACAACCCGGACTCGGCAGTGGCTTGGCTGACCATCGGCAACGACGACGCCGGCCCCGGCCTGGCCCGCAAGCTGCCGCACTACGGCAAATACAGCTACCTCGCTTTCGAGGGGGCCGAGCCGACTAACGTGGCCAAGGGACAATGGCCGGCGGTGAATTCCCCGCTCCGGGCCGTGGTGGTTCGGAACCGCATGGCGCTGCCGGAAAGCCTGCCAACCAGACTGCCGGCGCGCGAGGCGCTGGCGACCCTGGCCCCGCTTTTCTCCGTCGAGCGGATGACGGCCACCATCGCCAGACTGTCGGCAGAGGAAATGGCGGGCCGGGGGCTGGGAACGGACGGAATCGACGAGGCCGCAGAGGTCATCGCCGCCATCTTCGAGGAAGCCGGCTTGCAGCCCATGGGCGACGACGGTTCGTGGTACCAGAGCTGGGATGAGATCGTGGATGCCGATGGAACCACCGGGCCGGTAAAGAACGTTCTCGGAGTGATCCCGGGAACGAATCCCGACTTTGACGGCCAGTCGGTGGTGCTCTGCGCCCACTACGACCACCTGGGCTACGGCTGGCCCGACGTCCACGCCGGGGACGAGGGACAGCTGCACCCCGGGGCCGACGACAACGCCAGCGGTGTGGCGGTGATGCTGGAGCTGGCCAAAATGCTGGGCAAGAGCCTCAAACCGTCCCGTACGGTGGTCTTCGCCGCCTTCACCGCCGAGGAGAGCGGCCTGAAGGGTTCCCGGCATTACGTTAACGAGATGAAACGCTTTCCGATGGAAAAGTGCATCGGCGTCATCAACCTCGACACCGTTGGGCGCCTGGGTGACAAAAAGCTGCTGGTGCTCAACAGCAACAGCGCCTCGGAATGGAAGCATATCTTCATGGGCTGCGGCTATGTCACCGGCGTGGAAGCGGACATGGTGACCCAGGACCTGGACGCCAGCGACCAGAAGAGCTTCATCGAGGCCGGCGTGCCGGCGGTGCAGATCTTCTCCGGCCCGCACCAGGACTATCACCGCCCCACCGACACCGCGGACAAGATCGACGGTGAGGGTCTGGTCAAGGTGGCTTCATTTGTAAAAGAAGCCTTGCTCTACCTGGCAGAGCGGGAAGAGCCCATGTCCTTTGCCGGAAAGAAGAAGGAAGCGGCCTCCGGGACGGCCACGACAGCCGGCAGCCGGCGGGCCAGCACCGGCAGCATGCCCGACTTCGCCTTCTCCGGTGAGGGGGTGCGCATCGGCGCCGTCTCCCCCGGCTCTCCCGCCGAGACAGCAGGGCTGCTCGAGGGCGACATCATCGTCCGCCTGGGCGGTCAGGACATCGCCAACCTCAAGGAATACTCCGATGCACTGAAGGCCCACCAGCCCGGCGATACGGTGGACCTGACATACCTCCGTGACGGGGCGGAGAATACGGTCTCAATCACACTGGGTGAGCGGTAGTTCCTGTCATTGCGAGGAGCCCGCGAAGTGGGCGACGAAGCAATCTCGTGACCGTGCTTGCGGACAATTTCACGAGATCGCGTCGTCACCGGCCAAAGTGGCTCCTCGTGATGACAATCGTTGTAGCTGCGTTGCAACAAGCCGGTGCCTGACCCCATTTTTT
Organism: uncultured bacterium; assembly: GCA_965531145.1. Classification (GTDB taxonomy): domain Bacteria; phylum Acidobacteriota; class JAQAZP01; order JAQAZP01; family JAQAZP01; genus JAQAZP01. Next base: position 65,357 of record CBESOE010000008.1, on the reverse strand, counting down.
TGCAAAAAAAGGCGTGGCCCCCGCGAGGAGACCACGCCTTTTCTGTGTCAGATCGCGTCGTCGCCCTCGGCTCCTCGCGATGACAATCGTCAGGGAGCCGTGGCGGTCACCGTAATGCTGTCGCTGTCCGTGTCACCCGAAGGCAGGAACGGCGGCTGGTTGTAGGGTGCCGGGGTCACATCCTCGCCCACCAGGATGAAAACATTGTCGCCCACCAGCGTCCCCAGCAACGGGAAACTCTGGTTCCAGACGCTGGTGAACACCTCGGCGGGGCTGAGGTTGGTCCAACCGGCCCGCCAGTTGGTGTACGACGTCCCGTTGGCCAGGGTGACATTGATCAGGCCCGCCGTGCGGCGGTTCTCATCGGTGAGGTTGCTCAGCTGGGCGGTGAACTGTGTGACAAAGGGCAGCGTGCCGGCAGCCGGGCTGGCGTCGATGGCCGTGGCCACGGTGTCGGTAACAACTCCACCCTCGCACTCGAACGCGCTCAGGGTCACGTCGTCGATGTTCCAGCCGCAGAACTGCCAGGAGGAGTCGGTGGTCCCCATGGTCCAGCGGAGGTAGACCGTGGGCTGGTTGTCGGCGTGAGCCGAGATGTCGTAGACCTCCTCGATCCAGGAGGTGTCGCTCACCTCGCCGCCGTTCTGCCAGATGGTTGTCCAACTGGACCCGTCGGTGCTCACCCGCAGGTAGGCGTGGTCGTAATTCGATGTTTCCACCCCGAGCCAGCGCCAGAAGGAGAGGGTCACTCCGGTCTTCCCGGTGCAGTCGATGACGGTGGAGGTGAGGTGCGTCTCACTGAGGGAGTTTTCGTAGTCGCCGCTGAGATTGTACCCATAGACGTTCGCCCCGGTGTATCCGCTGGTGGGATCGGGCTCACCATAGTCGCCGCCCCCGCCGGTGGGCTGGCCCCAGGCCCAGAGGCCCTCGGTGGTCCAGCCTGGATCGCTGTCCATATTTTCGCTGAAGAAGACCGCGATCTCCCCCACCACGGCGGTGTGAAAACTGCCGGGAGCCCCGTACGGATCGGTGACCAATCCGCTCTGGTCGCCCTGGGCGCTGAAGTAGAACTCGGGGGTATCGGTGCAGGAAGCCGCCGGCAGGGTGGCCTGGTAGAGGTCACCGCCCAGGTCGAGCAACGACTGGGTCTGGAACAGACCGCCATTGTAGCGATAGTGCATCGTCGCGGTGCCGGGCACGTAGTTCTCGGTGCCGGGATTGACCCGGACGTTGACCGCCATGGCCACATCCGGGGTCAGCACCTCGGGGGCACCGCCGGGGACCGAGACGGAGAGCGTGCGGGTGATGTGGGCGTAGTAGACATCCTGCTCGCCGTTGTATGTCCCGGCAAAAGCGAGGTGGGCCCCGGTGTTGTCCGAAACCATGTGGAAGTAGTCGCCCATCTTGTTCTGCACCGGCCAGCCCACGTGGGGGTCGAAGGATGCGGTGAGCGCCTCGTTGGCCGCCCAGGTCAAGCCGCCGTCCTCGGAGTAGGAGTAGTAGAGCGCCGAGTCGTAACCGCCGGGGTCGTCCCGGGTGTCGAGCCAGATCGCATCGATGCGGCCGTTGGGGGCCACCGACATGGTGCCGAACCACTGGTAGGCGCTGGTGCCGGCATCGTCATTGACCCGCACCGGGGAGCCCCAGCTGTTGCCGCCGTCGGTGCTGCGGGCAAACATCACGTCACAGGGGTCGGGGGTAGAGGAGCGGCTCACCGAACAGAGCAGGTAGACATGGCCGCGGCTTGGCCCGCTGGCATGGTTCACCGCAATCCAGGCCTGGCCCATAAGGCCGCCCGGGTTTGGGCCGCCGGAATACACGATGCTGCCGTCAAGACTTACCGAGGTGGAGACCGGCCAGGTAATGGTGGACCCTGCGTTCTGCGCATTGTCCGAGCGACAGGCCAGGAAGCCGTCGCCGCAGGCATACAGCTCCCCATCCGGCCCCACAGTATTGACACCCCAGTGGGGGTAGCCGGTCACCGTTGTGCAGCTCTCATAACTGCTGCCCCCGTTGGTGGAACGGGTGAAATGGTCGGGATAGCAGGTGCTGAAGACGTAGTTCCAATAGGCGTAGTGGTTGCCGTCCCCCACCCCGCCGGTCTTGTCGATGACGAACCACTGCTTGTCACCGCCGTAGGCATACGTTCCCGCATCCCAGTTGGCGCCGCCGTCGGTGGACTTGAAGGTGTGGCACCAGAAGTCAGATTGAAACTCGTCGGTGGTCAGGCTGTTGTAGTAGAAGGTGCCCGAAGCATCGGAAGCCAGCACCGGGTCGGAGCGGAAGATGCCGGCCTCAATCCGGCCGGGGAAGGTCCAGGTCACACCGCCATCGGTGGTATAGCCGTAGCCGGCCTGGCGAAAATCGCTGCTCACGTTGTCGAACTGCCGCCAGCCGATGCACATTTTGTTCGGATCAGTGGGGTCCACGCAGATGGAGGGCTCGTTGCCCGCGTCACCAAGAATGTTCTGGCCGCTGGCATTCACATTGACCTGGGACATAAAGAAGCCACGGGATGCCGAGTGGTAGGCCGGGCTGGTCCGCACTTCACCGTCCGGCTGGACAGGCTGCAGATCACCCATGGTCTCCAGCGGGCCGGCGGCAGCCGGGTCTTCTTTCTTCTGCTGCTCAGCGTCCTCGGACCAGACGGCCGGGGAAAACACCAGGGCGGTCAATAATACCGACAGGATCAACCATCGCTTGGACATCCTTCAACCTCCAGAACATCTTCAGGGTTGTTGAAACGGAACAACATCTATTCGGGCGCAGCCGGCGGATCGCAATCCACCGGCACGCCATAATCAAAACAACTTCTCGCCTTCACGGCACCCTTCTTCCAAACCGTCCAGACTCCGTCTGGCTTTCCGTGGGTAAACTGTTCTTCCTTGACCAGTTCGCCCGTCTCGTTCCAGGTGCGGCAGGCGCCTTCCTTCAATCCCAGTTCGTAGAACTCCTCGATCCAGACCTCGCCGTTCATGTGCCAGCGAACCGCCCGGCCATTCTTCCGACCGTGATCGAAAATGGTCTCGTATTCGGGCCGGCCGTTCTCGTGCCAGCGGGCATAGACCCCGTGATCCACCAGCGAACCGTCGGCACCCCTGATCACCTGGCGGCGGATCCTGAGGCTCCCGTCAGGCCAGAACTCTTCCACCGTCTCAACAAGGTCCGTGGATTCGGGTTCTGGTGCGGGTCCGGAAGCGGGTTCGGGCAGGGTTTCGGCGGTTGGCATGGTATTCCTCGCAGCTCCACACCCCGCCGTCAGCAGGAGAACGGTGAAAAGAACCAGAAGATGACGACATGCAACCGGCATAAAAAGCGCCCCGCGGGGATTCAGGAATCCGGAAAACAGCATGAATTCAGGCCGTGGTCTGGGCGGCCGGAATGGCGGCCAGGCAGGCGAACTCTACCGCTATTCTACTGTTATAGTATAGGTTTATTGACCGCCGCAGTCAACTCCTTGTTGATTCTCCGATCGCGCCAGCCCCCTCGAAAAGAGGCCCGCACCGGCTCCGCCTAGGGTGCGGAGGCGGTCACCGTGCACAGGTCCGAGGCCACATCCCCGGCGGGGGAATATGGCGGCTGGTTGTATGGCGTAGGCGTTACGTCCACGGCCACCAGGGTGAACTGGTTCTGCCCCACCAGGGAGCCCAGACCGGGGAGGGTCTGCTGCCAGCCGTTGTTGTAAGTCTCACCCGGGCTGAGATGGGTCCAGCCGGCCCGCCAGTTGGTGAACAGCCCGCCTCCGGCGATCACCACGTCGATTCTTGCCGAGGCCCGGCGGAAAGTGCCGGCCAGGTTCTCCATGGTGGCCCCCATGTAGAACGAGAACGGCAACGTCCCCGACTGGGGTAGGCAGATCAGGTCGGCCCCCACGGTCTGGCTCACCATCTCCAGGCTCACTGCCCCGGTCCAGGCCACCTCCGGCGGGCACTTGCCGTTGTCGTTCCAGAGGTCGTACATCTCCTGGCCGGTGGTGTCGGTGCTGTTCTCGTCGCGGAGAAATTCAACGAATTCCTTCGAAGTGCTCTGGTAGTAAAGGGTGACCTCGGCCGAGGTGGCTTCTTCAGGGATGGCGAAGCTGCTGATGTCCCAGTACTGGCCGTCGGCATAGGTATAGGCCACCGGCGCGCCGCCAAAGCCCTGGAAGGCGCTGTTGGTAAAGCCCCGTGGCGGAATGCGGTTGTCGCTGAAGACCTTGTTGTTCAGCGCAAAGTGGTGGGACGGCCCGGGGCTCGCCCCCACCAGCGGTGCGGTGGTGGAGTCAAGACCCAGTTCCGCCTGGTAGATCTTGATCTCGGCGTCGTGGGTCAACACACCGCTGGCGGCATCGTAAGCGCCCGATTCGGAGAGCAGGGACATCCCGTCGCCGAAGAACTTGATGTTGAGCCACAACCGCCGTCCTTCGGGGTAACCGGTGGGCAGTTTGTGACCCGTCTCGTTGGTCACCGTCACCTCGAGCATGATGCCGTTCTGCACAGAGGTGACCGTGGCCGCGTTCTGCAGCATGTAACGGGCGCGCAGGATGCCGGCCTGCATCGCCGCGTCGTCCACGTCGTCGGGATACAGGCTCTCCAGCAGCCCGGGCAGCCAGGTGCTGCCGCCGGTGAAATCGTGCAGCGGCAGGTCGGTGCGGGTCAGCGGTGATGAACCGCGAACCGTGCCGCCGATACCGGTGACGTCGCGCATGTGGCAATCCTGGCAGATGGAAACGTAGTCGAGGTTGCCACCGAACTGCGGGGCGTAGATACCGCCCGGCGTGTTGTAATCGCTGTTCAGCCACTCGGAGTACGTCCGCTCCAGGGCCATCAGGTTGCCCTTGTCAAAATCGGTGGCCGGGCTGTTGAAGCTGTTGGGCAGGAAGTTGCCGCTGCCGTCATTCTCGAACACCGGATTGCTCACGTCGTGGCAGGTGCCGCAGAGTGCCGCCTCCTGGTGGAAGGACGAGGTGAGGATCGGGTGGGCCCGGTCGCCGTCGGAGAAGGGGCCCCGCCGCTTCTCCCCGTCCGGGTCGAGAACATACATCGCGTTGCCGAACTCGTCCGGCGCGTCGTCCAGTGCGTTGATGATGGCGAGATCAACCGAAGGGTTCCCCCCGGAATAGATCGGGTCCACCAGCCGGTGGCACTGGCCGCAGAACATTCCGGTGAGATCGTCATTCTCCAGCCGGCTGCCGTCGGTGGGCACCGAACGCCCGGCCATCCAGCCCCTGGAGGTGTGGCAGCGCAGGCAGAGATCCCCCGAGTCGGGGACGAACTGGTTGCTCACCGACATGGCCGCCCGGAACAGCGGGTCACGGGAAGCGTGGGCCTTCATACTGCCTGCCCAGTTGCGATGAGGCTCCACAGCGTCGTCGTAGCCGCCGTGGCAGCCGGAACAATCGTCGGGATGGAAGAGCAACCCGGTGTCAAATGGCTGGCTCCCCGGCTGGTCGAAATCACGCAGTGTGGATGCCACCACCCCGCCCCCCGCAGAGACGATGGTGAAGATGCCGTTGCTGTGGTCCTGCCCCACGTTCCAGGCCGTGTCGGTGGCCACCACCCGCAGGCGGGCCTGGGTGGAGGGCCGGTTGGGCGGGAACCAGGTGTAGCTGCCAGTGTCGGGTAACCCCATGACCAGGGGTGAATAGTTGGATCCGTTATCCAGGGAGAGGTAGACGTCCACGGTGTGGATCGCGCTGGCGTCACTGACCGACCACTGGAGTGTGGCACCGCTGTTGCCGGTGACCGTCTCCCCGCCGTTGGGCACCAGGACGGTGACCGAGGGTGACGTGTTGTCACCGCCGGTGGTGGGTACCAGGTGACCGTTGATCTGGCTCTGAGTGACAAGGGTGGTTTGATCCACGTTATTCGGGGTCAGACCGGGGAAAGTGGGGGTGTTGGAGTAAGTGGCCGTATCGGTGACTTCAGTGAGGGTGCTGAAGCCGTCAAGGTCCGGGTCCTGGTCGGCGATGGACATGATCGCCGCCTGGCGTCCGAGGGGTGTGTCGGTGAAGAAGTTGAGCGCCTCGTGGACCTTCACCCCGTAGGGGTTGCGCATGTAGATGCCGGTGAATTCGTAGTGGCAGACCCCGCAATGGTTTGGCTGACTCCCCACCGTCTCGATGGTGGTGCCCACCGCTCCGGGGTACACCACGTAGAACGCATCGCGGTACTCGGGCCGGGCCTGGGCTTCCCTGGGCAACAGGCCACCACTGATGATCAGGGTGGACAGGAGGAGTACACAGAATAAGAGCGGGAGACCGTTGCGGGATGGCATGTTGGACTTCCTTTCCCCGGGGATTTGCCGGATGTCCGCTCCGGCACTGCTGCATCGGCGAGGCACGTACAATTATGGCAAGGACGGAGGGCGTGCCGAAACTGCCATTCCGCCCTGTTATCTTCAATTTATGTGGTGGGCACCCGGTACGTCAAGCAGTGGTGGGCAATCAGTGCATTTTTTAAAAATGGTGATCGGCTTGTATCCCCACCCGTCAAACTGCTGCACCGCCCGGTATTGCAGATCCGGGGTGACCACGAGGTGTGGCTTGTGCTGGTGAAAGAGGAAGTAATCCGGCCGGTGGAGGAGCAGGATATCCTTCTGATCCAGCTTCCGGCCGTCCCGGACCGCCCGGGTGGTCAACCCCATGCGGTCCACCAGTCGCAAATGGCTGTGGTATTTAAGGATCCCCACTTCCGAGGAAGCCAGGGACTCACCGGCCGGGATGTTCTGGTTGAGCCACCCGGCCAGGTTGACCAGCGCCTCGTGGCGACGGCCAAGATAGTGAATATTCCTGTCCGCCTGCAGCGCGGAGAGTGTCAACCGGACATCGTGGGGGATGACCAGCAGGATGTAGACGGCGGCCAAAACCGCAGCGGCCCATGGTATGGCCCTCCTCATTCCTGGACTGAGGACGGAGAGGTGACGCCCCACCAGAAACAGCAGCGCTGCCAAACCGCAGAGAATGGCGAACCAGTGGAAAAACCGGGCGGAAAAGGTCTCCCAGATATGATACTTGGGGGCGCCGATCAGGCTGTAGGCCAGCACCAGTATCCAGGGGTATACCAGCAGGGCATAGAGAAAAGGCCACTCTTCCCTCGTCTTCAACCGCAGCAGGCACGCTGCCCCGAGGCAGAACCCGGCGGCGATGACTACCCAGCGCAGGGGAACCAGTTCCAGCAGCCGCCGGTATTCAAAGACCTGGAAAATTGTGAAACCGAAATATTCGGAGAAGGAGCAGAAGTGGGTCTTGGCGTAAAAGGTGTTGGGCAGAATATCGCCGAAATAGAACCAGGCAAACAGGAGCCAGGCCACCCCGGGGAGGGCGAACCAGACCAGGCTGCGCCACTGCCGACAGCCCTTGCTGAGCAGCATTGCCGGCAGGACGAGGACCAGGGCGTCGGGCCGGTAGAGACAGGCGAGGGCCGCCAGGACGCAGGCAGAACGATACCGGCGGCAGCGCAGGGCCTCGAGAAAGGCCAGTTGGGAAAAGATCAGCCCATGGGTTTCGAGGCCGATCAGGAACTGGCTGCCGATGGCTCCCGCCAGGTGGTGCAACCCCAGCAGCAGACCAACCAGGGGGTGGAACCAGGCACCGGCCAGGCGGTAGATCAGAAATGCGCTGAGGGTGATGAAGAGGACGCCGACAAACTGGCCGGCCAGGCTGGTCTCCACCCCGGCCCGCGTGAACCCGGCCAGCAGCAGAGTCTGCGCGGGTGAAGTGAATCCCCAGACCCGCTCACCCTCGTTGAACACCAGCCCGCGGCCTTCGGCGAGGTTTCGGGCATAGACAAAGGTGATGTAGGCGTCGTCCATCCACGGTTCGATCTCGTGCCGCTGCATGAAACCGAACAGCGCCGCGCCGCAGCAGACGAACAGGAGGAAGACCGCCAGCGGGAGCGCGATGCGACCATTCTTCGCGTTGAGCCATTTCAGTATCATGGGCATCAACCGCGGTCGGCTCCCTCCAGCAGCACGCTCCTGGTCCGGGGCCCGTCGAATTCGCAAAAGAAGATGCCCTGCCAGGTCCCCAGCTGGAGCTCCCCCCCCTGGACGATGACCCGCACCGAGGAGCCCACCAGACTGGCCTTGACATGGGCCGCGGTGTTCCCCTCGCTGTGCCGGTAACCGCCGGTCCAGGGCACCATCCGGTCGAGAACCAGCTCCATGTCCGCCATCACCGCCGGGTCGGCATGCTCGTTGATCGTCACCCCAGCGGTGGTGTGGGGCACGAAAACGGTGACCACCCCGTCCTGGAGATTCAGCCGGCCAACGGCCTGGCGAACCTCGCCGGTGATGTCGACAAAGTCGGTCCTTCCTCCACTGTTCACTGTCAATTTTGTCATCATCTGATCATGCTACCCGGCGGGCACCGCTCTGGCAAGCCCGGCCGGCACGCTCCCGCGCTGTTCGTACGCAACGGGGCCCGGGAGTGTTCTCCCGGGCCCCGGTTCGAGTTTCAGCTATCCGGCCGCGCCCTGTTTACGGCGCCGAAGCGGTCACCGTGCAGGCGTCGTTGTCGCTGTCTCCCGAAGGAGGGAAGGGCGGCTGGTTGTAGGGGGCCGGCGTCACATCGACACCGGTGATGGTGAAGACGTTGCTGCCCACCAGCGAAGCGAGACCCGGCAGACTCTGGTTCCAGAACGTGCTGTACGACTCGCCACTGCTGAGGTTGGTCCAGCCGGCGCGCCAGTTGCCGTAGGCCGTACCGTTACCGATCACCATGTCGATCCGGCCGGCGGCCCGGCGGTTCTCGGTGGTGAGGTTGGTCAGCGAGATGGCCATCTGGGTGGTGAAGGGCAGCACGCCGTCGTCCGGGGTGCAGCCGATACTCACCTGCACCGTGTCGGTGGGCGGAGTGACATCGTCGCCCACGCCCCAGATCTCCACGTCGTCGATGTTCCAGCCGGAATACTGCCAGCTGCTGTCGGTGGTTCCCTGGGTCCAGCGAAGGTAGACGGTGGACTGCCCGTCGGCCACGGAGGAGATGTCGAACTCCTGGAGGCTCCAGCCGGAGTCGGTCACCTCGGAAGTGTTCTGCCAGACGGTGGTCCAGCTCGACCCGTCGTTGCTCACCCGCACGTAGGCGTGGTCATAGGTCGGCGTCTCCACGTTGAGGTAGCGCTGGAACTTGAGGATCACCTGGGCCAGCTCGCTGCAGTCGATGGCCGTGGACGTCAGGTGCGTCTCCGCCATGCTGTTCTCGTAGTCACCGTTGAGGTTGTAGCCGTAGACGGTGGGCCCGGTGGCGCCGCTGGTGGGATCGGGGTTGCCATACTGTCCGCCGCCGCCGGTGGGTGTGCCATAGGCCCAGGAGCCGGCCGTGGTCCAGCCGGGGTTGCTGCTCATATCAAAGACCATCTGCACCACCGGCACGCCAACCGTCAGCTGGCAGGTGCGGGTGCAGTCGCCGTCGTGGTTGGTGGTGTTGACGAAGTCGATGTCGCCGAAGTAGGCGCCGTTGGCCATGGTGTCGGCCGCACCGGTAATCGAGACGGTGACGTCGACGGTGCCGTTGGAGGGGATGGTGCCGCCGGTGCTGTCGAGATCGAGCCAGGCCACGCTCTCGCTGGCGGTGTAGTTGATGGGGCTCTTCTCGTAGTTGGTCAGGGTGAAGGTCAGGCTGCTCGGAGTGAACGGACCGCCATTGGCCCCTTCGGAGATCAGGCCGTTGCCCGGGCTGACCTTCATCCCGGTGGGCGGAGCGGTTGTGCCCACCACCCGCAGGGACGGATCGCCAAAGACGTGCCAGTTGTTAAACTCCGATACGCCGCCGCTGCCGTAATCGTCCATCATCGAGCAGGAGCCGGCGAAGCAAAGCGCACCGTAGGTGTTGTAGGTGCCGGCCACATAGAGCAGGTTGAACTCATCCTGGGCCTCCATGGGCGGGTCCCAGGACTGGTTGACCGTGCTCATGTAAGTCCCCACCGCTCCGGTGGGCTCACTGCCGTTGGTGGCCCGCAGCCAGGCCTCGGCAAAGCATGTCTGTCCGGGGAAGTTGCCGTTGACACAGGCCACTGAGATGATGAAGGGCAGCATGTTGTCGTTGGTCAGCGCGTTGACATTGGCGTTGGAGAAACCGGTGGTGACCCAGGTGGTGTCCGAACCGTGACCGCAGTAATTGATGATCCCGCGGCCGGTATTGAGGCCGGTGGTCACCTGGGACGCGGTGCCCGAGGGGTCGTAGATCTCGTCCACCAGGGTGTAGCCGTTGGCCAGCAGGTCGTCCCGGATGTAACCGATGTGCTCGTCGTCGTATTCACCCTCATCACCGGTGCCCTGGTTCGAAGCGAGACCCATGCCCTGCCAGAACCAGGTCTCCATGGTGGCCTGGTTTTCCTCGTATTCCACCGTCCGTGTCACCTGGGTGTCCACGTCTGCAGCCGACTGGGCGGAGAAGCGGCCGATTATGATGTCGGGGTAGTCGTCACCGCCGGCCACCTTGGCATAGCTGGGGTCGGAGAGGCCGCCCCCTGACGAGGGGCTCACCACTTCCACTGAATCGCCCACCAGCAGCACAAAGGCCAGGTCGCTGGTGTCGTAGAGGTTCTGAATGTAGCTGGTGATCGATGCGGTGTTGTTGCCGACAACGGAAACCGCCACTACGGTGGCCGGGATGCCGATGGAGGTCTTGTGATCGGCCAGCACCTGGGCATTGGCCGTCCAGGCATCGTGGCAGATGATCAGCATGTCGCCGCTCTCGTCCAGCGGGGTGTAGCGGCCGTCGAGGTTGTAATTGATGAAGTGTCCACCGTAGATGTCGTGGAACGAGCCGTTGAGCTTCCGCTGATAGGAGCGGTCGAGCACGTTGACCTGGCCCGGTCCGTCGGCCACCACTTCCACGGTCATCGAGGTGTAGACACGGAGGACACGCTGCACCGGGTTGTACTGGAAGGGGTTCACCGTCACAACCACGCCGCGGTGGTCGCGCATGATGTAAGGCTCGCGCAGCTCGGCGATGGAAGCGGGCCAGAAGATGTTCTCCTGGTACGCCTTGCCAAAGGTGTAGGGCAGGCTCTCCTTGTCCACGGTGCGGGAAACAAAACCCTTGGAGGGGGCCACGTCCACATCGCTGATCTCGTAGTAGCGGCTGTCCAGCACCCGCACCGCCATGCCGGCGCTGTCGGGGATGATCACGCTGCGCGACACGTCGGGCAAGGCCGGCAGGCCGACCAGGTGCGTCACACTCTCCTTGCCAAGGCTCAGAGTCGCATAGGGGGTGCCGTCGATGAGCACCTTGTGCTGGCCGAACTGATCAAAACTGTAGTCGATGACAACGCGGTCTGTACTGTTCTCAAGGACGGTGACGTCAACCGGTTCACCGGCCCAGGCACCGGCGGCCAGACCGGAGACCAACAGGAAAAGAATGAACAGGGAAAATCTGCTGCGCATGGGAAAGACCTCCAGAAACTAATGATGATCACTGAATGAAGGCAGGCCGCCGAGGTTGATGGCTGGCGGCCCCAATGGATCGCTGATGAACCGGGTGACCTAGCCTCCCTTCCTACACCGCCGGGATTCGGAATTACGTTGTTCTTGTGTATGTATTTGTATTTCACACCCGCCCGCAAAACGCCGGCGGACCGTCGTACCTGTGGTGAGAGAGGGCCGAAGGGTCAGGCAATGGAGAAATGTCGGTAATTCGATGGATCTCGAGTTCATCAGGCCTGTCTGATAAGGATCGTGCCTTTGTGGAACGATCCTGCCATATAAAATATAAGCAGTTTCCTCAAAAGTCAATAGCTTTTCAGGGAGTTAGCGACCGAGGATAAACTGATTGTTGATGAATTTCGTGAAAAGATCGAGCTGGTTTTAGAACAGAGGCGACATGGGGAGTGAGGTACGAAAGGAAAGATGATGTTCTAAATACTGCCAACCCGCACACGAGCCGGCAAAATTCGGAAGGGGAGAAATGACCTGATCATCGGCCAATTCACTATTCGGGTTCGGCCAGAGGGCTGTCGAATTCCACCTTCTGAACAAAATACTCGAAGATGTCCTCCAGATCCTCGTTGTCCCGCCGATCCTCGCTGTGGAAAGACCGCAGCAGCGCTTCCATGGCGCCCTTGACCTGTCCCCAGTGGAGATCGAGCAAGGCGGCTTGATCGATGACGCCCTGCCCCCCAACGTTGTAGTGCACCCCAATACCCTGCATGGTCAACCCTCCTGAAGAAAATGCGCACGCACGCTTCCCGGGATTGCTGTGCACGCGAAACCTGCCTGGGTGATTCTGTTCGGGTGTATAGCAATAGATAGGTGCTTTGGCGCAGGGATGCAAGGTTTTTTTAAACCGTTTTTCTAACAGCCTGCAGAAACTCCTCGCCCCTTCCGGCCCAGATGCGGGCGATCACACCAAGCAGTCGGAAGTGAATGATGGCGAGAACGCACAACAGCAGAGTCATGAACAGCGGCTGCCAGGCGGCCAGGCCAAAGAGGGCGGACAGCAGCAGGGTCAGGCCGCAGAGCAGGACACTGGCCAACATGGACAGCATGCCCATGAGGATGCCCATCTGGGAGGGGGAGGCCATGAACGCCGCCGGGTTGCGGGCCACCGGGTAGTAGATGGAGACCAGGTTCCCGCCCATGGCCAGCAGCAGCAGGGCCGAGGCGAATATCAGCACTCCGTTGGCCAGGGTGCCTGGCGAGGGCAAGGGGGCAACAGCGAACCAGGTGGCCATGGAAATGATGAACAGTGCAGCATTGAAGACCCAGACAGCAATATTCTTGCCCAGCAGCACGTGGCGCAGTTTCACCGGGCAGAGAAAATAGTGTTTGGCCCCGCTGCCCTCCCAGGCAAAGCAATTATTGAGAAAATTGTTGGAGAGAAACGCGAGGTAGAACAGCGTCGAAAAAAGCAGGACCCGGTCCGGGTCCGCCCCAAACATTGGACTGCGCAGCATTTCCATTTCGGAGAAGACAAAGACAAATATCAGCACCAGCACCGGGGCCATCAGCAGGCTGAAACGGCCCAGCACGCTGCGCAGCAGGTAGCGCAGATCCTTCAGCGCCACCGCCCTGGTGGATGATGGCGATGCGGTCGCAGAGTTTCTCCACGATTTCGAGAATGTGCGAGGTGAGAAAGATGGTCACTCCGGCCCCGATCAGCGACCCGAGAAGGTCCTTGATCAGCCTCGAGGCCACCGCATCGACGCCCTCGAAGGGCTCGTCGAGAAAGAGGAGTTGCGGTTCGTGGATCAGAGCCGAACAGAGCGCCAGTTTCTTTTTCATCCCGTGGCTGAAATCGACGATCTGTTTCCGGCCCTCGCTGGCGAGGTTCATCAACTCCAGCAATTCCTCGCTTCTGGCCCGGATCACCTTTTTCCGCATCCCGAACATCCTGCCGACAAAATCGAGATACTCCCGTGGTTTGAGCCGATCATAGAGGGCCAGCTCCTCGGGCAGGACACCGATCCGCTGCTTCACCTCCACCGGCTGCCGGGCCACGTCGAACCCCAGCACCGTGGCCTCTCCGCCGCTGATCTTCAGCAGTCCGGTGAGCATTTTGATGGTGGTGGATTTGCCGGCACCGTTGGGGCCGAGAAAACCGAAGAATGATCCGGCATCCACGGTGAGGTCCAATTGGTCCACTGCGGTGAAGTCGCCGAACTTCCGCTGCAGGCTGCTGGTGGTGATGGCGCAATCCATGGCTGTTGATACGGAAAGAAGAGGGTTCGGGTTTCGGTCAATCGGCGAGATATGGGTCAATCCTGCGAGGGTTTGAAGCGGGGGTGGTCCGGGCTGTACCAACAGATGTCGCAGCTCCCGCCCAGTTCGCACATCCCGGTGGGCCGGAGGCAGGTGCCGTCGTAACCCTCGGGCTTACGCTCGTCGGTCTTGACCAGCACCGCGGTTCCATTGCCGGCGGACGGTTTGCGGTCAGGTGCGCACTCTTCGGTTCTGCTCATCTGCTATTCGATGATCCGGGGGCGGCCCACCACTGGCTTGACGATGACCTTGCGCTCTTCGAGATACTCGAGCACCTTGGTCGCGCACTCCTTGATGGTCAGCTTGTCCGTCTCCACGATCAGTTCGGGAGTTTCCGGCTCCTCATAGGGCGCCGAGATTCCGGTGAAATCGGGGATTTCGCCGGCCCGGGCTTTGACATAGAGCCCCTTGGGGTCACGACGTTCGCACTCCTCGATGGAGCAGCGGCAGTAGACCTCGGCAAAACGGCCGTCCTCTTCCATCCCCCGGGCCTTGTCCCGGTCCTTCTGGTAGGGCGAGATAAAGGCGCACATCACGATCACCCCCACATGGTTGAACAGGTGGGCCACCTCACCGATGCGGCGGATGTTCTCCTCCCGGTCCTCGGGGGAAAAGCCGAGATCACTGTTCAGACGGTGACGGATGTTGTCGCCGTCGAGCACATAGGCGGACAGCCCCCGGTTGTAGAGCTGGTCTTCAACCTCCCGGGCCACGGTGGACTTGCCCGACGCGGAGAGGCCGGTGAACCAGAGGGTGATCCCCCGGTGGCCCCGGAGCCGCTCCCGGTCGCGGGTGTCGATACAGGACGGGTGCCAGGTGATGTTGCGATCTTCAGGTGTAGTCATCTCTCCTTGCCTCCCAGTCCTCAAAATTACGTCGATATCGACAAACACGCCCGAGGAAATTACCAGACAAGCCCGGACAAGTCAAAGGGAATCCGACCGTTCCGGGCCCGCACCTGACCATTCGGCACGGGAGCGCCGGCACTTGAACCGCAGCTTCCGACTCACCCCCGCCGGAGCACGGCCAGGGTCTCGCAGTGGGCGGTCTGGGGGAACATGTCGAAGGGCAGCACCCGCTGGGCCCGGTAACCCGAAGCGACCAGCTCTTTCAGGTCGCGGGCCAGCGTTGACGGGTTGCAGGAGACATAGATCACGGTGCCCACGCCACGTTTCACCAATTCAGCCACGGTCTCCGGATCCATGCCGGCACGGGGCGGGTCCACCAGGATCAGGCCGTGCTCCGCACCATGGGCCGGAATCAGCTCGTCCAGCACCCGGGGCAGGGTCCGGGCCACCTCCCCGCGGTGGAAGATCAGATTGGTCACTCCGGCCCGCTCGGCCGTGGCCGTGGCCGCCTTGATGGCGCCCTTATGTGACTCGATACCCACCCCCACCCCGGCCAGGTCGGCCAGCAGCAGGAGGAAGACACCCACACCGCAGTAGGCATCCACCAGGTAGGGCAACGATCCCACTGAATCCACCAGTTGCTCCACCTCGGACCGCACCACGTTCAGCAGCAGGCGGTGGGTGGCGAAGTTGGTCTGGTAAAAGGCGGTGTCGGGCACCAGCACCCGCCCCCCGGGCAGCAACTCCTCTTCCACGTCAAAGGTCCTGGGAGGCAGCGGCGCCTCGGGCGGTGGCGGCACCAGCCAGTCCTGGTAGGCCTTGTTGCCATCGGAGCGGAACACCACCTGGTGGGGCAGCTTTCCGGGAAGTTTCGCCTCGCGGATGTGCTTCTGCACCGCGGCCACCGCCTCGTTGATCCCCTCCTCGGCGATCAGGCACTGCTCAACTTTCAGCAGGTCCCGGCCGTGCCGGGCGCGGAAACCGAGATACTGCTCACCCTGCCGCTTCCCCATGGAATGGAGGGCGATCTTGTTGCGGTAGCCATAGGGCAAGGGACAGGCCACCGTCGGTTCCACCTCGATGTCATCAAGGCCGCCGATCCGCTGCAGGGCATCCTGAACCTGCTTGGTCTTCAGCTCAAGCTGGTGAGGGTAATCGATATGCTGGTAACGGCAGCCCCCACAGGGGCCGTAGATCGGGCATGGCGGCTCCGCCCGGTGGACGGACGGTTCAACAACTTCAACCAGTTCGGCCTCCAGGAGTTTCTTGCGCACCGCGGTGACCCGGGCCCGCACCAGCTCGCAGTCGACCACGTCCTCGATGAGCACTACCCGGCCATCGTCAAGCCGGGCCACACCCCGACCGTCGGAAGCTATGTCGAGGATGCGGAGGTCGAGTTGATCGCTGATATCCACCTGCACCGTATTGTGTTCGTTCTGATTCATCCTCGTCTCCTGTAAAGAGAGGAAGATACGCCATCCGGTTCAGGGATGTCCAGGAAATGTCCGGTGTCACAAGAATGGGAGTCTACACGTGGCACTCTGTTGGAAGGATAAACTAAAAGGGTCAGGCGATTAAACCTGACCCTTGATGATTGCTTGGCAGCGCTACGGGGAATCGAACCCCGGTCTGATGACTGAGAATCACCTGTCCTAGCCCCTAGACGATAGCGCCGCACGTTTTCAAAGATCGGCCGAAGCCGGGTATGGCTGGGATGCAGGGATTCGAACCCCGATAACAAGAACCAGAATCTTGTGTCCTGCCGTTGGACGACATCCCACCACTTTTTCCGCCGAGTCGCCCCGGCGAAGTCGCAATTATTAAATCAGATTGCCCCCTGTTGTCAAGCGAAAAATCGCCATAAACGCCCGCCAGGTCAACAAATCAGGCCTCCGGTGAAAAACCCGTTCCGGCAGTGAAATCAGCTGCACCAGTGCTTGCCGGATACAGCAGATTTCACGCCATCACGGGTTTGTCCTTGCCGGCCTCTATGGTGCGGCAGCGGTGATGCTGCAGGCACCGGTGTCGGTGTCCCCAGAGGCGGCAAACGGCGGCTGGTTGTAGGGTGCCGGCGTCACGTCCTCTGCGACGAGTGTAAACACGTTCAGGCCCACCAGGGACCCGAGGCCCGGGAAGTTCTGGTTCCAGACCGTGCTGAACACCTCGCCCGAACTGAGATTGGTCCAGCCGGCGCGCCAGTTGGTATACGGCGTCCCGTTGGCGATCAGCACGTCGATCCTGGCAGCGGCCCGACGGTTCTCCGTGGTGAGGTTGGTCAGTTCGGCCGTGAACTGCGAAACGAATGGCAGCGTGCCGGAGTCGGGCAGACAGGTCAGCCCGGCGCCCAGCGTGTCGGTGGGCGGCGTGGTGCCGATGAACCAGTCGAGCACCCGGGTCATCACCGCATCCCGGTCGGTCTGGTTGTCCACGGCTTCGAAGCCGAAGGCCATGTAAAGCAGTTTGTAGTCACCGTCGTAGCGCACGGAACCCACCGCTGACCCGTCATAGGTCCAGCAGGCCGTGGATCCGCCGGCGGCGTTGATCTGGGAAGGATAGGTCTGGTTGTTGGCCCCGTCGCCGCCGCTGATGCTCAGATCCAGACCGTCACTGATCAGGTCGCCGCCCACGCCTAGCAGGGTGGTGTCGTTGAAATCGTCGGTGACATAGCTGGCCTTGAGGTAGGTGCCGTAGAAGGACGAGGACCCGATGTCGTAGCCGATGTCCTGGCCGCTGATGAACAGCGAGCGGCCGCTGTCCAGGAAGGAACCGAGAGCTGACTGGTCGGCGCTGGTCAGGGTTGATCCCCAGTCGTCACCGGTGAGCCAGACCACCGCACTGTACTGCAGCAGGTCGCCGGCCGTGGGGCTGCCCTGGCTGGCCACCGTCCAGAGGTCGTAGCTGTAGCCGGCGTTTATGATCGCCGTCTCGAAGTAGCCCTCGTAGGTGTCACCTTCGTCGTCGTCCACCAGCAGCACCGGGGGCAGGCCCACGGAGAGGGTGAAACTGTCGGTGGCGGTGAAGCCGCCGTCACCGGTGATCTGCATCGAAATGGCGGCCGGGTGGCCCACCGGCGTCCCGGGAGCAGCCTGGACCGTGAAGGTGTCGCCGCTGTTGGTGCCACTGCCGAACGAACCGATGGTGCCGTATGAACCGGATGCGTCCACCAGGGTGATGTAGGGATCGCTCTCGGAGAGCGTTACCTGCACGTTGGTCACCTCGGCAAATCCCTGGTTGCCCAGGGTCACCGTCATCTGCGAGGTCTCGCCGGCGTCCAGACGCCCGTCGGCGTCGAGGATCTCGTGAGAGGTGTAGGCGAGCACCGCACTGCCGGTCAGATCAACCACGTAGTCCATCATCGGCAGGTTTTCGTTGAGGTGGTTGGGGATCTGGTCGTCCTGCCAGAAGGACTCACCTGCTTCGGGGGTGATGGCCAGGGTTTTCGGCTTGGTTCCCTGCTCGCCGTACATCCAGTCGTCGGAACTGCCATTGACCGGGTAGAGCAGTTCCCAGGCCGTGCCTGGGGAATAGCCGCTCCAACCGACCATGACGTCGGTCATGGACACGAAGGTGTCGTGGTCCGGGGAGTAGATGGTGTCATAGCCCCAGGGGTAAATCAGCAGATTGCCGTAGCTGTGATAATTGAAAGCAACGGCAAACTCGTGGGCGTTGCAGAAATCGCGCATCGCCTGGGTCTCCGGTTCGGAGAAGCCGGCCGTCCCGCGGTAAGTCTCGTCACTGGTGTAGGGACTGGAACCACTGTTGTCATAGCCCCACTCGTAGCCATAGTTGCGGTTGAGATCGACACCGTAGGTGCCGTCGCCGTTGTTCCGCCGGTTCTTGCGCCACATACCGCTGGAATATGTCTCGTTGTAGACGTAACCGTCGGGGTTGACCACCGGGACATACCAGATCTCGGTTTCATCCACCCGCCGCGTGTCGTCTGGATCCACCCCGTAATTCTCCAGCAGCTTGGTGGCATGTTCACGGCAAAGTGTTTCCCCGATGGGCTCCCGCGCGTGATGAACACCGGAGAACAGGACCTCACCCTCCGCCGGGTCTTCGGTGGCCGCGTCATCCGAGATCTTGAAAGCGAAGATCGCACGGCCCTCAATGCTGTACCCGATGGTTTCCAGCTTGGTCAACGACGGATATGTGGCAGCCAGGGTCTGGAACGCCGCAACGGACTGAGCGTAGGTGTAATAGTCGCCAAAAGCGATCCGGTCGCCGCCCATCTGATCCCGAAGCGCCTTGCCCGTGTCGGCTATGCGGACAGTGACATTGAGCCCCCGGAGGCGGAGCGAATCGATCCGGCTGGGGTGGACCACCAGGTCAATCCACTGGCCCTTGACTCCGGCAGCGATGTCCAGATCATCGAGAGCAAGGATCTTCTCCATTTCACCCTTCTGGTCAATGGAGATGCGGACGATGGACCGCAATCCGTCGTCAGGAGTCACTCCGGCCGCTACGCTGGTGGAAACGGCAAGAATCACTACGGCCACGAGTAGAAAACAACGTCTCAACATCTGAACCTCCGATAGTGTCTCGATGCATGGAGTTAGCCCTGGGGGGCTTCCGGAAACCAGGCGCGGCCCAACAGGCGGGTTCCGATACACGCCTTACGATACTGCATTGACAAGAAATATAGGGTAGATGCCGTGTTTGGTCAAGGAAGAATAAACCATCAGATGATCGTATTTATCAGAAAACTAATAGCCTGACCGCACAATAAATGAGATGGACCAATCGACATGGGCAGAGCTGGAAGACGAGGGCCGATGACCTCAGGCCTCCAGCATTTCCACCAGTCGGCGAAGCCGCTGGACGGTGCGGTCCCGGCCGATCTTCTCCAAAACGTCGAAAATACCGGGAGAAACGGCCTGCCCCACAACGGCCACCCGGGAGGCGTGGATCAGGATCGCCGCCTTGATTTCCAGGCGATCAGCCACGTTTCTCAGCAGCTGTTCGGTCTCTTCCGGTGTGAAAGCATCGGTGGCGCTATTTTCCAGTTCATCGGCCCAGACGGCCAGGTGACCGGCCAGACCCTCGTGCTTCAGGTGCTTTTTGCGCGCCTTGGCGTCGTAGTCGAAGTCGTCGGAGAGATAGGGCCGTGCCTGGGCCGCAAAATCACCCAGGCGGCGGGAGCGCTCGGCCAGCATCTCCAGCAGGCCGGCAAACCAGACCCGCCTGTCCCCTCCCAGGGAATCGTCCCACAACCCCTCTTCTTCCAGCACCGGTTTGACCAGGGGGATCAGCTGCTCGCCGCTCATGGCGCTGAAATACTGGCCGTTCATCCACTCCAGCTTCTTCATGTCGAAGACCGCATCGGAGGAGGTGACGTCACCCAGATCGAATAGCTCGATGGCCTCCTCGCGGCTGAAGATCTCGCGGTCCTCCCCGGGGGACCAGCAGAGCAAGGCGAGGAAGTTGAACATGGTTTCGGGGAGGAAACCCTCGCGCTGGAACTCCAGCACCGAGGTGGCCCCATGGCGCTTGGAGAGCCGTTTGCGGTCCTCGCCGAGGATCAGCGGCAGGTGGGCGAACACCGGCGGCTGCATACCGGCCGCCTGGTAGAGCAGCACCTGCTTGGAGGTGTTGGTCAGGTGGTCCACCCCGCGGATCACGTGGGTCACGTTCAGGTCGGCGTCGTCGGCCACCACGCTGATGTGGTAGGTGGGCGAGCCGTCGGAGCGGAGCAGGATGAAATCCTCGATCTCCTCGTTATTGAACTTCACCGTGCCGACGATGCGGTCCTCCACCACCGTCTCACCCTCGGGGACTCTGAAACGGAGCACCGGCCTTACACCCTCGGCCTTGCGGCTGTCGGCATTGTCGGCGTTCCACTGGCGGGCAAAGCGGGCGTTGTAGGAGGTGCCGGCCTTCTGCGCCGCATTCCTCTCTTCCTCGATCAGCTCCTTGGGGGCGTAACAGTGGTAGGCGTATCCCGCTTCGAGCAGTCTGTTGGCAAACTGTTCATAGAGCGCACCGCGGTCCGACTGGAAGATCGGCCCCTCGTCGGGGTCGAGGCCCAGCCAGGCCAGGCCGTCGATGATGCCGGCTGTCATCTCCTCGGAAGAGCGCTCACGGTCAGTGTCCTCGATACGCAGGATAAATGTGCCGCCGTGCTTCCGGGCAAAGAGGTAGTTGAAGAGCGCGGTTCGGGCGCCCCCCACATGGAGGTGCCCGGTGGGGCTCGGTGCAAAGCGGACACGAACGGCATCGCGATCCTGGTCGGTGTTCATCTCACTCCTTGTCCTGCCGGGTTCGTCGAACATGAAAACGGCAAGCCCCGGATCGCTGGCTTGCCGTTTCTCCGGGCCCGCAGTCGGGAACCGGTATCAGAAAGGTGATTGATGGCTGGCGGACCCGGACAGGACCAATTCGAACCACACCCGAGATCACCGTTACAATCGAACGAAAGCCCATCAAACGACGGGCACTATAACAGATACTGGCCCCCAAAGCCCAACAGCTGCGACTTCTCAGCTTGACCTGCCGGTGTGTGTCGGGTGAATACGAACACTAATCACATTGGGCATCTGATTGATCGCAGCTGTTGAATTTCCTCAGATTTCACCGATCGCGTCGAATCGATGGGTGAAATCTGTCACACCGCTGCGCTTCCAGCTCAACATCTCGTCGCGCAGACGCAGGCTCAACTATCCAGATTCTTGCGGGCAGATCGGGTGGCACCAAGCCTCGGCGTGGTGCCGCCGTCTTCTCCCCAACTATTTCCTCCACGTGGTATCCATCCACCTGATCTCGACCATCGTCGTCGGCCTGCTGCTCACCATCGTGCAAAATGCCCCAGGAGCGACGATCCCGTCCTGGCCCTGAAACGGATCATGATTGTTTCACTGTCAGCCTCAATGTGTGCCGCGATCACAGATCTGCTGAAATGAGCAGCACAGCTTTCGGGCAACCCTGCCGCGCGCGAGGGACCGGCGTGAGTTTCATCAATGCTTTCAAGCTGCTTGCCTCGCTTTCGCGATCTGGAGTAATATTTTACCAAAGGCGATCGTCAAACTCCCGCAACCCATGAAACTGTCGTCTCTCTCACTGCGCCAGCAGGGATGACGAAAGGTCGAAACCATGGTGAAAAGAACCACGGCCTGGTTGGCACTCCTCCTCATGGCAAGCCTGATCGTCAGTTGCGGTGACCGAGGCTGCAGCTGCAACCGGGGCGATGTGACACTGCGGAACGCGGATCCGGAGCGGCTGCCCCAGCCACCGGCAGAGACGCCCATCCGGGTCGCCGCAGCGCAGATTCTGGTTTCCTACAAGGGTGCTCTCGGGGCGCCGGAAAACATCAAGCGGACAAAAGAAGAGGCGAGAGAACTCGCCGCCGAGCTGTGCGGCCAGGCCCGCCAGACCGGAGCCGACTTCCAGGCCCTGGCCCGCGAGCACTCGGATGGTCCCTCCGCCTCCCGCGGCGGGATTCTCGGCGCGCTCGAACGCGGTGAACTGGCGCGGGAACTGGAGGAAGCAGCCTACAGCATGGGCCTGGGCCAGATTTCCGACGTGGTGGAGACCGCCTGTGGTTTTCATGTCATCACGAGACTGGAGTTCGAGGAGATCGCGGTCTCGCACATTCTGGTGACCTTTCAGGGAGCGGTGCGGGCCCGAACGGACCGCGACCAACAGGCAGCTCGCACCCTGGCCGAAGAGCTTCTGGCCAGATGCCGGGAAACGGACACTGATTTCGCCAGCGTGGCCGCCGAACATTCCGACTGCCCTTCAGCGCTCTACGGCGGCTCACTGGGGTTCATTTCCCGCGGTCAGTTGGACAGTACCTTTGAAGCCGCCGCATTCGAGCTGCAGCCTGGAGGCGTTTCCGAGGTCATCGAAACCGCCTTCGGTTATCACATCATCAAGCGCGATCGCTAGCCCGAAAAACAACCCGCTTCACAAGGGAGTGATCATGATGCGATTCATCACGACCGCAGTAGCAATATTTCTCCTGATCCCCACGCTGACCCTGGCCGCCGACACGAAAGGCGAGCGGGCCGGCCTGCCCGAGACCCGCGAGGCGGCCCAGGCCCGGGCCACGGAATATGTCATATACGTGACCGATCCGGGCTGGCTGCGCATCGGGCCGCGCAGTGAATTCGATGCCGTCTGGATGCAAAAAAATGAAATCGGCGGCGGCACCTCCGAAGAGCCTCTCGACAAGGAACTGGTCGCCCGCGGCTACATGTCCCACGAGGAGGCCGTGAAGGATTTCTGCGATCACCTGAGCAAGGTGCAACTGAAATTCGCGCCTCCGGCGGCCGGCGGCCCGGCCCGGTATATCATGGGCGTGTTCAGAAAAAAGGAATACAAGCTTCGGCTGACAGTGGGCTTCGACGAGGAGATGGCTTCGGCGATGGCGCTGAACAACACCTTCTACAAGGCGCTCGAATATGACTGGATAGAGGAATGGGAACTGCTGGGCCGGCATAACATCACCCCGCGCAGCGTATTCAGCCGGCGCCAGTGGCTCGTGCACGCTTTGGAGTACAGCAGCACCAAGGGCCCGGTCCCCCATGACATGTGGATGTGTGTGGACCACGCTCCCGGCATCGGTATCCCCACCGGCTACTCAGTCCGGCTGGCCGATGGCTGGGGCGGGACCATCGCCTACAAGCTGGACAAGGTCGAGGGCCCATTTTACGACAGCTTCACCATGTCCAGTGTGATGAAGCGTCATGGCGTCGATCTGGTCAATCTCTGGCCCCCCGTGCACAGCAATGTTCGTATGGATGTCCAGCCGCGTGTCGAAGCCAACATGATGCCGGAGGATCCAAAGGATTACGGCGACGAAGCCTATCCCCTGCAACCGCGCAAGGGCGACAAACGGCTGGAGGACTGGGTCATCTACGCCGTGGAGGGCCAGTGGCTTCACGTGGGCACCAGGTATGAATACGAGCTGCCGCTGAGCAAGAGAGGGGTCATCTGGGCCGGCCAGAGCGACGAGCCGGCGGAGAAGAAGATCCTGTTGCCGCGGGAAGGCAGTGACGAGATCTTCACCTCCTGGCCCCAGGCGTTGCGGGTCCTCATCGGCGACCTGACCGATATCGCCTACTCATACAATCCCCTGGCGCCGCCCAAGGAGACCATCACCGCAAAATTCCGCGGTCTCCCGTACCATCTGCGTCTGGATCGAGGTCCCAATCCGGAATTCACCCTCGAGTCACGGGGCATGCACTACAGCGTACCCGGCACCATCGCCGTTCTGCACCGCATGGACAGGAACATCACGCCACGCAAAACCTTCCGCGAACAGTATCTCGTCCATGCCACGGGACACTCCACCTACGGCGGACTGAAAAAGGACGACCTGTGGTTGATGATCACCTCCATACCGAACGAAGCAAACAACACCTTCCTGGTCGGAGACGGCATCGGCGGGACGTTCACCTATTCATATGATCATATGGCCGGGCCCTTCACCGACAGCTACGCCCTGATCGAGGCCCTGCGTCCATTGAGCAAGCGAGACCCCCCGATCAAGAGCATCGGACTTCACGGTTCCTACCGTGGTGTATCCGTGGATGAGATCCCCGAGGGCATCACCCCGGTGGACCATGGCCGACCGCTGACGCCTCCGTCGATCAGCATTGCGAGCATCTGGCCCGACTACGCCTATCCCGGGGATGAACTGGGCATCTTCATCGTCGCGGAGAACGTGGAGACCGGGTGCCGGATCTCCCTGGGACCGGACATCGAGATCAAGCATCCCACCTATTTCGGCCGGAATGACGATCCGCAGTCCACGGCCATCCAGTGGGTGGCCACCGTCGAACTCGGTACCATGGCCGAAACCGGCCTGCGTACGCTCACCGTCTACAACTCGGATGGCGGCCACGGCACCCTGGCCGACGCGTTCGAGGTGCGTGATCCTTTCGAGAAACTGTGCCCCCCCCTGGACCTGGTCCTTCCCGGCGGGGCCAGGAACTGGGCCTTTGAGCAGATGGAGAAGGAACAGGCGAACAAGACCACACCCAGCGTGTTTCAGAATCCCAACGACCCCCAGAACCTGGCCCGGCGCATGCCGCTGCTGGAGGGTATTCACGCGGCCGAGGATGCACGCTCCAGGTATGCGGGCAAGGTCGCCGAGTTCGAATCCTTTGTCCAGGACAATCTGGACACCGAGGCCTCGGACGACGAGAAGAAGATCCTGAAGTATCTGAAGGAACACGCCCAGCTGGCCCGGGAACTGCGCCAGATCGAAACCGCGTATTTCCGGGGGATCAGCCCGATCTACGAGAGCTTTACCGAGGGCGAGGAAGCCACGCTGATCGCCAGCCTCAACCGTCGTGCCCGCTGTCTGGCCCGATCCACGGAATCGGCCCTGGACGAGGCGCGCAGCTTCAACTTCGTCATTCACTGGGACACCTTCAGTCTGAAGAAACTGCGCTACGATCTGTATCGCGATGACCTGCTGCACATCCTCAACGCCCAGCAGCTGATCAACAGCATGCGCCTGATGCGGGTGCAGCGCCGGCTTGGCGAAGTGAGGACGGAGCTGGTCCGAACGCAGTCCCTGGACACAGCGGACGGCATGAAGAAGCTGCGCCCGCGTCAGCGGCAGCTGCGCGACGTCTACATCGACATGGGCGTCCAGGCGTTGATGGTGATGCAGGCCGAAAGCGAAGCCTCCATCATGGAGCAGGACAGCTACCTGGCCGGCGTCTACGGCGTACACAAGAAAACAAAGAACCTCGAACTGGCCGAAGAATTCAAAGACGCTTCCGCCCAGGCCCTCATCTTCTCGCTCAAGTACGTACTGGCCGGGGGTCTGTCCGCTCTGGGTGCCACCCTCGACGGCACAAAGCGTGTGGTCAACTTCTATTCGGAGGGGTACTTCGGCACCGAAATCTTCGGCACCATATCCGCCGAAACCACGCACCAGCTGAAGGAATGCCGCAAGAAATCAAGGGAGGGCATCGCCGCCTGGAAACGGATGGGGGACCTGGACGACGATGAAATGGGCGGGCTGGCCGCCCGTATTCTCTCTGACCCGGCCCTGGCCACGCTGGACGAGAACCGCATCTTCCACGAAAGCACCAGCGGGGCTTTCGATCGCCTGGAAGCCTGTTTCGAGACGGACATCATCCGGCAGATGGACCGGGAGCTGGAGATGGCCATCCGGCATGCGGAGCTGACCCTGGCCGACATGAACCGGGCCTTCAATTCCAAGATCGGCGCCGAGGCGTCCGGACATTTCAATCATCTGAAGCGGCTGACCACCAACCCAATGGATTTTGTCCGTGTGGCGCTCCAGGACACCGAACTGGGCGGAGACCACTTCAGCGCCACCCATGCCTATATCAAAAACCGAGAGGCGCAGATCCAGGAACTCGAGGGGCTGCACCGGGCGCTGCGGATGGTCGACTTTAGTCTGGGAAAGCTGAACAAAAACCTCCCCCGCAAGTACGCCTGGTATCTCGCCTTTGAGGAAGATCATCCCGATTTCCTGCAGTGGAGCCTGGTACGCGACCGGCTGGCCTGCCAGCGGCGCATGGACCTGATCGAAAAGGAGATCCCCAAACACCTGGACGACCCGGAAAAACTGGCCGAGCTGCAGCGCATGAAGGTGCGAAACCGCGCCCGGATGATGATCGACGTCTCTGAAAAGCAGGCACTGATCTTCCAGATGCAGGGGGCCGACAAGTTGATGGTCTGGGACTACGACGGCGCGCTGGAATGCTACTACCAGGCGGCCGAGTGGAATCCCAAGGTCCAGCCACTGGCCAATGTGGAAGCGCTGCGCAAGGAGCTGGTCTGGCAGAAGACCGTCGAAGCCGGCATGGAAGTGGCGACCCATATGGGCAACATGGGTATCCACACCGCGCTTTTCGAGTTCATGGGCCAGAGTATCGGCAGCGTTCTGCCCATCCGGGCCAGAACGCCATCCCCCACCACCATGGAGGCGGGAGCGGTCAAGTCCATCTGGACCCGGCCGCTGCCGGCCAGCGGATTCTCCGATTTTGTCTGGCGCCAGTTCAACCCCTTTGCCGATTTCGTCGAAGGTGCCCTTGTCCAGCGCGAATGGCAGACCATGGCCCGCGCCACCTCCGGGCTGGGCACCATCGTCGTTATCCAGGTGGTGCAGCAGGACATCGTTCGCAAAAGCATCCTGCAAGGCTATTTCGGCCTGGACACGGCCTGGGCCGATTTCATCGCCAATGCCCTGGTCAACACCGGCCAGGCGCAGATGAAGAACGGCCGGTCATTGATGTCCGAGTCGGCCACCCTGCTGGTCAACACCGCCGCGCGTTTCAAGCCCCGGGTGGTGGACAACTCCCTCTGGAGCCAGCGTCAGCAGGCACGGCGATCGGTGTCCGAGTACTGGACCTTCTTTGACTGTGTCAGCAAGAGCAAGGCCGCACGTGAAAAAATCAAGGCCAAGAAGCTGGTGAATGCGGATCCGGCGACCATCAAGGCGGCAACCAAAGACCATGCCGAGGCCAGGCAGGCTCTGGACGACAATGGTGCACCCCTGACCAAGGAGAAGCTGCAGGAGCGCTACGACAACTTGTTCACCGGCGAGCTCGCTCCGACATTGAACACACCAAAACAACGGTTGATAACGCTGAAGGCGTTCTTCAAGGGCCTGGGCTGGAAAGAGCGGGTCATGAAACTCGGGTTGAACAAGAACGACCCGCTGAGCATCAAGGTGGACAACTTGCGGCGTGAACTGCTGGCCATGGCCCAGGTCGAATTCATGCTGAAAAAGAGTAACAGCAATGACAAACGGACCAACAGCGATGACATCGTTTCGATCCTCTACATCGGTTCGGCCGGGGACAAGCACTCGGCCGCGTACAAGAAGGTCGACAGCGACATCGATTTCACTTTCCTGGTGGCCAAGGACATGCCCGAGGCGGCCCGTGCAAAGCTGCGCGATGATTTCATGAGCTTCTACCAGGAGTACACAGGCAGGATCGATCTGGACGGGTTCGACATGAGCGTCATGGTTGATCCCGCCCCGGAGTTTTTCCCCACCGGAGAATCGGTACCCCGTTTCCTCCACGATATCAAGAACCCCGCACTACGGAACGAGCTGGCCAAGGGGATCAAGAGCACCATCGACCAGTTGATCCGCAACGCCAGCGACGGTGAACGCTACCTGGACCGGGGCAACCTCTTCCGCCACAACCTGTCCGTACGCCTGGGGGGGTACCTGAAGAACGCCCCGACCCGCAGGGACGGTGATTCGCTGGAGCTGGTCAACGAACCGATGTCGAAGTACGACGAGCTGTACGGAAAGGTGCCGCTGGAGCCGTGGATGGCTTTCGACGCGGTGATCGGCAACCTGGGCTACGTACAACAGCACCTGCCTAAAAACCCGCGGGACATGAAAGCGTACCAGAAGGTCCTGGCCGGCAAGTACGCCATCCGCGGTCCGTTATTCGCCATGCTCGTCTCGTCACCTCTCGGTCGGATGAAGCTGAAGGCCATGACCCGGGAGAAGGTCAACGAGATGAAATGGGACGGTGCTGAACGGGTTCTCGTGGAGGTCGCCAAGCAGATCCTGAAAACGCCTGGCGGAATGAAGGAACTCGGCCTGCCCACGACACCAATCAAGGTCCGGGGCAAGAAGCAGCTGGTGATGATGGACGGCCCGGCCTGGATCAAGCTGTTCGACCAGTGGATCACCCGAAAAGAGGGGCTGCCGCTGCACGAGGTTTTTGGTACGCTCAAGGGGGACAAGATACCACTGGATCTGGCCATGGTGGAGAACATCGGCCGCAGCGAGGCATTTTTCAAGGTGGCGATCCGCAAGACCATCATGGACCAGGCCACGGCCATCAAGGACCTCCAGCTCGCGGCCAAGGAGGCCCGGATCGAGCGGGACGTGGCCCGGCAGGAGGTGATCGAGCTGAAGATGAAGGAGATCATCCTCTCCCAGGCCGCCGTCTGGAACCGCATGAGTCGCGACCAGCAGACGATGGTGCTCAAACAGATCCCGCCCGAGGCGGACTGGTGGATGGCGATTGCCAACGCCGAAGGGATGAAGGCTGCGGCGGGTCAATCATCGCCCACAACCACGCACCCCTCGCGGACACTCATCGATGCAATGTACCTGAAGCAGTGGCAGCCCACCGGACTGCTCAAGGATGATCCGCCCGAGGACATCAGGCGCCGGATCGAGGAGTTGCAGCGACGGGCCAACAGCGAACAGGTCGAAACCTTCTTGCTCAACTCGCAGGCCGTGGCGGTCGGCGGAGGATAGTACGTCATTTACCAATGGGGAGTGCTCTTATGAAGAGGACCAAAGGCCTTCTGCTGACCCTGCTCTGCGGATTGTTCATCACCGGTACCGCGGTCACAGTTACGGCGGCACCGCCGGAATCGGGCGATTGCGACAAGACCCGAATGGCAAATGCCGTTCGGCAGGCCATTCCCTCTTTTCCCTTTTTTCTCGAATCGGCCCAAAGCACAGAGCTGGCGGATCAGGGAAATATCCTGAGCTGGAGCTACACCGTGGAGAAAAACGATGGCGTGCTGGAGATCCAGTCCTGGGTTCCCGCCCCAGATGGGGCGGATGGCGAGTCATCAGCAGAGGCGGCCAGGCCCCGCATCCAGTTCACCACAGAGTGGCATATCGCCTTTGCCTTCCAGGGGCCGCACGGTGAGGCCGACCTGCGAACGGCGTACGGCAAAGCCCTGAGCGAGGATCAGGTCTGCGGGGATCAGCAGGTCAGCAGCGCGATGTTCGGACCGAATTCCTGCCTGGGATCGTGGTCCCAAAAGGGCACGGAAGATCCGAGCTGGTCCAACGAACCATACCGCGGCGGCGCCCGGGCCTACCTCGCCCTGCCCTGCGCCAAGATCCTGGTGACAATCACCATCGATGTCTATGCGCCGACAGCGCATGGTTCACGGGACAAAACGAACGTGCTCGCGGCCCTCCAGGAAGCCGGTGACCGATACATCCGGGAGGTGGTCCTGCCGCTGCAAGATGCGGTGTCGGGTGCGCTGGAGGGAGCGCCACCCAAGCCGTTTGGCGGAACCGCCGTGCCCACCGGCCCCGGTGAAGAGACGGTATCAGGGATGACCGCAGGCGGTGACATCACTTCCACGGAGCCGGCTGCCGAAGATCCCCCCGTGGCCGAACCCGTGGATGGCATCCGGACAACTGGTGAAAGCCCGGAGCGGGCGACCGTGCCGGAAAAGCAGCCGGCCGGGGAAAGCGAGCCCCAACAGGCAGTCACCCGGACGGATGTCCCTCGACAGCAGGACCCGCAGCCGTCCGATGACGAGATCATGATCTCCATCGATCCCGAATTCGAGGAGGATATTCCGCCGGAACTCCTGGAGCAGATCAGGGCCAGCATCGAAGCGGAACGGGAGGGCGGCGGTCCGCCGGAAATGGACGATGAGGTCTGGATTACCGGCGAGGGCATGGACGACACCCTGATCGAGGGCTACCGCCTGCTGGCCGAAGCCCCTCCTGAACAGGCGGCGGCCTACTTCCGTCAGGCCCTGCAGGAGGACAAGGAAAACCCGGAGATTCACATGGCCCTGGGCGACGTTCTGATGATCCAGGGGAAACCGGCCGAGGCTGCTGAAGTGTACCAATCAGCGGCTCGTCTCGATCCCCTGGATCCGGTCCTCCGGTTGTTCCTCGGCGAAGCCTATATCGAACTGGGGAAATGGGCCGAGGCGGAGGTGGCGATTCGCGAAGCCATTCGCCTTGATCCAGACAACGGGGACAATTACGGCGTGCTGGCCATGGTACTGTCAGAGCAGGGAAAGTACGATGAGGCCGGCCGGGCCACGCAGCGGGCTGAGGAGCTGGGGTCTCCGGAGTGATCCTTGGTTTGGAGGCGAAATCGGACACAGCGCTGCCTGAAAATCAACCCCGGATTCAATTAACTCACCCCCGGTGCGGACGATGCTCCGTCCGACCAGGGCGAAGCCATATTCAAAACCCTCGCCCTGCTGGACAAGCAAGGCGAGGGTTCGAATTGGTGGGGCTGGCGGAGAGGGGGGGATTCGAACCCCCGGTAAGGTTTCCCCTACAACTGCTTAGCAGGCAGCCCTGTTCAGCCACTCCAGCACCTCTCCATATATGTTTCACGCTCCGCGGTCCGGTCGCGCCGCGACCACTCCCCC
The DNA here is from genome assembly GCA_965531145.1 of uncultured bacterium. Taxonomy (GTDB): domain Bacteria; phylum Acidobacteriota; class JAQAZP01; order JAQAZP01; family JAQAZP01; genus JAQAZP01. The sequence goes on along the minus strand of CBESOE010000008.1, from coordinate 34,725 downwards.
GGTCACGTGTCAAGGCTGGCGGAGGGAGTAGGATTCGAACCCACGGAACTTGCGTTCAACGGTTTTCAAGACCGCCGCCTTCGACCACTCGGCCATCCCTCCGTGTCACGCCTCAAAACGTGGTGAGTCTAGGGAAAGAGGTTCGGCTTGTCAAGGATTTCCGGTTCAGAGAGCGAGGAGGTCCATCCCGTCCATGTATGGCTGCAACGCTTCGGGAATTCGCACACTGCCGTCGGCCTGTTGGTACTGCTCGAGCAGCGCCACCATGGTACGGCCCACTGCCAGGCCCGATCCGTTGAGGGTGTGGACGTATTCGGCCTTGCCGCCGCCCTCGGGCTTGAAGCGAATCCCGGCTCGCCGGGCCTGAAAATCCTCGAAATTGGAGCAGGAGGAGATCTCGCGGTAGGCGTTCTGGCTGGGTACCCAGACCTCCAGGTCGTAGGTCTTGGCTGCCGAGAAGCCGAGGTCGCCGGTGCAGAGGCTCACCACCCGGTAGTGCAGGCCCAGCCGCTGGAGCACTGCTTCGGCATGACCGGTGAGCCGCTCCAGCTCGTCGTAGGAATCGTCAGGTTCGACAAAGCTGACCAGCTCCACCTTGTTGAACTGGTGCTGGCGGATCAGCCCCTTGGTGTCCTTGCCCCAGGAGCCGGCCTCGCTGCGGAAACAGGCGGTGAAGGCCGCGTAACGGATGGGCAGATCAGCGCCGTTCAGCCGTTCACCGGCGTGGATGTTGGTCACCGGCACCTCGGCGGTGGGAATCAGGTAGTAATCCTGCCCCTCCAGCTTTTCCAGTTTGAACAGGTCCTCGGCGAACTTGGGCAATTGGCCGGTGGCGAAAAGGCTGTCCGCATTGACGATGAAGGGCGGCATCACCTCGAGGTAGCCATTCTCCTTGGTCTGCATGTCCAGCATCAGGCTGGTCAGCGCACGCTCCAGCCGGGCCCCGGCCCCGAAGAGCAGCGAGAAGCGGCTACCGGTCATCCGGGCCGCGCGCTTGAAGTCGAAGATGCCCAGGGCCACACCCAGATCGTCGTGGGCTTTGACCGGGAAATCCATCAGCGGCTTGTCCCCCACCACCCGCTCCACCGGGTTGTCGTTTTCATTGGCGCCCAGCGGCACCGAGCCGTGGGGCAGGTTGGGGATCCGCTCGATGATCCGCTGCAGGGTGGCTTCACACTCCTTCAGCCGCTTGTCGCTCTCCTTGATCGAATCGGAGAGCTGCCGCACCTCGGCCTGGGCCGCGGAGGCGTCCTGCCCCTGCTTGCGCAGGGCGCCGATCTCCTTCGACCGCACGTTCCGCTCCTGCTTGCGGCTCTCCACCTCTTTCAGCAGGTGGCGCCGTTCGCCGTCGCACTGGATGAACTCATCCAGGTTCAACTCTTCACCCCGGGTCCCGATCTTGGCGATCAGGGCCTCGACGTTTTCACGGACGAACGAGAGGTCATACATCGAATCTCACCTGTAAATTTTCCACCTTTGTGATCGGCGCTTCCGGCAAAATATCCCACCGGTAAAACCGCTATCGGTTGCGTTTCAATCACTTGGAAATTCAGCTTCGCCTGGTGGAGGAGCCCCAATTTATCCGAAGCGCCGGTTCATGTCAAATCCAGCATTCACGGGGTTTGCAGTGTATCCCATCCATGCTATGATCAGCTACGTATTCCTCCACTTCGACCAGGTTATTCGTTCCCCGGGGGAAGTGTCGGTGAGTGCGGTCAGGGGGACCGTTTGGGGTAGCCTTCAGCTGACGGAAACTTTCGAACACAATTTCAGATGACCATGCCAGAAGCGGCACTGCCACAGGATGATGCCGACGAGAGGGTGGATGCTCTCCTCGGCCTGTTGCCCGACGACACGAGACTGACCCTCCGCCGGGACAAGGGGGGGACTCTGCGGCTCTCAATCCCTGGAGTGCGGGCCCGACTCCCACTGGTGGTGGTGGATGCCCAGGAACCCGACGAAGAGACGGTGGAGCAGGCGGAGTCATTCGCCCGCCGTGGCCGCTCCTTTGTGGTGCTGATCACCCCCGGTGACCCCGATCCTGAAGTTCTGTATTGGGCTTACAGTCTCAAAGGGTGCCAGGTGGTGGAGGTGCCGCCCGAGCGCAGCGGTTCCGCTGTCCGACGCCTGGAGTGCCTGGTCTGCCAGCGCGACCGACGTAACCTGTCCCCGGAGCCCCCGGGGCCATCGGCACCACGGCAACTGGGCCGCGGCCCGCTCTCGCGGCTATCACCGGGCAACCGGCCGCGGGCTGTGGCCAACATTTTCCAGCAGTTGTTCGAGGAGTGGGCCGACGAGCTGGGCATCCCCCTCAAATCGCTCTCCCCCTCCGCCGTGGAACTGCTGGTCAACCGGTTGCACAGCCGCAAGCTTACCGATTTCCGCAGACTCTCCCGCGACCTGACGGTTCGCTGGACCCAACCGGCCATCGACCGCCACGCGGTTCTCGAATTCGAGGACGGACACCCGGGGCAGGCCGGCAACAGCGAAGAGGAGATGAATCCGCTGCGCCGGGCGCTCTTCACCCTGCTCAACGGGCAGGCCGATTCACCCTTCTCCGAGGAGGCGTTTCAGCAGGCCCCGCTGGGCCTCGAACGGGCAATCATCTCCATGGCGCTGGCCCACGCCCGCGGCACACAGACTCGCGCCGCCCAGTTGCTGGGCATCACCCGCAGCACACTGCAAACCCGTCTCAAGCAGTTGGGGCTCGACCCGAACGCGTTTAAACGCACCAACTCTTGACGGCCGCGACAATCAAGGCATCTACGGTTTCAGGGGGGCAGGAATGACCAGCGAAAATGGTTCGGACGCCTTCAAGCTCGACTACCGGCTGGGCAGCAAGGACTACCTCTTTCTCAACCTGATGATCGGTTTCGAGCGAACCCTGCGGCTCTACGACCTGCGGGGCGACTCAAAGTATTTCGGGCCGCACTACATGCGCCGGCTGGGGCGGGCTCTGGGCTCCCGTCTGGAGGAAGGACAGTATCTGGCGGTGAGCGGTGACAACCGCGAGAGCACCGAACCGCTGAAAAAAGCGCTGATCAAGGCGGTGAACGAGACCGGCGTCCACGTCCTCGACCTGGGCATGACCCCCACCCCGGTGACCTACCTGGCCAATTTTCTCGTCGACGACATGGAGGTGGCCGGGTCGGTGATGATCACCGCCTCCCATTGCGAGAAGCACGAGAACGGGATGAAAATCGTGGTCAATCGCCGGCCGCTGTGCGGCGACCAGTTGAAGTCGCTGGCCATGGACGCGCTCAACGACAACTGGCGCATCTCGGCCACCCCGGGCACCAGGCAGTTGCACAACATCAACCCCCAGTACAACCTGATCGTCGACCGCATGCTCGACCGGATGCGCAGCACCATGGACCGCACGGTGCTGGCCACGGTGGTCATCGACGGCGGCCATGGCCTGATCGGGCCCAGGGCGGTCAAGGTCTACGAGCGTGACCTCGGCCTCTACACCCACAAGCTGTACTGCTCACCGGACCGCTCCTTCTCCGCCCATTCCCCCGACCCTTCGCGGAAACGGAATATGATCAACCTGGCCAGCACGGTCTCCTCGTACCAGGAGTCGGCGATCATCGGCCTGGCCTTTGACGGTGACGGCGACCGCCTCAGCGTGGTGGACGGCAACGGCCGGATGTATTTCGGGCCCGAACTGACCACCCTCTTCCTGGTGCAGCAGGTGCTGGGTGAGGGCGAGGCGCGGTTTGCCGCCGACACCCAGCTGCCGCTGTCGGTGATCCGCTGGATCGCCGGCAACCTGAAAGACGGCCTCTGCATCATCCGCGAGCCCGGCAACCCGCAGTTCAAGGAGACCATCCTCGAAGAGCGGCTGCACTTCGGCGGTGAGACCTCCGGCCACTTCCTCTTCACCCCGCTGGACGGGGACGAGCGCTTCCGCCACGTGGCGGTGGACGATGCCCTGCTGGCCAGCCTCCACCTGGTGCAGTCGATCTACGACTCGGGGAAGAACTTCCGGGAGCTGGCCGAAGGCGTTCTGGGTGAAGTGGACGATGGTTCCACCAAGGTCTGGTCCAAGCGGTTTTCCCTGCCCGAAGAGCACCGGGTTGACCTGCTGCGCGAGGTGCAGTCGCGATTCAAGACCAGCGTTCCCGACCTGGGGCCCAGACTGCAGTTCCGCTGCACCGAATCGATCAAGCACTTCTCGAAAATGATGGATGAAGTGCTCACCATCCGCCCCTCGCAGACCGAGCCGATTCTCAAGGTGCAGTGGGAGGGGCCCGGGACAGCCAAGTCAAAAGCCACATCCGCCCTGAAGAACGAGCTGGCCGAGTGCTACCGCAAAGCCGGTGCCCCGCTGCCCCAGAACCTGTCCTGACCGGGGCGGCGTGTCCCTCTATGGCCGCCTTCCCCGGTCAGGTATAATGATCGTGATCACCCATTCCACGAGATTTCAGTGATCAGGGAAAGGAATTCGGGATGATGGAGCCCCGCCCGGCCGGCGGCTGGAAAAAAATCGTGCGGAACCCGGCAACGGTGCTGCTGGTCTGCCTGGCCGCGGTGACCCTCAGCGGCTGCGGCCTGACCAAAAAGCTGCCGGCCAAGATGATGGGTTCCACCTTTGACGGGTTGAGCGATGCCATTGCCAGCCAGCCCGACGTGCGCATGGTGCAGGAGGCGTTGCCGGCCTACATACTGCTGATGGACGGGCTGCTGCTCTCCTCGCCCGACGATACGGCCCTGCTGCGCACCGCCGCCCGTTCCTATTCCTCATATGCCTCGGCCTTTGTTCCCGAGGAGGAGCCGGAGCGGCTGGTTCACCTCTACGAGCGCTCGCGGGACTACAGCCTGCGCCTGCTGGACCAGACCCGGCCGGACATCGCCGGTGCCCTGCGCGGGCCCAGCCGGGAGTTCGAGACGATTTTGCCCGCCATCAAACAGAAGGACGTCCCCGACGTCTTTCTCGCCGGCACCTGCCTCGCCGGATGGATCACGGCCAACAGTAATTCAATGGCGGCCATCGCCGAGCAGCCGAAGCTGGTGTTGTTGATGGAACGGCTCCTCGAACTTGACGAGGGGTATTTCTTCGGTGGGCCGCACCTTTTTTTCGGTATCTACCACGGGGTCAAACCCGAAGCCTTTGGCGGCAAGCCGGAGGAGTCGCGGGCCCACTTCGAGCGGGCGCTGGAGTTCAGCGGGGACGAGTTCCTGATGACCAGGGTGCTCTACGCCCAGTACTACGCCCGGCAGGTGTTCGACCAGGAACTGTATGAATCGCTGCTCAACCAGGTGCTCGAGGCACCGGTGGAGAACTATCCGGAGAGCCGGCTGATGAACGAGGTGGCCCGGGTCAAGGCCCGGACCCTGCTGGAATACTCCGAAGACTATTTCTGACACGATTTCGCGCCGCCGCCGGCCGAACCGGAACCGGCGCATCCATGGAGGTTCGAATATGACCAGGCAGTGCCGGTGTCCGGCCATCCGCTTGACCCTGATCGCCTGTCTCGCCCTCGCCGTCCTGCTGACCGGGACCCGGGCCGACGCAGCGACAAAAAGGCTGGGCAAAGCTGAACACACGATCAAAGTGGCCACCCTCGCCCCGGACGGCAGCACCTGGATGGACATCTTTCACGAGATGAATGCCGAGGTGTATGAGAAGACCGGGCAAAAGGTGAAGTTCAAGGTCTACCCGGGCGGCGTGCTGGGCAGCGAGTCGGATGTGATCCGCAAGATCCGGGTGGGCCAGGTGCACGGCAGTGCGTTCACCGGCAGCGGCCTCACCGAAATATATCCCGACCTGCGGGCCATGGGGCTGCCGCTGCTCTTCCAGACCCACCAGGAGTTCAATTACGTGCTGGACAAACTCCAGCCGCGGCTGGAGGAGGAATTCGGCAAGAAGGGCTATGTGATTCTTGGCTGGCCCCAGTTGGGCTTCACCTACTGTTTCTCACGCAAGGAGATCCGCAGCGTGGAGGACTTGCGCAAGGCCAAACCCTGGATGTGGGGCAATGACCCGATCATGAGCACCGTTTTCAAAGAGGCCCGGGTCAACCCGGTGAGCGTCGACGTGGGCGATGTGCTCACCGGCCTGCAGACCGGCCTGCTGGACACCGCCTTCAACACCCCCCTGGGGGTGATCGCCCTGCAGTGGTTCACCCGGCTGGAGACCATGACCGACCTGCCGTTGACCTATTCCACCGGCGGCCTGCTGGTGACGAAGAAAAGTTTCGGTAAAATGCCCGCAAACCTGCAGCAGATGGTCAAGGACATCTGCGAGAAGCACATCGACCGCCTCTCCCGGGAAACACGCAAGGAGGACAAGGAGGCGATTGAGGTCTTCAAAAAGGAGGGGATCCGCGTGATCCAGCCCACCAAGGAAGGGTTGCAGCAGTTCAGGGAACTCAGCAGCCAGGTGGAAAAGAAACTCCGCGGGAAGGACTACTCGGCTGAATTTCATGGCCTGGTCATTGGCTACCTTGAGGAATACCGCCAGGCGCAGGGAGGCGAATGAGCGAGCGCGGGACAACCGACCGGGGCCTGTTCCGGATCCTGCACCAGTTGGAGTCCGGCCTGATGACTACCCTGATGGTGGCCATGATCCTGATGGCCTTCGGCCAGATCGTCCTGCGCAACGCCTTTGAAGTCAGCATTCTCTGGGCCGATCCCTTCCTGCGCCACATGGTGCTCTGGACCGGGATGCTGGGCGCCGCCATGGCCACCCGTGACGGCCGGCACATCAAGATCGACGTCCTGCCCCAGTTGCTGCCGCCCCGCGGCAAGGCGGTTCTCGCCGCACTGACCAACCTATTCTCCGCTGTCATCTGTGCCGTGCTGTCCTGGGCGGCGGTGCGGTTCGTGCGGGACGAGATGGAGTTCGGTGGAAACGTGTTCCTCGATATCCCCACCTGGATCGTCCAGCTGATTCTGCCCGCCGCCTTTGTCATCATCACCGTCCGCTTCTTCATTTTCGCTTTCACCTCGGCACGCAGCGCCTGGAGAGACGACGCGGATGAGACCTTCGGGGAGGACACGGCATGACCATCCTCCTCGGCATCATCGTGGTGCTGCTGGCCATTGCCGGCGTGCCGCTCTTCGTGGTCATCGCCACCAGCGCGCTGGCCAGCTTCACCCTGGCGGAGCTGGACTCCCAGCTGGTGATCATCGAGATGTACCGCATGGCCAACATGCCGATCCTGATCAGCATCCCGCTGTTCGCCTTTTCCGGATACCTGATGGCGGAAAGCGGCAGCCCCCAGCGGCTGCTGCGGGTCTCCCGGGCACTGATGGGCTGGATGCCGGGCGGCCTGGCCCTGGTGGCGCTGATCACCTGCGCCGCCTTCACCGCCCTCACCGGCGCTTCGGGGGTGACCATCATCGCCCTCGGCGGCCTGCTCTACCCGGCGCTGATCGCCGAACGCTACAGCGAGCGGTTTTCCCTGGGCCTGATCACCACCTCGGGCAGCCGGGGGCTGCTCTTTCCGCCCAGCATCCCGCTGATCCTTTACGCCATCGTCGCATCGGTCAGCGTGGACGACATGTTCCGCGGCGGCCTGGTGCCCGGCATCCTGATGGTGTCGCTGATCGGGGTCTACGGCGTGATCACCGGCGCGCGGGGCCGCACCGAACGCACACCCTTCAACTGGAAGGAGGCCGGGGCGGCGCTCTGGGAGGCCAAGTGGGAACTGCCCCTGCCGGTGATCGTGCTGGGCAGCATCTTCAGTGGCTGGCTGGCGGTGAGCGAGGCGGCGGCCCTCACCGCGTTCCTGGTACTGCTGGTTGAAGTGGTGCTCTACCGTGACGTGAAACTCCGGGACATGCCCCGCATTTTCCGCGAGTGCATGGTACTGGTGGGCGGGATTCTGATCATCCTCGGCGCGGCCCTGGCCTACACCAACTACCTCATCGATGCCGAAGTGCCCTTCCAGATCCTGGAGACCATGCAGTCCCACGTCTCGGGGAAGATCATGTTCCTGCTGGTGCTCAACATATTCCTGCTCATCGTGGGCGCCATGCTCGATATCTTTTCCGCGCTGGTGGTGGTGGTGCCGCTGATCGCACCCATCGCCCTGGAATACGGCGTCAACCCGGTGCACCTGGGGGTGATCTTCCTCACCAACCTGGAGATCGGCTACTCCACCCCCCCGGTGGGGCTGAACCTCTTCATTTCCAGCTTCCGCTTCAAAAAGCCCATCGTCCGCCTCTACATCGCCGCCCTCCCCTTCCTCATCATCTCGATCCTCGGCCTGATACTCATCACCTACTTCCCCCAACTGACCCTCTGGCTGGTGGAATAAAAATAGAATTTTAAAAAGGGGACAGGTAACTAGTTAACGATATCAGGCAACCCCTCGTTAAATAGTTACCTGTCCCCTTTTTAAAACAAATTAATCCGCCGCTGCCGGAGGAAAGAGAGGAGCAGGACAGCACCGGCGACCAGGAGTAACGGGAAAATCAGCTGCCACCAGTGCAAGTGAAACCCCTGCCTGCCTTCAGGCAAGGGCACGATGTCTCCGTTGCCCAGCACCACCAGACCGGCCCAGACAGCGGGCGGCGCCCCAGACTCAATGGACTCCCTTACCGCCTCACCGAGCGCTTCGCCGACACTCTTCTGCCGGCCGAGGTGCCGGTAAAACGCTTCGAACAGTTCAGCGGCCTCATCATCCCGCAGCGGCCACAGGCTTCCCACTACGGTATGTGCCCCGGCCTGGAAAAAGGCGCGGGCCAGGCCCATCACTCCCTCCCCCCGCAACAGCACCCCCGACGCGCTGCGACAGGCCGCCAGTACGACGACCTGCCCGTCCAGGTCCAGGGACGCCACTTCTCGGCCCTGCAGCAGGCCGTCTTCTTCATCGGATCCCGGAGCCAGGATCACCGCCGAACCAGTGCCATAGACATCATCCAACACAGCGTGTGCGGCAAAATGAAGCACGGAATACTGCTGTAGGTTACTCTGCTTGATGAACTGTTCGGTGGCTTCTGCTCCCACCAGTATCCGGCTCTGCCCGCCCAGGTAGCGTACGATGGATTGGGCTTCCTCGCGAGCGCGGGGGAGCCGCCCCAAACGCTCTCCCGCGGTCAGGGACCAAGCCCGGTCCTCCGCCACCCCGAATCCTTGATTCAAATCGTGCATCGGAAGCTCCGGATCAACCAGGGCCAGGGCCGGGATCGCGAAATTTCCCGGTGGATGCTGCCGCCAACGCAGCCAAATGGCTGCCGAGGGTGCCAGCGAAATCTGGTAGCGCATGGCCAGCGGCGTAGCGCCCTTTTCCTGGCGCAATGCACCAAAGGGTAGCCGGTGGAGAATACCGTCAGGCACGATGATCAGCCGCTTGACCGGTGAAGGCAGATCGATGAGCGCATCCTGCAGCAGATCGTTGTAAAGCTGAACTGCCCCTTCGGCTTCCGACCCGTCACGACGGTTGAACAGCCCGAGAAAAAGTCTCACCGCCGAACGAAGCCTGGGGAGCGACGGGAGCGGGTGGACCGTTGACCCCTCCCGGGTGTGGACGTGTAGCCAGGCGCCGCCTTCGGAGAGCCAGATCGGCTCAGCCACGTTGACCTGGAAGTAGAGGATCGCCTCATCCTCGGCAAGCGCGCCGTACAGTTCGTCGAGGGTGGGAAATGACAGCCGGGCAGGCATTGATTGCCCGGCAATGTCGCCGGCCGTTTCCACGCGGAGAGCGGTCTCCAACTGCTCCAGCCGCTCCAGCTCGTCCAGTTTCTCCTGCCTCGCCAAACCGCGCAGGGCAGGATTGAGCAGCAGGCGTTGCGTGCTGCTGATTTCCCCCAGTACCTCCCGGTAGTGCTTCAGGGCCGGGGTCTCTTCGAGTTCAGCTGCCGGCGCCCTGGCCGTTTCCAGTGACTCCAACAGTACGCGAGCTCTTAGACGCTCCATGGTGACGAATGACAGTTCCAGGTCTTCCGGCGAAGGCGGTGATCCGGCAGGCTCCAGAACGTTCCCGGCAAGCGCGTAATACCGGCCGCCCCAGGCGCTGAGGAAGCTTGTTCGAAACTGCTCTTCCTGCGGACGGTCGAACATCGTTTCGATGATTCCGATCGCCTCCAGGCCATCGGCGATTGCCTCCTGCCGGTGGCCGGCGATCCAGTGGGCACCGGCCCGGTAGGTCAGCGAAGTGACCATATTCGGTTCCGAACCAAGATCATGGGAGCGCTGGAGGGTTTCGTCCAGCAGTTCGAGAGCCTCCTCCGGATTGCCGGGGTCCGACCGCACCAGGTGGAGGGCCAGGCCCCGAAGCGCCTCGATGATCTTGATCTCGTGGTTTATTTCCCTGGCGATATCCAGAGCCTGCTGATGATGATTCAGGGCTTCGTCACCGGAGGTCAGACGCCCGAGGAAAACATGACATCGGGATTCGCCGATTCGATAGCCTGAGGCGAGGCAGGTGTCGAGAGCCTCATTCACCAGTCTCAGCACTTCCTCACGATCGATCTGGCCAAAACCGATCATGTTCATCCCGATCAGGGCCATGTTGCCCAGGGCGGTGGCTTCAAAACGCTGATTGCCGAGCTCCCGGCATAACTGTAGTTGCCGGCGGTAGGCGTCCATCGCCTCCTGTTGCTGGTCCAAAGCCCAGGCGACCTTGGCCAGGCGGCCATGGGCGAGAATCCTCAGCATCAGCGGTCCGTCAGGGCCGGCAGTGGCTTCAGCCTTCTTGTACAGCCGCCAGGCCTGGCCGAGGTTTTGTCTGAGGTAGAGGATCTCTCCCTGGTAGAAATACGCCCGGGCCATCAGGTGGTCGTCACCGCTCTCCTTCGCCTCCCGCTCAACCCGTCGGAGCAGGGTGTCAGCTTCTTCATGGCGGCCCTGCCTGGTCAGGGATTCAGCAATGCCATATAGGGAATTGAGCGCGGCGAGAATTTCCCCCTCAGCCACCAGGCCGTCCACCGCTTGCCGCAGCAGCTCGATGGTACGCTCCTGATTTCCGGGAATCCGACGCAGCAGCAGGGCGAGACGATACCGTGCCCGGTGGTTCTGCGGGTCAAGGGAAAGGATAACCTCCAGGCGATTCACCGCCTCATCGATCATGCCGAGCCGCTGGGCCGTGGTCTCGAAACAGAGATAGGATTCGAGGGAATCAGGTGCCGCGCGAACCAGCGCCTCACACTCCGCGAAGGGATCGGGTGGATCGGCGGACAGCGGGATGGCTATCGACCAGCACAACGCCAGCAGTGTGAAAACGAAGCAATGAGCTGCCGGCGTTCGAATCATCATGATCTGAGACCTTCTCCCCAAACCTCACTGCAGGACGGCAACAAAGGTTTCCGAAGTCAGGCGCGTGCCGTCGGGGTGTGCCGCCTCAACCTGCCAGAGGAGCCGGGTGCCGGGTGGAAATGGTTGAAGGGTATTTTCGTCCACCAGGAAACCGGCCTCTTCCAGTCCCCGAGCCTTGAGAACCAGATCCAAATCTGCCGTGGCGATCTCCAGCTGATACCGGGTGCCGGGCGGGCCGGGAGACCAGGCCAGTTCGAAGCGTTCTCTTGGCAGCGATCTGTCCGCAGGGACCAGAGAGCGAATAGTGGCCTCGCCCCCTTCACGATATCGGGGTGAATCGAATCCGGGAGTCCCCGGCAGATTCTCGGGTGACTGATCGAACTGGATAGAGAACACGGTCACCAGCATGATCACCGCCGCGGCGGCAATGATCGAGCCCCAGCGCCAGGCGGATCGCCGGCTCACCGTGGACCGCGCGATCAGCGTTCCGTCGGTTTTCGCTGCCGGCGCAGATTCGATATTCAGTTCCCGCGCCAGAGCCCACGCCTCGGCGCAGACGGGACAGGCCACCGTGTGTTCGACCAGTTCACGCACCTCTCCCGGGGAAAGCTCGACCCGCACGGCCATCCAGATCCGATCCGGATCCGGACAGCCTTCAGTCGGCCCGGCATCGCGGGCCAGCGATGCAAAAGCCTCTCGCAGCCGGCGAATCTCGTTGTCAGTATCCTGGGGATTCATTGTTCAGCCCTTTGGATGTCAAGCACTTCCGCAAATTATCGAGGCCCCGGTAGACCAGATTTTCCGACCTCTTGGTACCCCACCCCAGCAGCACGCCGATCTCGGGAACAGTGTGCTCCTGCAGGTAGAGGGTCACGGCAAGACGGCGTGGCCGGACCAGGGACGAGAGACAGTCGCGGATGGCCGCCCCGATCTGGCCGGAATGACTCGCCCGTTCGGGGTCGGCACTGTGACCCGCCGCCAGGTACGATTCGGCCTGGTCCTCCAAGGCAACTTCTCCTCTCCGCCGGCGGGCTCGGATCTCATCCACCATGACGCTATATGCTACCCGCCATAGATAAGACGCACCGTACTCCCCGTTCCCCTCACTTTTCTTCCGCTGTCTCATCAGACGCATCAGGGCCTTCTGGACGAGATCGTCACTCTCGTCCGCCAACCAGCGGGGGCAGACCTTCCTCACTGCCTGGGAAAGCCGGCGACGCAATTCGTCGTATTCATCGGTAGGTTGATCGTCGGTTCGGTCAACCGTCCGGTTCTCGTTTTCGGTTTCATCTGAGTCTGGCGTAACGGGCATCATGAAATTGCTCCAAGATCAAATAGATACATCGGTTATGGGAAATATAGATTTCAGGAAAATTAAAGTCAAATCCAGGAGCGGATGGGGGTGAGGGGATTCCGCGTTGCCGGGCGTCATATACCTGAACGGCAACCCGCGCAGCAAAGAAAAGGAGATTCAGACAATGAAAGAGAGAGTCCTGAAACACCTGACAGTGAGTGCTTTTATTTTTCTTCTTTTACTCTGCCTCGGACCAACGGCAGACGCAGCGCGTGACGATTCCAACTGCGGCCCTTCCGGACCAGAAGCGGACAGGGGTTGGCTGGGCCTGGCGCAGCAGCACATTTTGGATAGAGAGTACCACGCGTCCTGGAATGGCCAAGGGCTGCAGGCCCCGAACCGGGCCAACAATCTGCGGATCTATTTCGACACGTGCGGTATCGGCGTCATGGACCGAATTGGCTCGGACGGTTCGGAGTTGCTCCATCTCACGCTGGTCGGTCTGACCCGTGGGTCGGAGGATGTGAGTGATTGTGATCTGCTGGTGAATCCCTCCATGCTCAATTCGGGAAACCGGGTGGAGATCAGACGGGGTGGGCTCACCGAGTGGTTTGTCAACAGTCCGAACGGCCTGGAGCACGGTTTTGTGCTTCCGTCCAGGCCCAGCGGAGCCGGTGAACTTCGGTTGACGTTGGAGGTCTCGGCGGCAAGAGCCGAGATGGAAGGGGATCATGTCCTGCTTTCCAGTCCTGGCGGCAGGAAGCTGAAATATTCAGACCTCTACGTAGTTGACGCGGAGGGCAGGGATGTACTGGCCACGCTTGACGTACCGGATCCCGGCACGATCCAGATCCTGATCAGTGATCTTGATGCCGCCTATCCGCTGACCATCGACCCCATTCTCACGTCCACGGCGGACACCATTGTGGAATCCGATCAGGTGGAAGCATCAATGGGGGACAGCGTATCCGGCGCTGGGGATGTCAATGGCGACGGGTACGCAGATGTGATCGTCGGAGCTTCCCGCTACGACAATGGAACCGAGAACGAGGGGGCGGCATTTGTCTATCACGGCAGCGCAACTGGACTGTCAACCACCGCAGCGGCGATGGTGGAATCCAACCGCTACTGGGCGCTGATGGGCTGCAGCGTCTCCGGGGCCGGCGATGTGAACGGCGACGGGTATGCCGATGTGATCGTCGGGGCCAAAATGTACAGCCCTGGTGGAGGAAGAGCTTATATCTTTCATGGCAGCCCCACCGGAATATCGACTGTTGCGGCGACCACGCTGGATCCCGACCTGTCGGGGAACCCCCGATTCGGCACAAGCGTCTCCGGCGCCGGGGATGTAAATGAGGACGGCTACGCCGATGTGATCGTTGGCGCTGATGGCTACAGCGGCGAGGGAGGGGCTTTTGTCTACCACGGCGGCGCCGCCGGTATCCCCACCACCCCGGCAACCACCGTGGTATCCGGCCAGGCGAACGCCTATATGGGCGAAAGCGTCTCCGGAGCCGGGGATGTGAATGCCGACGGTTACGACGATGTCATCGTCGGATCAAAGTTCTATAGCAACGGCTCGTATCGCGAGGGTGCAGCCCTTGTCTATTATGGCAGCGCCACCGGAATTCCTACCACAGTGTCAGCCATCCTGGACATCAACGTGGAAAATGCGTATCTCGGCAGGCATGTGTCCGATGCGGGTGATGTGAATGGCGATGGCATTGCCGATGTTGTGGTGTCGTCCACCCTGGGAGGCGTCAACCCGGGTATCGCCTTTGTCTTTTTCGGAAGCCTTTGGGGTATCGCCACTGGACCGGATGCAATGATGGAATCCGACCAGGTGGGTGCCGGGCTGGTGAGCGTTTCCGGCGCCGGGGATGTGAACGGCGATGGCTATGCCGATGTGATTGCCGGGGCTCCGGGTTACGACAACGGAGAGACGGGCGAGGGTGCTGGACTTATCTACTATGGTGGCCCCTCCACTGTAATGATGATGTACTTAACCCCGTCGGCCAGGGTCGAATCCAACCTCACCGGGGTGGGGATGGGCAACAGCGTCGCCGGAGCCGGGGATGTAAATGGCGACGGCTATGCCGATGTGATTGTCGGGGCCTCCAACTACACCAACGGAGAGTCCGGAGAGGGGGCAGCCTTTGTGTTTCATGGCGGCGCCTCCGGCATTTCCCCCACGGTTGCAGCCATGATGGAATCGGACCAGGACGCCGCCCTGCTGGGCTGGAGTGTCTCCGATGCGGGCGATGTGAACGGCGACGGCTGTGGTGATGTGATCGTCGGCGCCTTTGGCTACGACAACGGGGAGCCCGACGAGGGCGCGGCCTTTGTCTATCACGGCAGCGCTGACGGTCTGTCAGCCACCGCGGCAGCGATGGTGGAATCAGATCAAGGGTATGCCTACCTGGGCTGGAGCGTTTCCGGGGCCGGTGATGTCAACGGCGACGGCTATGCCGATGTTGTGGCCGGGGCAATAAATTACGATGACGGACAGACGGACGAGGGTGCGTTCTTTGTCTATCACGGCAGCCCTTCAGGGATTTCATCCACCGCCGCTGCCATGGTGCAGTCGGACCAGGATTTAGCGCTGATGGGCTGGAGCGTTTCCGGCGCCGGCGACCTGAACGGTGACGGCTTCGCCGATCTGATCGTCTCGGCTCCCACGTACGACAATGGTGAGACCGACGAGGGTGTGGCTTACGTGTATCACGGCAGCGCTTCCGGTATCTCCACCACGCCGGCGGCAATGGTGGAGCCGGACCAGCCCGGCTTCATCCTGGGCTACTCTGTCTCCGGTGCCGGTGATGTGAACAGGGATGGCTACGCCGACCTGATCGTCGGGGTCACCAGTTACACCAACGGACAGGCTGGAGAAGGTGGCGCCTTCATCTATCACGGCGGCCCGGCCGGCATTTCCACCACCGCGGCGGCGATTGTGGAGTCGGACCAGCCATACGCACAGATGGGCACCGGTGTCTCCGGCGCCGGCGACGTCAATGGCGATGGCTACGGTGATGTGATCGTCGGGGCGTATCACTACGACGACACACAGCCTGATGCCGGCGCGGCCTTTGTCTACCACGGCGGCCCTTCAGGTATATCGACCATTGCCGCAACACTGGTCTCCTCGTCCTATCCATACGCTTACATGGGCCACAGCGTCTCCGGTGCGGGCGATGTGAACGGTGACGGCTTCACCGACGTGATCGTCGGGGCCGGCAGTTACGCCTCCGGAGAGACGGAGGAAGGTGTCGCCTTTATCTATCATGGCAGTGCTTCCGGCATCTCAATCCTTCCCGCAACCGGGTTGGAACACGATCAGGCCTATGCCTACATGGGCCACAGCGTCTCCGGCGCCGGCGACGTCAACGGCGACGGCTTCGCCGATGTTATCGTCGGGGCGTCCCAATACGACAGCGGGAATACGAACGAAGGTGTGGCCCTGGTCTATCACGGCAACAGTGATGGCCGGCCGGTCATCGCCCGCCAGCTGCGCGGCAACGGCGACGACACCCCTGTTCAGCCCTGGGGTATCTCTCACGATGTTGACGACTTTCAGGTGCGGATGGTTGCCACCCACCCCGAGGGCCTGGGCCGGGCAAAACTGCAAGTGGAATACTGCGGCCCCGGGGTGAATTTTGGTGACCCCGGCTGTGAAACCATTACCTCCACCTCATGGGAAGGGATCTCCACCGGGAGCCGCACGCTGACCATAACCATCCCCGGCCTTGCTGAAGGGTCCCTCTATCGCTGGAGGGCCCGCATCCTCCATGCCCATCAAAACGTTCTCAAGCCGGGGATCACCCCTCCCCCGATCCCTGCTCACGGGCCCTGGCGCCGTCTCGCCGGACAGAATTCCGGGGCGGATATCCGGATCGGGGAAGCGGGAGGATCTCCGGGGACGGTCTCTGCCATCCTGACCTGCGCTCCCCCGTCAGGCACGGTGCCCTTTGTCACCAACATGTCGGCGACGCTGATCAACACCTATATCGGCCAAACCCGACGCTTTGCGGCGAAAATCAACTTCACCACCGGCAGTGGTCAGTTCTATCCCAACTGGCGATCCGGCTGGACCAATGTGGCCGCCGGCGACTCATACGCCAGTTCCTGGAACCAGACCATTCCGGCGTTGACCGCGGTGCTTGGCAGCAACCTCTTTCAGCTGGTGGCCGAGGACGTGACACCAGCGCCATACAACCAGCCGCCCTATCCGCCGGCGGGAGACACCGACACGTCCAGTTGCACCGTGATCGGAATAGCGCCTTGAGCTGGCAATTCATGTAACCGGTGTTACAGAAACACCATCGAAGTTACTGATCAGGGACGTGCAAATTGAGGGACAGTCCCCTGCTCAAAGGGACTGTCCCTCATTAACGTACTAACAGAAAACGGTTTATGCAGCTGACCCTCTGGCTGGTGGAGTAAACAGAACCTTAACCCCTAAACAGTTAATCAGCTAAATAGGGGACAGGTCACCAATTAATCGAACATAATTGACCAGTCACCCCGAGAATAGCTATATACAGGGTCCGTATGATAGGTAAGTTTGTATAATTAGTTACCTGTCCCCTAATTAAGGTGTTAACAGTCAGGGGCCTGCTGAACGGCGTTTAAAAAGGGGACAGGTAACTTTTTAAACTACTTTTCGTCGGGGGGGTCGGGGGTGGTGCCGTTCTCGTCGGCCTCGCGGACCAGAAGCTTTCTCAGGATCTGCTTGGCCCGATCGTAGCGGACAAGCCCTTCCTTCTCCATCTCCTTGGCCACCTTGATCGCCATCTCGCCGAATGCACCGGCAAAGACAGCCACATTGCGGGCGTGGAGGGTCATGTGCCCGCGCTGGATCCCCTCGGTGGCCAGGGACCAGAGGGCGGCGAAGTTCTGCAGCAGCCCGGCGCTGGCTGTTACCTGGGCAAGTTCGCGGGAAGAGGAGACGTTGAGGATCTTGAGCAGGATCTCCACACCGGGGTGGATGCCGGTCACCCCCCCGATAATGCCCACGGCCATAGGGATCTCCAGTTCGCCGATCAGGCGGCCCTTGCCGTCGAGGTAATACTTGCTCACCGGCTTGTAGGTGCCACTGCGGGAAGCATAGGCGTGCACCCCGGCCTCCACCGCCCGCCAGTCGTTGCCGGTGGCGATGAGGATGCCGTCAATGCCGTTCATCACGCCCTTGTTGTGAGTGGCGGCGCGGTAGGGGTCGGCCTCGGCGAAGTGGTAGGCCTTGACGATCCTCCGGGCCGCCTCCTCACCGCTGTATTTGCCGCGGGCCAGGCATTCCACGTTGAGTGCCATCCGCGCCCGGGCCATCCGGCGGTCCGAGAGGTTGGAGACGATGCGGCAGACCGCCTCCCCGCCGGCCAGCTCGGCCACGATGGGCTCGAGGTTCTCGGCCATCGTGTTCACCACGTTGGCGCCCATGGCATCACGGGTATCCACCAGCAGGTGGACAATCACCATCGGCCCGCTGAGGGAATCGATGATCCGCACCTCGATGTCCCGGGCCCCGCCGTTCAGTTCAACCAGCACGGGATCGCTGCTGTTGGCCAGTGAGAGTAGTTCGTCCTTCTTGTCCAGGATGGCCGTCTTCGCCGCCTCGGCGTCGGGGGAATCGACGATCTGGATCTGGCCGATCATGATCGGGTCGCTGGCTTCAGCGGTCAGCTTCCCCTGGTCGCGAATCAGACGGGCCGCATTGCTCGCCGCGGCGATCACCGAGGTCTCCTCGATGGCCATGGGGACGATGTAGTCCTTGTCATTGATCTGGAAGTTCACCGCCAGTCCGAGGGGCATACCGAAAACGCCCACCGCGTTCTCAACCATCAGGTCCGCCAGCTCAGGAGTGAGGGTCTCCTGCTTGAGCATCCACTTTTCCTTGACGGAGAGGTTGGTCCACTTGTCGAGGGCGTCGAGACGATCCGTCACGTCAAGCTTGAAAAACCCCGGGTAGCGGGAACACTTGCCGTTCTTCCTCGCCTCGCCGAAGGCAGGCTCTTTTGATTTCTTTGCAGCACTCATCGGACCTGATTTTCCTTTGATGGCAGTGATGAATCAGGATAGGGTTTTCACCGGTCAACGTCAAGAACCAGACGCCATAAAACAGATTAAGTGACTCATAATCTAATGCTTAACCAGCATGGCTCGGTTGGCTCTTCCGTTTAACCAGGTCGAGGATGGCCGGATATCCGCCTGAATCACAGACCAGGTCGGCCCGCTCGGCCAATTCCTCGTGACGCGGGTTGACCGCCACGGTCAAGCCGGCGCGGCTGAAGAGATCGAGGTCGTCCCGGCTGTCGCCCACCGCCACCGTCTCCTCCGGCTGCACACGAAACCGCTCCTGAATCAGCTGCAGCACCCGCCCCTTGCCGCCGATGGGCACCACCACGTCCACCTGACCGGTGATCAGCCCCTCGCTGATCACCAGCCGATTGGCAAAGACCTGGTCCACTCCCAGTTCCAGGCGCGCCCGGTCGGTCATCACCGTAAGGCCCGACGAAATCACCACCAGCCGCAGCCCCAGGTCCTCTTTCATCCGGCCCAGGCACTCCTTCACGTCGGGGAGGAAGTTGACCTCGGCGGTGATCTGTTCCAGACGCTCCAGGGGCAGGCCGGCCCAGTGCCCGGCATCGAGGCGGGCAAACTCCTCGTAACTGATCTCGCCCCGGCGGAACTGCTCCTGGTGCACCGAGGCCTCGCCGTCCCAGATACCAAGACGCTCGTGGTAGTATTGCCAGCTGCTGACACAGTCAGTCAGGGTGCCGTCCATGTCAAAAACGGCCAGTTTGTATGTCGGAGCCGTCGCCCCGGCTTCCGTATCGGATGTCCGCATCACTTTGCTCCCTCCCCGGGCCTGGGATAGAATCGCTCGATTTCAAGCACCGGAGTATACCTGCTGACCTCGATTTTCGCCAGAGTGACCGAACCGCTCCAAGGAACCCGGAATTGACACTTCGCCTGGACAGCGAGAACCGCACTTTGGAAGTCAGCGTCGGCGACCTGGTGCTGGGGGATCCCCTGCTCCGCTCCCGCGGGGCAACCGGCCGTTCCCTTCCGGACCGAATGGCCATGGGCACCCGGGCACACCAAAACGTGCAGCAGGTGCGGGCCGGGCACATCCCCGGATATGAGAGCGAGATCCAGGTGCGACGGGAGTTCGGGATCTCCGGCTGGACCGTCACCGTCCAGGGGCGGGTGGACGGCCTCCACCGCGATGAAAACGGGATTCTGGTGCTGGAGGAGATCAAGTCGGTGACCCTGCCCCCGTCCCGGTTCACCGCCGACGGGATCCGACCCCGAAGCGAGCACCTTCTGCAGCTGGAGATTTACTGCGCCCTGCTGGCTGAGGGGGACGAAGAGGTACGGGGACTGCTGATCCTCTTCAACCTGGCCGATGACGCCACCCTGGAACTGCCGGTGGAACTGGATGCACCGGAAGCTCGCCGCCGGCTGGAAACCCGCCTCGACACACTGCTCACCCAGGTGGAGGAGGAGCGGCAGCGACTGGAGACGCGCACCTCCTGGGCCGACCAGCTGGTGTTTCCCTTCCCGGCCATGCGCCCGGGCCAGGACGAGCTGGTGGCGGCCATGACCGGCGCCTGGGAGAAGGGCCACGACATTCTCGCCTCGGCGCCGGCCGGCACCGGCAAAACCGCCGCCTCCATCTGGGCCGCACTGCAGCACGCCCTGGCCAACCGGCTCGGACTCTTCTTCGTCACCGCCAAGACCACCCAGCAAAAGCTGGCCGCCGAAACCCTGGAAGCGGTGGCCACTTCCTCGGAGATCCCGTTGCGCAGCCTGGTGCTGCGGGCCAAGGACGCCATGTGCCTCTGCGAAACCCGGATCTGCCACGAGGAGGTCTGCCCCCACATCCGTGAATACCCCGAGCGGGCGGCAAACAGCGACATCTACCACCGGTTGCTAGACCGGCCGCTGGCCACCCCGGAACGTATCCGGGAACTGTCCGCCGAGGCCGGCATCTGCCCCTTCGAGGTCTCCCTCGACCTCTGCGGGATGGTGGACGCGGTGGTCTGCGACTATAACTACGTTTTTGATCCGGCGGTGGCCCTGCGGCGATTCAGCGAGGGGGCGAACCGCGAGACACTGCTGGTGATCGACGAAGCACACAACCTGCTCGAGCGGGGGCGCGACTACTACTCTCCATCCCTCGAGCGAAACGACCTGGCCGCACTGTTCCCCTTCCTCACCGCCGGCCGCAGCCGCTCGCACCGCCGGCTGGAAAGCCTCTTTGCCGAACTGGAGGCCCTGGTTGAGGATGTGAGCCGCGGTGCAGGGGACCAGAGCGATCCGCTGGAAACCCTGGTGGAATTCGACCCGGCGCCCTTTGGTGCCCTGCGGGATCGGCTGGACAGCGCCTTGGTGCTCTACCTGCTGGAGAGCCAGGCCCGGGGCGGCACCTCGCCGGACGACCCGGTGCTGCGCTTTGCCGCCGAGTTCGGCCGATTCGCCAACACCGCCCAACTCGGGGGGGACGAATTCGTGCGGATCTTCCGCCGGCGCGAGGACAACAGCGAGCAGCTGAAAATCCTCTGCCTCGACCCGGGCCGGCAGCTGGGCCGCCGCATCCGCAGCTTTGGCGGCACCGCCGCCATGTCCGCCACCCTCCAACCGGTCTCCTACTACCGGCAGGTGCTGGGTTTTCGCAAGACAAAGACTGACACCGCCGCCTTTCCCTCCCCCTTCCCCAACCGCAACCGGCTGGCCCTGGTGGTGCCCTCGGTCTCCACCCTCTACCGCGACCGGCCCGCCAACTACGACCCCATCGCCAGGATCATCGAACGGGCAACGGCCACGCACCCCTCGAACCACCTGGTTTTTTTCCCCAGTTTTGCCTTCCTCCACCAGGTGTCACGCCGCCTCCACACCCCGGGGTACACGGTGATCCGCCAGGAACCGGAGATGAGCCTCGAGCAGCGGGCGAATGTCATCGATGCGCTGGCCGCGGGGAAAGCGCCGCACCTGGTGCTGGCGGTGCAGGGCGGGATCTTTGCCGAGGGGGTCGACTACCCTGGTGACATGGCCTCGGGGGTGATCGTGGTGGGGCCGGGACTGCCCCAGGTCTGTTTCGAGCGCGAACTGATCAAACGGCACTTCCAGGAGACCGACGGCAAGGGCTTCGAGTTCGCCTTTCTCTACCCGGGAATGAACCGCGCCGTCCAGGCGGCGGGCCGGCTGATTCGCACCCCCGAGGACCGGGGGGTGATCCTGCTCCTGGGCCGCCGTTTCACTTCGGCCCGCTACTCCGATCTCTTCCCCGCCCACTGGTATGACATCTCCCCGAGGGAGATGATCCGCCGGGACTGGCCTGAACTGATCGAGCGCTTCCGGGCCGACCCGGAACTCGACTTCGGGGAGTGACCGATGAAGAAGCTGCTGGACAGACTCTACTTCCTGCTGGCGGCCCGCCGCCATGCCGCCGGACTGCCGGACATGCCGCTACGCCCGGCGGATGGCGACGTCTGCCGTCGGAACCCTCCCCCCTTCACCTGGCCCGGCGGCCGGAGGATCCAGGTATCGCATCCTCATCGGCCAGCAGCCGGAACTGGATGGTGACGAAGTGATCCGGGCTGAAACGCCGTCCAACCTCTACCACCACCGGGAAGCACTTTCCCCGGGCCGCTGGTTCTGGCGAGTGGAGACCCTGGGCCGTGCCGGCCGGAAACGTGAATCATCACCGGCACGATCCTTTTCCATCACCGATGAAGCCGCCATCCTGCTCCTCCCCGATCCTGACCGGTTGGCCGGTGAGGTGCCGCCCCACCCACGGCTGTTCCTCGGCCCGGAGTTTCGGGCCTGGCGCACCCGAGCACGGGAAGGTCGGGAACCGGAGTGGGACCTCTTTGTCCAGCAGGTGAACAAGGCCCTCGGTTCGCCGCCGGAACCCGAACCGGACCACCGGGTGAAGCCGGGCGACAGCTGGTACGAGAATGTCCACCTCAAGATCAACATCCCCACATTTCGCCTGACCCACCGCATGCTGCGGTCGGCCTTCGCCTCCCTGGTGACCGAAGACCGCCGTTACACCGACGAGGCCATACGCCTGGCCGAACATCTGGCCGGCTGGAACCTGGACGGCACCACCGGAATGAAGAACGCCGACCAGGCATTCCGCGAGATCACCCTGGCGCTGGGCATCACCTTTGACTGGACCCACCAGGCCCTCTCCCCGGCTCTGCGGCGGCAACTGGCTGACACCATCCAGCGACGGGGAGAAGTACTGCACGGCGTGCTGGGCCGGCGGTTCCTCACCAACCCCTTCATGTCCCACGAGGTGACCTACCTCAATTTCCTGTTGATGATTTCCTGCGCCACCCTGGGCGACCTCCCGCGGGCCCGGGACTGGTTCAACTATGCCCTGCCGGTCTACTACGGCATCATGCCGGTCTGGGGCGGTGACGACGGCGGCATTTCCCAGGGCCTGCACTATCTTCGTCTCATCTCCCACCACACCCTGCTGGCGGCGGACGCCGTCCGCTCGGTGACCGATTTCCCCATCCACCGCAAACCCTGGCTGGAGAATGTGGGCTACTTCTTTCTCTACTTCCTCCCCCCCCGGCTGCAGAAGCGTTATTTTGGCAAGAGCGGCCCGCCGGAATCTCCCGGCCGCGTGGAGAAGCGGATGATGGAACGGCTGGCAGCGGTCTACCGCAACGGGTGTTTCAAGTGGTATGCGGAGCGGACGGCGGATGACGGGCGCGAGTCCTTCTCCAGTATCGGCGGCGGGCTGGAAGCCTTTCTCTGGCCGCCGGCCCCGGTGACGGCAGAGCCGCCGGCGAGTCTCCCCGGAGCCCGGCTCTTCCCCGACGTGGGCTGGGTGGCGATGCACTCCGACCTTGCCACTGAAGATGACATCATGCTCGCCTTCAAGAGCAGCCCCTACGGCTCCTTCTCCCACTCCCAGGCCGACCAGAACAGCCTGGTGATTTCGGCCGGCGGGCGTCCCCTGCTCATCGACTCCGGATATTCCAACGAGGAGGACGAGCACAAGGCCGGCTACGCCATCCAGACCCGGGCCCACAACTGCGTGCTGGTGAACGGCGCGGGACAACGGGTTCACGACTGGTCCGCCAGCGGCACCATCGTCCACTTCGCCGATCAGAAATGGCTGAGCTACGCCTGCGGGGACGCCACCGCCGCGTATGGCGGAACAGTGCGCACGGCCTTGAGGCATGTGCTGCACCTGAAGCCGCGGTTCTTCATCGTCGCCGACGAGATTCGCTGCACAACCGATTCGCGTTTTCAACTGCTCTGGCACTCGCTGGCCCCCTTCGACCTGGAAGAGGATGCCGATGGCGGAGGGACGGTGGCGGCCACCCGGAACGGGCCGTGGGAGGCATCGCTGCACACATTGTGGCCGGCCAGATTGAACACCCGACAGGGCAATGACTGGGGCGGGATCCCACCCCGGCGGATCCCCCAGGAAGAGATCCACGAGGAGTGGCAGCTGACGTTGGAAACCGTGGAGCAATCCCGTGCCGGCGCCTTCCTCACCATCATCGGCATCGGGCGCGAAGACTGGCCCACACCGATGGTGTCACGGGTGGAGGCCGATGGCTGCGCCGCCGGAGTGATCAGCCACGGCGGACCGCACGGTGGTAGGATTCAGGCTGCCCTGCAGCGAGACGGCCGTCTGTGGGGACATCAGCACCGATGCCGCGATCTTCCTGCTGCACCTGAAAGAAAGCGGAAAGTGGAGCTGCTTCACTGCCGGCGGGACCCGCTTTCAGTCCCGCGGCACCGGACAACGGGACCTGGGCCGGGGTGACCACTGTTTTTTCGAAGGTTCTGCCCAGGATTTCAGGATATAATGAAATTGAGAAGAGCGGTTGACCATCGGGATGAGCCTGGTGGTGTGGGGGGGGTGAGACCATGCGAAAGCTGCTGGCGATTTCTCTGGCCGCACTGGTCCTGGGGGCGCTATGCCCGGCGTGCGGTCTGGCCCAGGAGCAGGAGGATGCCTATGAGAAGCGGGTGCTCTTCGCGCCGCTGCAGGTTCCCTCCGCAGCGTCCCGCGACGACGGCCCGTCCATCTTTCTCCCCGCCTTCTTCCGCCCGCCCGTCCCCTGGCTCAAGCTCGATGACCGCTACGAGAGCTTCATGGCGGATGTGGAGATCCAGGCGGAGCTGGAGGATATGGAGAAACTCTTCCTCAATCCCTTTGCCGATCTGAGCAGCGAATTGACCGCCGGCATCAAGACCGAGATCGGCGCCCACGGCGAGATGGTCCGCTACTATGAGTTCGCCGGGGGGAAATTCGAGTTTTCCTCCGCGGCCGGCCCCTACGGCCGCCCCGGAAGCTGGGGTTCGGGCTACGACTACGACTCCTGGCTCGGCAACAGCAATCGCAGCAGCGACGCTCCCTGAACACGGTTCACCGGCCCTCACCGATCAGCACCTCGTCCTGACGCCGGCGTCCCTCCGCTTCCCTTTCCGCCAGCAGGTCACGCAGCCGGTCCAACCGTGCGACCGGGGCCGCGGTGAAACCACCGCTGGCCATCACCTCCTGCACCACCCCTTCGGCCTCTGGAGCATAGGAGCGGACGCCCTCCAGCAAGCGCTCCTCGTCGGAGTCCGTCCGTTCCTGTTGCCGCAGGCGGAGAAAACGGAGCAGCCGCAGCCCGTCGAACCGTTCGTGACAGGCCCGAATAAAGGATTCCTGGCCGGGGTGATTGTCCCGCAGCGGCGCCCAGGGGTCATGGTTCCCGAAAAGCTCGCTGTGATACGAGGTCAACGGTGTCTCCACGGTTTCCCGGTGCAGCCCGGGGAATTGCTCCACTGTCAGCGCCGCTTCGCGAAAAGAGTCCAGAGCGTATATCGGGTAGCGGTGCCACTGGCCCTGGCGCCCGGCGATCATCGCCGGCCCGGTGCCGAACAGAACCCGGTCCGAATAGCGTGCCGCCGGTCGAACAGAACTCCGGCACCAGATGAGCAACGGACCGAATTTACGCAGTTTCTGCAGAAAGTAGAAGTCCTCGCCGCTGGCCCGGGGGCTCATCCCTCCCACCCGGCGACAGGCGCCCACCGGCACGGCCATGGCCGAACCCAGGGCGGTGTATGCCCATCTGGATCCGGTGCGCAGCTGGCAGAGCAGGTAGTGCCGCAGGTAAAGCTCGTAGCGCAGGATGTCCCGGGACGGGTCCGCCACCCCGTCCGGACCCGGCTCAGTCAGCGGAGGCTCCGGCAATGGGTGATAGTAGGGGGCGGACAGTCCCACCGCCTGTGGCGCCAGTTTGAACCGTTGGCGTACGTCCTCGAGGTAGCCGGGCTCCACCAGGCTGTCGGCATCGAGGCTCACCAGCAGGTCACGGTCATCCGCCGCTTCCAGAACGTGGTCGAAGAGGACCTTGCGTGCCCGGCCCACATTGCCCCGCTCCGTTGGCCAGCCGTGGCCGGCGCTGCTGCGGTCGATCAGGGTGAGACAATGGTCGTCCCGCTCCCGAAGCCAGCGGAGCGTGTCCTGGTTCCGCTCACACGCTGGCCGCAGTTCCGGATCGTCCCACCAGGCCTCGGGCTGGTTGACACAGACCCAGACACGGAAACGGTCCGCGGACTGCGCGGCCAACCGGTCCAGGCACCCGGGCAACCGCTGGAGTTCGTCCAGGGCCGGGATGGCCACGTGGATTACGTCCCCGGCCATCTCAGGGCACCACGGTGGAGGGACCGCTGGTCCCCGGAGGGGAGGCAAGATTGACCCGAACCTCGATGGCCGGGGCCTCAAGTTTCGCCGTTCCGAACTTGCCGGCAAAATCCCGGAAGACCAGCAGTACCCGGCTCTTTTGCAACGGGTCCAGAGCCGGATCGAGAACGGCCTGCAGGTGGGCAAAGGCCTGTGTCGCCCGGTCGGCTGTGGGGTAGATCACCCGAATCACAGTCTCCGGGCCGGAGTCACCAGTGGCAGTGTAATCAGCCGCCACGCCAAAAAGCTCCCCTCCCAGTTGCAGCACGTCTCCCGAACCGAGGGTGAAGAGCGACTCCAGCGAATACTCCCCGCGGATCAGACGCTCACTACCGGCGATACGCCCCCGGGCGGGTAACTGCTGGAAGGGGTCGGGAATATCGGCCGGTGGGATCGACTCCAGCAGCTTTCCAGCCAGGCCGGCCACGGCCGGCCGCAGCGCCGATTCACCACTGAAACTGTTTATCAACACGAAGCAGTCCCCCCGGACCAGTGTTGCCTGGAAACGTCCGGACGAGTTTCGCGCCTCGATCTCCGGCCAGGGGGTCTCCTCCCCGCACTTGAAGAGATAGATAGCCAGGGCGGCCAGCGGGCTCTCCATGCGGTAGACTTCCAGGCCGATCTCCCGCTCTCCCTGGCGGTAAGGTTGAACCAGCAGTTCGACGAAACCCAGCTCGAGGAAGAGCTCAGCGCCCCCGTTGATGTGTCCGTAAAGGTCAGCGGCGGGGAACCGGCGCAACCGTCCCTCGCGCTCCCAACCGGCAGCGGCATCATTCTCGGGCAACTGGAAAGTGGCGGCGTTCACACCGCCTGCCACCAGGAAAGCCAGCAGCAGGGTGACGGCCACAGTGCGGTTCGGCATGGTGCTCAGGCCTTGAGGTGTTTGATCTTGTCCGGGTCGGCCACACCCAGCCCCATGCTCTCGGCATAGCGCAAATACTCGGTGTACTTGGGGTGCTCGTTGACCTTGACCTTCATCTCCTTGCGTTTCGCCACCAGCAGGTCGTGGCAGACCAGGTCGAGGGCAATTGGGTCGGTGGCCATGAACAGGCGGTCGTACTCCCAGGTGAACTTGGCGTCCGGCATGGGCCCGCCGTCATACTGGCCGCGCAGACCATCGGTGATGTTGAGCACCAGCTTGTCCCGGATGGCCGGGAAAGCCAGCACTTCGGTGCAGACGTCGAAGAACAGGGGCTGGTGCAGGCGGCCGGTGTTGCACACCGCGCCGTAGCCGAGGTTTTTCGTCGCCATGGAGATGCCGTTTCCGGTGTTCTTGAACACCGGGACGTTGACGATCTTGGTCAGCTTTTTGGTCAAAAGCTTCCCGAAATAGGAATGCTTGTCATTGACCACGTGCTGGTTGAGATACATCTCGTCCTTCGGCCCGTCCACGTCGGCCCAGTAAAAGACCTTGTCGTCGAAGTTGCCCCGGCTGAGGTGCTTGCCCTTCTTGTCCAGCCACGTGCCGCTGTCACCCTTCTCCGGGTCGTAGGACTCGTCCATGGTCTGCAGCCCTTCCAGCCCCAGACCGGGGTATCGTTCGGCGGTGAAGCCGGCATCGGCCAGCATGTAGTCGAAGCGGTCCCAGATGATGATGTTTTTCGGTTTGACGCCTCCGGCCTTGAGCCAGGCCACCACCGCGTCGACCACCTCCAGACGGGTGCTGATCAGTCCCGGTCCCACCGGGTTGACCTTGATTCCCACCACATCCTCCGGATCGAAGAAGAGGGGGAAGCTCCCCTTGAGGTCCTTGCCGGTAAGGCTTTTCATCCCCCGCTCGAACATCGCCTGCACCACCGCCGGCACCGGTTTGTCGTCGGCCATGGACTTGGGATCGTGCACCTCCACCACCCGCCCGGGAAACAAACCGGGAATCGAGTCCTTTGTCCGCGGAATCTTGACGATGGTGTCGATATTGGTCTTGATCCGCGGCGGAGGGGTCCGTGTCTCCTTCTCCCCCTCGGCCCAGACCGGCGGCCGTCCCAGCAGCAATCCTGCCCCCACCGCCGCTCCCATGCCGCCCAGACGGAAAAAGTCCCGGCGGCTCACCTGAAATCTCGATTCCATTGACCGGTATGACGAAAATTTCATGGTCCACTCCTCACTGATCCACAGATGTAGTGTCCTGTTTCGAGCAGTATACATCAAAGCCCGGGGTCCACTCAGAGACTTGCAGTCGGGCCTCGGTCACTCGCAGACCGACGGAGCGTTCATGCCTTTCTCTCCGCCCACCACCACCGTGGCGGTTCGCTGGTATAACCCGGTGTCGTTTTCGGGAAACCAGAGTTCTCCGGACCAGCTGATGGCCAGCGGGTCGGCGCCCCGGATGCAGATCTCCTTCTCCGCCTCGCGAATCAACTTGTCCAGTTCCTGCTTCAAGCGGTCCCTTTCGGCGGCGCTCCGCTTCTCCACTTTCTCCGCCGGGTCGAGAGAGGCCAGCGCTTCCTTCCTCAGCATGCTGTGCTCGTACTCGTGATCCCGGACCGCCTGAAGATACCCGGCCACATCGGCTCCCCGCTTCACATTGGCCTCGTAAAACGGCTCTGCACCGGCAAGCGGCACCAGGTCCCCCGGCAGGAGGTAGGGGTTGATCGCCGTGACCCGCATGATCTCCACCCGGTAATCATCCACGTACCACCACGTGTCGAACGGGCCTTCCGGGTCCTGCACCTGCCGCAGGGTGTACCCGCCGCCCTCCCAGGAACCGTCGGCCTCCGGCGGGTGGAAGAGGTGAAAATCCTCGCCCTGGGACGCGTCCAGGGCGCAGGTGTTGATCGCCCCGACGTAGCGGATCAGGATCCCGCCCAGGATCAACGGCGGCTCGGCGCCCTCCAGTTCCACCTCTTCCGAGACGTGCCGTAAGGGGGTGTGCCAGTCACGGGGCGTCACCGTGATCGGCACCTCCGCACTGTCCTCTTCCGCGCCGTCAGTCACGGTGAGGGTCGCGGTCATGGAGCAGAGCGGCACCACCGATGAGCGGACCCCGGTCTTGGACGCCCCGGGCGACAAATCCTCCGGGCAGTCCCCGGCCGGGGAAAAGGTCCAACTGTATTGCTTGATCAGGCCCGTGGAGGCCGAACCGTCGAGGGCCACCGGCTGCCCGCGCTCCACAGTGTACGGCCCACCGGCATCGGCCTTGAGCTGCGGCCGCTCGAAGCTGAAGTGCCAGGAAGCGGTCACCGTCACCGGGGCCCGGCATCCAAGATTGGAATAATCGTCGTGCAACAACTCCCCGGTGCTGTTGTAGCTGCCGCTGATTTCGGAAGCCTCCAGGTCGAATGAGTCACCCCGGACCGGATCGGCGCCGAGGCGGTAGTTGTCGGGCACCAGCGGGTTGATTTCGCATGTGTGCTGGCCAGTGTCCTCGAGGTTTCCGTCCGAGCTGTGGATGGTCACCGTGGCCGGTCCCTCGGCATCCACGTGGGGCAGGGAGAAGGCGTAGCGGCCCAGCGTCCGGTTGATTTTCAGGCAGGGGTCGGGACCCTGGCCGTTGCCAAAGGCGCGGTCGATCTTGCCGGAAAAATTACTGACGATGCTGCCGTCTTTGATGGTCATGGTCAGCGTGGTGTCCAGGGTGCCGCGCACCGTGCCGCGGGGCCAGTAGTTTGCCCCGGTAAAATCCACGCCGTCCACCTGGATGAATACATGCCCTTCCTGGTGCACGTCGTAGAGCGTCTCATGAATCGTGGTCTGATAGTCCACCGAGAGGTGCAGCGTCACATGGCCGAAATACTGGGGAACCGACTCCCAGCCACTCGCCCCGGCGGGGATGGGCACTGAGAGGAACAGAACAAGGAGCAAAACTAGCAGATAGAACAGGCCCTGCCGCAAAGACAGCGGTTTGTCATCCATTTCCCTGGCCCTCCATTGTCCACAGTTGTGATGGGGTGCTTGTCAGCTGACCGAATTATAGCCTCTCGTGTTGTAATATTGTCCGGGAAATTTATAATAATATGAATCTCTTCAATCAAAGGTTCGACCATGCAGGTGAAAAAGCTGAAATTCCCCGGAAGCCTCGATCACCAGCTGGGCGCCCAGCTGGATCTTCCCGAAGAGGGTGAACCGCGCGCCTACGCCCTCTTTGCCCACTGCTTCACCTGCACCAAGGATCTCAAGGCGGTCTACCACATCGACCAGGCCCTCACCGCGGCGGGGATCGCCGTCTTTCGCTTCGACTTCACCGGCCTCGGGGAGAGCGAGGGGGATTTCTCCGACACGAACTTCTCCTCCAACGTGGCCGACCTGGTGGCCGCCGCCCGATACATGGAGGAGACCCTGGAAGCGCCCCGGGTGCTCATCGGCCACTCGCTGGGCGGGGCCGCGGTGCTCAAGGCCGCCCTGGAGATTCCCGCCTGCCGGGCGGTGGCCACCCTCGCCGCACCGGCCGAACCGGGCCACGTCAGCCGACGGCTGGTCAGCACCAGGGAGGAAGCGGAACGCACCGGGGAAGCCACGCTCACGCTGGGTGGACGGACC
The DNA here is from genome assembly GCA_965531145.1 of uncultured bacterium. Lineage (GTDB taxonomy): Bacteria > Acidobacteriota > JAQAZP01 > JAQAZP01 > JAQAZP01 > JAQAZP01. The sequence goes on along the minus strand of CBESOE010000008.1, from coordinate 4,044 downwards.
TTCCGCATCCGCAAGGAGTTCTTCGACGACCTGGAGGAGAGCCGGATGGAGCAGACGCTCCGCGAGTTGGAGCGGGCGTTGCTGGTCTTACACTCGCCGCTGGACGACGTGGTGGGGATCGACAGCGCGGCAAAGATCTTTGCCGCCGCCCGGCATCCCAAAAGCTTCATCTCCCTCGACCGGGCGGACCACCTGCTCACCGACGAATCGGATGCCAGGTATGTCGGGGCCATGGTGGCCACCTGGGCAGGGAAGTACATCTGATCACCCCGTCGTATCCGCCCACTGTCGGTAGGCCTCGGACATCACCAGAAATCCCCGGTTCACCAGATCGTCCACCCCCTGCCACTCCTCTGAACTCTCCCGCCGGATCGTCAGACACGCTGTCAATGGGATACGCAAACCGGCGGATCATTACTAAAATTCCGGCGGATCAATTTTGCAACCCGCCACAATTCCTGAAGAACCGCCATAATTGTCCTGCCCCATCTCCACTCCATATTTCGAGAATCAGCGGCCAACCACTTTTCGGTTATGGCATGCCATTCAGATCATCGTTCTGAAATGAATGCATGCCAATGTAAACACAATACTTAACAGCCCTTCATGTTTCCGCAACAGACAATCACCTTCAGGGGGCCGTTTCTTTTCGAACATTCCCTCCATCTGGCACATTCGTTGCAATTTCAACCGGCGCAATCAAAAACCGCCGCATATAGAGGTGAACATGAACGACCTGAAAACAAAGATGACGATCTCGGCGACCACCATGGTGGCTATACTGGTTCTCATCTGGGCCAACCCGATGCTCGGGACGGTGAGCAGCACCCCCAACAGCCCGGTGAGCAGCGAGAAAGCCCGCAGCTACATCGTCCAGGGCAGCGACATGGCCACCGTCTCGGAGAAGGTGCGTCAGGTCGGTGGTGAGATCACCCACGAACTGAACATTATTAATGCCGTGGGGACCAACCTCACCAACACCCAGCAGCAGACCCTCAAGGATCTCGACGGGATCAAGAGAATCTACGAAAACCGCCAGGTGAAATCATCCACCGCCGTCGATGAACTCTATTGCGATGCCTTGTCCCACTCCTCGAGCTACGAGTTCATCAGCCGGGTGCAGTTGGGAAACATTGACCACAGCAGCGGCGCCAGCAACTATTCCTGCCACACCTATGAGACCACCGAACTGACCGTCGGCACCGGAGTCACAATCACGGTCACCCTGGACACCGATTGGAGCAGCGACATCGGCGGTCTCTGGATCGACTGGAACCAGGATGGCGATTTCGACGACGCCGACGAAACCATCACCACCGCCTGGAGCGGTCTGGGACCCTACAGCGCCACCGTCACCCCGCCGGCGCACGCCCTGCTGGGCGAGACCCGGATGAGGACGCGGATCCAGGACCGGGGATACACCCCGACCCTCACCTCCTGCGGCGACAGCGCCTATGGCGAAGTTGAAGACTACGCCGTGGTGGTGACCGACACCGCCGTTGAATACCCTGCCGCGGCCGCCTACTCCTGTGACTACGAGTACATCACCGGCGTCAGCGTCGGCGACATCAACATGGAAAGCGGCCCCACCACCTACTCCAACTTCACCTCCCAGTCCACCGAGATGACCGGCGGCGAGGGTTACGACATCGTGGTCAGCCTTTACAGCGTCTGGGCCAGTGACATCGGCGGCCTCTGGATCGACTGGAACCAGGACGGCGACTTTGACGACTTCGACGAAGAGATCACCATCGACTGGCTGGGCACCGGCCCCTACATGACCACCATCTATCCCCCGGTGGACGCGGTTCTCGGCACCACCAGGATGAGGGTGCGGATCCAGGACTCTGATACGAGGCCCTACCTCCAGCCTTACGACACCATGGGCTACGGCGAGGTGGAGGACTACTCCATCATGGTGGTGGAAGACACTGGCGACAGCGGCAGCGGTGACGACGGCGGCACCGGCAGCGGCGGCACCGGCGAATTCACCTTCGACTACTTCCCGCAGATCGTGGATGCCCACCTGCTGCACGATGACGGCAACACCGGCCAGTATGCCACTGTGGCCATCATCGACACCGGCTGCTGGATCCACCCCGACCTGATGTATGACCGCTCCGGTGACCTGCGGATTGCCGGCGCCTACGACGCCACCAACGGTTGCTACTACGATGCGAAGTGCTACGACTACTGGTTCAGCTACTACCAGGGCATGGGCTACACCGAATATCTCAACGACGGATGCGGTCACGGAAGCCACATCGCCAGCGTCATCCTCAACAGCAGCACCAATGCCGACGGTGCCCCGCTGGGCACCGCTCCTTCGGCGCGGATCTTCCCGGTGAAGGCCTTTGACGAGAACGGCACCGGCAGCTACCTTGACGTGATCGAGGGCATCCAGTTCGTGGTGAACTACCGGCATTACTTCGGCATCAAGGTGCTCAACCTCTCGTTCAGCGCCGAACCGATCTCCTACTACTGGGACGACCCGCTGAACCAGGCGGTGATGGCGGCCTGGCAGGCCGGCATCACCGTGGTGGTGGCGGCGGGCAACGACGGCCCCGACCCGATGACCATCGGTGTCCCGGGGAACGTGCCCTACGTGATCACCGTGGGCGCCGCCTCGGACAACTTCACCTCCGAGGTGTTCACCGACGAGACGGTCTGCTCATTCTCCTCCTGCGGCCCCACCGTTGAAGGCTTTGTCAAGCCCGAGGTCGTGGCGCCGGGTGGTCACATGATGGGCCTGATGCCGCCGGACAGCCTGATCGCCCAGGTCTTCCCCGAGTTCACCATCGACGGCACCGACTACTTCGTGATGACCGGCACCTCCCAGGCGGCGGCAGTGGTGTCCGGCGCAGTGGCCATGATCCTGACCCAGGCCCCCCACCTCACTCCTGACGAGGTCAAGGGACGGCTGATGGCTTCGGCCAAACCGGCAGTGGAAAACGACGGTTCGGGCGCCCCCGGATACAGTGTCTTCCAGCAGGGCGCCGGCCTGATCAACGCCTACGAAGCCATCCACGGCTCCGGGTTCTTCAGCGCCAATGAGGGAATGAACGTGGGCTACGACCTCTCCGGCCAGCAGCACTACGGCGGCATGGCCAACTGTACCGAGGACGGCGTCTACTACGTCATGGGGATGGAAGATGCCGGGACCATGTGGGACAGCAATAGTTCCTGGTCCAGCGGTTACATGTGGAGCGACGGCCTGGCCGGTTCCGCCGGCTACATGTGGAGTGACGGCCTGGCCTTCTCCAGCGGCTACATGTGGAGCGACCACTACGCCTTCGGCAGCGGTTACATGTGGAGCGACGGCCTCAGCGAAACCATGTCGATCAACTCCTGGGTCTGGCAGGAATAAACTCGGATACCAGACACCGACATCGGGTAACACTTTCTTGCTTCTTCACACTCTCCGGGGGCAGTCACACTGCCCCCGATTTTTTATTCCTCACCATTACGGATCAACCCTCCGCTGGTGGATGATTCAGTTTCAATGGAGCCAGCTCATTTCCCATTGGCCTGCATCGGCTGCTCCCCGGGAACCTCCAGACCTTCGTCTGCGAGAATCCGGGAGAAAGTCGCCTGCCGCAGCGTCTCCCGCATCTGGTTTCTGGTCCGGACCCAGACCCGCCGGATGGAACAGTTGGAACTCTGAAAACAGGTTTGCGGCATGAGAACACAATCATTGAGTACCAGTTCGCCCATGACGGACTCCACCACGTCCAGCAGGGAAAGCTGATCGGTGGGGACCCGCAGCCGGTATCCGCCGGCGGCCCCTTGAACTATTTCGATGAATTTGGCGTGGGCGAGCTGCTGGGCAATCTTGCTCAGGAACTGATTGGGGATCTGCATTTCCCGGGCGATCTCTTTGCGCGGCACCACCCGCTGCCGATCCTGTGCGGAAAGGTAGTGGATACAGCGAATCGCGTAATCACAGGCCTTGGTCAGTCGCATGATGGTCTCCGCTAAGAGTGCAGGAAAACGACGCTATCGCCTGAGGTTTTCGCGCAGCAAGCGATACTTGATGAAGACGCT
>CBESOE010000007.1:0-75092 GCA_965531145.1 uncultured bacterium | reverse complement strand
CGGGGATCAACTTCCTCGCCTATGGCACGAACAAGTTCGGGGTCAACGTGGCCGCCGGTGACCTGGACGGGGACGGGTATGACGAGATCGTCACCGGTGCCGGGCCGGGGGCCGTCTTCGGTCCCCATGTCCGGGGCTGGAATGTGGACGGCAACAGCGCGGCCGCAATCACCGATATCAGTTTCTTCGCCTACGGCACGCTCAAATGGGGTGTGAACGTGGCTTGCGGCGACATCGACGCCGACGGCTATGACGAAATCATCACCGGAGCCGGGCCCGGCGCTGTGTTCGGGCCCCACGTGCGGGGATGGGACGTGGATGGCGGACCGGCCGCCCCACTTTCTTGGGTCAGCTATATGGCCTACGGCACCAATAAGTATGGGGTCAACGTGGCTGCCGGCGACCTGGACGGTGACGGGATCGATGAGATCATCACCGCGCCGGGCCCCTCATCACTCTTTGGCAGCCACGTCCGGGGCTGGGACGTGGACGGCGGCGAGCCCGTGGCCATGCCCAATGTTAATTTCTTTGCCTGGCCGGTGGGTGATGCGGCTTACGGAGCCCGTGTCTGCTCCGGGGTCGACCTGGACGGCAACGGCCGGGACGAACTGCTGGTGGGAGGCGGCCCTGACCCGGCCATGGGCAGCCAGGTCAGGGTCTACGACAGCACCACGCACAGCATAGAGTTGGACTTCACCCTCGACGCCTTCCCGCCGGTCTACACCCACGGGGTTAACATGGCGGCGGGACGTTTCTGAATCACTGGTGCATGATGACCTGCATCCACCATCGCATCGTGTTGACCGTTTTTCTGGCGGTCACCCCGCTGTTCATTTCTCCGGCCTTCAGCAGCGAGATCTACGTCCCCGATGACTTCGCCACAATCCAGGAGGCCATCGACGCCACGGTTGACGGCGACACGGTGATCGTTCGCCCGGGCACCTATCTGGAGCTCATCGGTTTCCCGGGCAGGGCTATCGAGGTCAGAAGTCTGGAAGGAGCGGAATCGACGATCATCGAGGGCCGTGTCTCCTTCGACTCCGGTGGAACCCGATCTGCGGTGCTCGACGGTTTCACCATCCAGAACAGCCCGGCCGGCTCCACTGGCATTTACTGCGATGGTTGTTCACCCACCATCAGGAACAATATCATCCAGGGGCACTCGGGCTCGGGTATAAAGGTCCAGCTTGATCTGAGATGAAACCGTCGCTCTACCTTGCGGCCCCGCCTTCTCACAGATTAAGACGTGAACGTGGCGACGGGTGGATTTTGAACCGCTGCCCCGCCGCCAGCCCCTGATTCCCCGATCAGTAAGAGGACAGGTAGGAGTTCACCTCCCACTGGTGCACCTGAGCCTGGTAGGTGGCCCACTCCTGGCGCTTGGCGGCGATGAAGTGCTCGGCGATGTGCTCTCCCAGGGCGGCCCGGATCACCTTGTCCTTCTCCAGGAAGTCGAGGGCGCCGGCGAGGTCGGGGGGCAGCTCGTCGATCTTCAACCGCCGCTTCTCCCGCTGGCTCATGGTGTAGATGTTCTTGTTCACCGGCGGGCCGGGGTCGATCCTGTTTTCGATGCCGTCAAGGCCGGCGGCCAGCATCACCGCCAGGGCCAGATAGGGGTTACAGGCCGGGTCGGGCACCCGGATCTCCACCCTGGTGCCCTCGCCGCGCCGGTCGGGGACCCGGGCCAGGGGCGAGCGGTTGCGCTCGGACCAGGCAATGTAGGTGGGCGCCTCGTAGCCCGGCACCAGCCGTTTGTAGGAGTTGATCAGCGGGTTGGTGATGGCTACGAAGCCCTTGGCATGCTTCAGACTGCCGCCGATATAGTGCATCATCGTCTCGCTCAGCTCGTACTCGGCCTTGGGGTCGTGGAAGATGTTCTTCCCGTCCTTGACCAGCGACTGGTGGACGTGCATCCCGGAACCATTGATACCGAAGATCGGCTTGGGCATGAAGGTGGCGTGCAGGCCGTAGCGCTCGGCCACCCGGCGGACGATGAAGCGGAAGGTGGCCACGTTGTCCGCGCAGATCAGGGCCTCGGCATGCTTGAAGTCGATCTCGTGCTGGCCGGGGGCCACCTCGTGGTGCGCCGCCTCCACCTCGAACCCCATGTACTCCAGGTCGTTGACGATGTCGCGGCGGGCCCACTCCCCCTTGTCCACCGGGGTCAGGTCAAAGTAACCGGCCGCGTCGTGGGTGGTGGTGGTGGCCTTGCCCTGCTCGTCGGTGAGGAAGAGGAAGAACTCGGCCTCGGGGCCGGCCTGCATGGAGAAGCCCATCTCCGCCGCCCGCTCCACCACCCGGCGCAGGGCGGTGCGCGGGCAACCGGCAAAGCGGTCGCCATTGGGGTGGAAGATGTCGCAGATCAACCGAGCACGCTTGCCCTCGTGCGCCCGCTTCTCATCGTGGTCGGGAAAGATTCTGAAGGTCCCCGGTTCGGGCACCAGGATCATGTCCGACTCTTCGATGCGGGCAAAACCCTGGATGGATGACCCGTCGAAGAGCACACCCTCGGTGAGCGCCTTTTCAAACTGCCGCTGGGGAATCTCGACGTTCTTGATCGCACCCATGATATCGGTGAACTGCAGGCGGAGGAATCGAACGTCTTCCTCCCTGGCCAGGGTCAGGATTTCCGCGGTGGTCATCTGGCACCTCGATGAGGGCGGGCCCGGCCCGCCGTATTGAGAATGATCCGGCTCGGGGGCCGGACAGATCTTCCTGCTTCCCGATCACAATAACCACCGAAGAACGAGATGTCAACGCTAAATGTGCATATTGACGTTATTTTATCATTCATTTTGCATAATTCATCAATTTCAAACGATATTGATCGTCTCCATCAAGCATATTGAGCCAATACTAAAGGATGCCGTAAAGTTACCAAAAGCAAGAGGGGTATGGCCGGCCCTACCCTTTCTCCCCGCCGAAATTGACACCTCATACCCGCTCTGGTACATTTTGCCTCTCCAACCCGCGCATCCGACCACAACTTTCCGGAGGGATCCAGATGAGCAAGAAAGGGAAGCCAGCCAGTACGGTCCAAACAGAGGCCCCCGCGCCGAAAACGGTTCCCCCGGACAAACTTCGCTGGAACTGCCCTGCCTCGTGGCTCGGGTTCAAAAGTACCGCCCGGGTGACGCCGGCCACCGGTATCGTGGGCCAGGACAAGGCGGTGGAAGCGCTGCGGCTGGGGATGGAACTGTTCCGCCCGGGGTACAACGCCTTTGTCTGCGGCCTCTCTGGCACCGGAAAAATGACCACTGTGGAACTGCTGCTGGACCACATCAAGCCCAAGTGCCCCCTGCCCCTGGACCGCTGCTATGTGAACGACTTCATCAATCCCAATACCCCGGTGCTGATCACCCTGCCCCGGGGCCACGGCCGGAAATTCAAGCGGACCGTGGATGAGATGATCCGCTTCCTCCGGGCCCGCGTGCCCCTGGAACTGGAGGGCGACGACTTCCAGCAGCAGCGGGACTCCATCCGCCGCGAATACGAGGAGCAGGGGAACAAGATGTTCGCCAGCTTCGACGCCGCAGTTCGGGAGAAGGGGTTTGCTCTGGGTCAGGTGCAGATGGGCCCGGTGAGCCGGCCGGACCTGCTGCCCATCGTCGAAGACAAGGAAATTACAATCCAGGAGTATGCCGGCAAGATCCGCGAAGCCGAGGGCCCCGAGGCGGCGGCCAGCCACCCGATGATCGCCCGCTACCAGGAACTGCGGGCCGAACTGGATGGGCTGTTGCGGGAGAACCGCCGCCTCTCCAAGGAGATGATGGCCCGGCTGGACCTGCTGGAAGAGGAGACGATCCGCGATCTGGCGGCGCACCTGGCCGAGGAAATCCACAAGAAATTCCCCAACCCCAAGATCGACGGGTTCCTCAAACAGCTGGTGGACGAAGTGGCCGAAAACGTCGATGCCTTCAAGGAAGACGACGGCTCCGACGAGGATGACGGGATGCCCCCGGGATTGCGCGGCGCCGCAGGAAGGGACGCCTTCCGGGCCTATGGGGTCAACGTGGTCCTCGACAACTCGAACCGCGAAGGCTGTCCGGTGGTGATCGAGACCACGCCGAATTTCAAGAACCTCTTCGGCCACATCCAGGCCGCCCGGCCGGGCATGGGCAACACCCCGCCCGACTTCATGAACATCCGCGGCGGATCGCTGCTGGAAGCCGACGGCGGCTACCTGGTGTTCAACGCCACCGACGCCCTCACCGAGACCCAGGTCTGGAAGACGTTGAAACGGGCCCTGATCTACCGCCAGTTGGAAATCCAGAGCATGGAGTCGCAGCTGGGCCTGCTCTCCTCGCCGATCAAGCCGGAACCCATCGACCTCAACGTCAAGGTGATCCTGATCGGCGAGAGCCACCTCTACCACCTGCTCTACCGCCAGGACGAGGACTTCAAACAGATCTTCAAGGTCAAGGTGGACTTCGATTCGACGATCAAGCTGAACAAGGGGAACGCAAAAAAATTCCTTTCGGTGATCAGCAAGATCTGCCAGGACGAGTCATTGAAGCACCTGACCGGTGATGCAGCGGGCCGCCTGCTGGAATACGGTGTGCGTGAAGCGGGCCGGCGGGAGAAACTGAGCACCCGCTTCAGCGAGATTGCCGACATCGTTCGTGAAGCCGACTACTGGGCGGGGACCGCGAAACTGACCAGCCGTGAACACGTGGACCAGGCGATCCGCATGCGTCTCGACCGGAACAACATGGTCGAGACCCACATGCAGGAGTATATCGAGCGGGGCACGCTGATCATCGACACCACCGGCAGGGTAGTGGGCCAGGTCAACGGCCTCTCGGTCTTCGACATGGGCGACCATCGCTTTGGCCGGCCCACCCGCATCACGGCCACCACCTCCTTCGGCCGGGCCGGGCTGATCAACATCGAGCGGGAAGCCAAGCTCAGCGGCAGCTCACACGACAAGGGCGTGCTGATCATCGGTGGCTTCCTCCGCCGGCGCTTCGCCCAGCAGGCGCCGCTGACCCTCTCCGCCTCGCTCTGTTTCGAGCAGTCCTACAGCGGTGTGGACGGGGACAGCGCCTCATCCACCGAGATCTACGCCCTGCTCTCCAGCCTCTCCGGCGTACCCCTGGCCCAGGGGATTGCGGTCACCGGCTCGGTGAACCAGCTGGGTGAGATCCAGCCCATCGGCGGGGTGAACGAAAAGATCGAAGGGTTCTACGATGTCTGCAAGGCCCGGGGCCTCACCGGCGACCAGGGGGTGATGATCCCCAGCCTCAACGTCAAGGACCTGATGCTCCGCAAGGACGTGGTGCAGGCGGTGAAGAAGGGGAAGTTCAGCATCTTTGCCGTGAGCAGCATCGACCGGGGTATCGAGGTCCTCACCGGCGTGGCTGCGGGCCGCCGGTCCCGCAGCGGCCTCTTCACCCCCGGGACGGTGAACCGCCTGGTCCAGGAGCGCCTGGCCGAACTGAATCCCAACTCCGACGATGAGGAGAAGAAGGAATAGGCATCGGACGGATTAGGGGACGTACATAACTTTATAACTATCCCCTCAGGATAGTTATAAAGTTATGTACGTCCCCCAACCAAAAAAAAGCGCCGGGGATTTGGTATCCCCGGCGCTTTGCTGTTTACACTCCCTGAAACTCGATCCTAGCTCACCACCACCACGTCCACTCCGGTGGGAGCCGCCGGCGCCGTCTCATCGAGGGTGTCGAAGATCCGGTCACTGGAGGTGGAGGTATTGTCCGAACCATCGGTGCTCTCCACCTGGTAGTGATAGGTGGTGCCGTCGCTGAGACCGGTGATGGGCACACTGTGGCTGGTTACCAGAGCCGGATCCAGTGTGGTCTGGCTGCCGTAGGCGATTTCTTCGCCGTAGCGAACCAGGGAGGTCGCCGGCTCATCGGTGGTCCAGGTGATGGTCACACTGTTTTCGGTGATCGAGCCGGCATTGATATTGGAGAAGGTGGGCGGCGTCAGGTCCGGAGTGATGCTGGCCGGATCCGAGTAATCGCTATCGTTGCCCGCCAGGTCAGAGGCGGTCACCGCGATGTAATAGGTGGTCCCTTCACTCAGCCCATAGATGATGTCGGAGGTGGCTGTCCCAGCGTCCTGGGGGTTGGAGTAGACACCGGGCTCGGTGCCCCACCAGACCGTGTAGCCCGCGAGATCCGGTTCGCTGTTGGCGTTCCAGGTCACCTGGACGTCCACCTGCGCCAGCGCGGGAAGAGAGAAGAACAGAGCTGTCATAAGACAGAGGAGACCGATCCACAGTTTGCGGGAGTCTCTTACGGCCAGGAGCGCTTTTCCGGTTGTTCCGTTTCTGGGGCTAAACTTGGTCGAATACATCTCATGCACCTCCGATGACTCTCTTCCCCTTAGCATATAAGTAAGTTCAGTACGTTCCCTTGGACGATTGAGCAATGTTCGTGCCAATTACTTCATCACCCGTGGCCCACCGCCGGAAGTGGCAGAAACTAGGCCACCTTCACAATTTACACATCGGCGGCGAGAGGTTGGGCCTTGATCAAACATCGGGCCTGAAATGACAGGGATGTGATTATGACGTCAAAAAATTGACGGGATTAGGATGCGGGTCAAGCGATGAAAACAGGGGAGATAGAATATCAGAAGGCCAGAGAATCGGACCCATGTCACCGGTGGTGACAAAAAACAGCATTCTTCTGCCGGACCCGGGCCGGGAGAAAAACAGGTTGTCCAATCATGCAACCCGGGTGCGAACCCCGGCCGGTGTCGCGTCTTCCGGGAGTGCCCGGGACGGAAGTTAAAAGAGAACCGGCGGCGTCTCCAGTCCGTACCCCTTCGCCTCGGTGGTGATGATCCTGGTCAGTTCGCGGCTCTTCGCCTCGTCCAGCCGGTAGCCCTCCTTCGACTCCCGGGCGAGTATCCGGGTCACCTCTTCCCGGGCCCTGGTGGTCAGTGGTGTGCGGCCCGCCTGCTCCCATTCACCGAGGGTGGAACGCTCGATCACCTTGCCGGGGATATACTGCTCCTGGCGGAACCACTTCAGCGTGCTGGGCCGGGAGAGGAACCGCGGATCGGTGAACGACTCCTCCATCAGGTCGGCGGCCAGTTGTTCCTCACGCGGCTCGAGCCCGGTGATCAGGCGCTGGGCCATGCCGCAGATCTCGTTGTCCAGCACAAGCTTCTCCAGGCTCTGACAGCTCTCGTAATCGAGCATCCCCGGCCCGGAAACCATGTTCACTCCACTCAGCGCAGCCATCACGGCCCCCATACCGGTTTCCAGCCCGGCCTGGGCGTCGAGGGTCTTGGAATCACTGAGTGCCATGTAGGCATGGGTGGGCAGGCCCAGGCTTTTGCCTACCTGGACGTTGGCCGAGTCGATCATCATCGTCTCGATGGCCCCCATGGGCGTGGTGCCCTTGCGCATGTCAAAGATGGCCGGCGAACCGCCGTAGACCACCGGCGCCCCGGGGGCGGCAAGGTCGGCGATGACATAGGCGCTGAGCACCTCGGCACAGTGCTGGACCACCGAGCCCAGCAGGGTCACCGGCGCGGTGGCCCCGGACAGCGGCATGGAGACGATCTCCGACGGCACACCGGCCCGGGCGCAATCGATCAGACTCTGGCAGGTGAGCCGGCTCCAGCGCAGCGGCGGCGAGGGGCAGGCGTCGAAGATGGCCAGCGGTTTCTCACGCAACGCATCCGCACCGCCCCTGATCACCTTCAGCATCTCCAGCATCGGGGCCAGGGCCTCCACCTCGAAGGTGCCGGTGACCACCGGTTTCCGCGAACCGTGCAGAGCCAGGTAGAGCCGGTAGCGGTCGGCCAGCCCCTCGGGGACGTCGGCCGGCACCACGCCGGTGCTCTGGGCATCCATGTGGGCCAACCCGTTGGTCAGCCGGGAGAAGTTCAGGGCATCCTCTGATGTGGGCTTCCGCTGAATGCCGCTCTCGCCGTCGAGGATGTTGATCGCCGCCGAACCGGGGTCGAAGTGGACCCGGTCCTCCCCCAGGTCCAAGGCCGGATCACCGGCCGCGTCAAACACCCGGATGCGCTTGGGGGCGCGTTCCAGGGCCCCGGTGACCAGGTCTCCGGGCAGGCGGACCACCCGGCTGGCATCGCCGCTTTCGGCGCCGGCGTCCTCGGGCCGGGCCCCGGCGCCGTCCAGAAGCTCCAGGGCCTCGTCGTTCTCCACGAAGATGCCCTTGCGGGCCAGGACATCCAGCGCTTCGCTGTAGATCCGCTGCACCAGTTCCTCGCTCAAGGGCCGCACGGTTGGTCTGATCCCCTTCATCTCCCCCCTCCTTGCCGCTGATCCAGGCGCTGCCGCAGGTCGGCGATCAGCCCGGGGTCGGTACCGCAGCACCCGCCCAGACCATTGATCCCCACGTCGGCCATACGCATCATGTTGTCCAGAAAATCGTCACGGTGGAATTCGTAGGACGGCGGGCCGCCGGCGGCGGACGCCTGGGGCTGGCCGGCATTGGGCTGCATCACCAGGGGCAGGTCGGTGGCCTGCCGGAACTCCTCGGCCAGTGCCAGCATGTCCCCCGTGGTGAGGGTGCAGTTGGCGCCGAGGATGCTCACACCCAGTTCGCCCAGAGTCTCGGCCGCCTGTTTCGGCGACTCGCCCATGATGGTGAAGAACCCGCGCTTTTTCCGTTCAAAGGTCAGCGAGACCAGCACCGGGCCTTCGTTCACCAGTCGGATGCCGCGCAAGGCCGCCTCGGCCTCGGCCAACTGGAAGATGGTCTCCACCGCCAGGAAGTCCACCCCACCGCCCAGCAGCAACAGGGCTTGCCGGGCATAGGCCTCCTCGGCGGCCTCCGGGTCGAGAGCACCGTGGGGAGTGAGCAATTTGCCGGTGGGCCCCATGTCGCCGCAGACAAAGCGGTCGCGGGGCCGGATTCCCACCGCCAGCTCGGCCCCCAGCCCGTTGATATCCTCCTCCCGGTCCCCCAGTCCCTCGCTCTCCAGCTTGACCAGGTTGCAGCCGAAGGTGTTGGTCTGCACCACGTCGGCACCGGCCTCGAAATAGGCCCGGTGCACCTCGCGCACCTCTTCCGGCCGCTCCAGGTTCCAGCGCTCGGGGCCCGCGCCGGTGGGCAGGCCGCGGGCGATCAGTGCCGACCCCAGACCGCCATCAAAAAGCACGGTGCGTTCGGCCAGCAGTTCGAGGATATTCATCACGCCCCCCCCGGCCCCGCCCGTTCCAGGCCGAGCACCTTCTCCGCCGCCCGCACCGCGTCCATGGCATTGGGCGCGTAGCCGTCGGCGCCGATGCGCTCCGCCCAGGCCTGATCCACCGGTGAACCACCCACCAGCACCTTCACGTCCTGGCGCAGGCCCTGCTCCTCGAGCATGCGGATCACGTCGCCGTGACCGCTCATGGTGGTGGTGAGCAGAGCGGACATGCAGAGCAGGTCCGCCTTCTCCTGGCGAACGGTGTCGACGAAGCGGTCATAGGCCACATCGGGCCCGAGGTCGATGACGTTGAATCCCATGGCGGCAAGCATCGCCGCCACCAGCGACTTGCCGATGTCGTGGATGTCACCCTGGATGGTGCCGATCACCACCGTTCCACGGCTCTGCGGCGCTTCACCGCCCTCTCCGCGCAGGGCCGGTTCGAGAATGGTCATGGCCGCTTTCATCGCCTCGGCGGCAGCCAGCAGCTCAGGCAGGAAGTACTCGCCCTCCTCCCAGAGGTCCCCGACCTTGCGAATCCCCGGAACAAAACCCTCCTCCAGGGCCCGCACCGGCGGCACCCCCTCGGCCAGGGCCCGGCGGGCCAGTTTGTCCGCGGCTTCTCGGTCGCAGCGGACCACCGTGTCTGTCATCTCGGCAAAGATGCCGTCGGAAAAACTCATCTCAACCTCCCGGCCGATGTGTGTGTTGGTCCTGAACCCTGTCGGAAGGCCCGTTCCGGCCTCCGGTGAAGAGATACGATATTACCCTGTCTTCAGTGGTCACTTCAAACAGCTTCTGGCCCGAGGCCCGCGCCTTCCAGGCCGTTGACACTGCAGGGGGGCGTCCCTAAGATGGTGGCGTCCACTCATCCACTGGAACACTGACCCGGAGTCCCATGACCAGCCAGCACAAAAATGACGCAAAGGGACGGCTGTCCCGGCGGCTCTGGCCCTCCCTGCTCCTGCTGCTGATCACCCTGGTTCTGGTGGCCGGCATCGGTGAAATCGCCTGCCGCGTGGCGGAGAGCATGCTGATGGGCCTGCGCTGGGACTGGCGGGAGAGCTGCATCCCGGCCGACGACGCGGCACTGGTTTACAGCCTGGCCCCCGACCTGGAGATCGAGGTGGCCGGTGTGCCCTTCCGCACCAACGGGACGGGGTTCCGTGACCGGCCCTTCCCCGGCCACCTCTCACCAAAAGAGCTGCGGGTGGCGGTGGTTGGCGATTCGCTCACCGCCGGCTTCGGCGTGAGGGAGGAGGAGGCCTTCCCCCGGCTGCTGGAAACCACCGCCGCCGGACTGGCCCGGCCGGGACAGGGGCCGCGGGTGCTCAACCTCGGGGTGCCGGGCTACAACCTGGAACAGCAGGCGGCGCTGGTGGAACTGAGCATCGCCCGCTACCGTCCCCGGCTGGTCCTGCTCTGTCTCTTTGTCAACGACATGGAGAATCCGTTTCTGGCCCGGGGGGATGACGGACAACTGGGGATGCCCCAGTCCGGCCTGGCCGCTGCCGGTGGCTTCTCGCCCCGCGGCTGGCTGCGGGCCAGCTCCTACTTCTACCGCTTCCTCGGCACCCGCTGGGACCGGTTGCTGCGACTCACCGGCGCCCGCCCCGACGAAGCCGAGGACCAGCGCCGGCGCTACGCCCGTCTCTGGTCCGACCCGGACCAGCGGCAGCGTCTCCGGCGAGTGCTGCTTCGTTCACGAGAGGTGGTGGGCGACGCGGGTGACCACCGGCGACTGGCGGTGGTGCTGCTGCCGGCCCTGTTCCAGTTGATGGGCGACCACCCGGAAGATGACCCGGTGCGGGCGGCCGTGACCAGAACCTGCACCGGGCTGGATATCCCGCTGATCGACCTGCTCTTGCCCCTGGCCGGTGAGGTTGACCCCACACGCCTCTACCTGCCTGACGACCCGCACCCGTCCCCGGAAGGACACCAGCGTTTTGCCGAACTGATCACCGAGGGCCTGGATCGCGAGGGTCTACTGCCGCTGCCCCCGGGCAGCCGGGACGGCTGGGGCGAACCACGCCGGGTCACCCGCACCCCGGGAAACTCGCACACCGCCGCCCTTCACAACCGCAGCGTGGCCTTCGACCGCAAGGGGCGGGCCCACCTGGTCTGGTTCGACGCCAGCGACTACCATGAGGGTGAAGCCTCAAGCACCGGCCCGGACGATGAAAAGTCGGGCCGCACCTACGAGGTCTACCATGCGGTGCTGGAAAGCGGGCAGTGGTCAACGCCGCAACGCCTCTCCCCCCGTGACGGCCGGACCTCGCGCACCCCGGACCTGCTGGCCGATCACCAGGGGAACCTCTCCCTGATCTACACCGACGATCGCACCGGGACCATGGGCATCTACAGCCGCTCACTCACCGCCGACGGGTGGAGCCCGGACCGCCGTGTCTCACCGCCGGGCCTGCAGGCCTACAAGGCCTCCTTCTGCACCGATGGCGCTGGCCGGTTCCACCTCGCCTTTCCCGGCCAGCTGGAAGACCGGCGGGAGATCTTTTTTGGCCCGTTGGACGGCGCGCCCGACGGGTTGCAGCCGGTGGGCGAGACACGTGCCGGCGGCCGTTGTTTCTTCCCCGGACTGGTGCCCGATACGGTTGACGGCTCCCTGCACCTGGTCTGGAAAATGACTCCGCAACAAGGCGCGCCGGGCATCTACCACCGCAGGCTGGCCGACGGTGAGTGGGGACCGGTAAACCGCCTGACCCCGGTGGATACCGCGGCCGGGCAGCCGGCGGCCTGGCCGGCAGCCGGGGGCGGCGTGCACCTGGTCTGGGTGGACAGCCGCCATGGCCAGCCGGAGATCTACTATTCTCACCTGCTCGGCACCGATGGCGGCCGCGGGGAGCGGGTCACCTGGCACCACCCGCGGGGACGGGCCTACGAGATCAGGCACCCCTCGGTGGCCCAGGGGGCGGAGGGACCGGTGCTGATGGTCTGGACCGACTCGGCAGTGGGCAACTTCGAGGTCTACAGCAAAACCCGGGGGCCGGAAGGGTGGTCGCCAACCACCCGGATCACCCGGGATGGTGCCGTTTCCATGGATGCCTCGATCTACCCGGCGCCCGACGGCACGCTGCACGTGGTCTGGGACGACCACCGGGACGGCAACTTCGAGATCTACCACTCCACCTTGCCGCCCCGATGACCGCAATACGCGTGATACCATGGAGTCACTAGACGAATCGCCAACGAACCGGGACCGGAACTGGAAGTACAGGGAGAACGATGTTCAAGGACAAGACCGCCATCGTCAGCGGCGCTTCGAGAGGAATCGGCCGGGCCATCGCCCTGGCCCTGGGCGATCGGGGCTGCCACGTGGCCTTCACCTACCACAACCGCGAGGACGAGGCCGCCTGGCTGACCAGCCAGCTGGAATCCCGGGGAGTGCGGGCCTACTCCGCCCAGGTGGACGCCTCGGACAGCGGAGCGGTGACCGCGGCGGTAAAGAAATTCCGCACGGCGTTCGACGACAAGGTGGATTTCCTGGTGAACAATGCCGGCATCCGGTCCGACCGGGCACTGTTCATGATGGACGAGGAGACCTGGGACCGGGTGGTGGACGTCAATCTGAAGGGCGTCTACAACTTCACCCGGTCGGTGATCGTCTCGATGATGAAACGCAAGTCCGGGGTGGTTCTCAACATCGCCTCCATCAGCGGCCTGATGGGCACCGAGGGCCAGACCAACTACGCCGCCTCCAAGGCCGGCGCCATCGCCTTTTCCAAGTCACTGGCCCGGGAGGTGGGCAAGCTGGGCCTGCGGGTAAACAGCCTGGCCCTGGGTCTGGTGGAGACCGACATGACCGCCACCCTGCCCGAACTGGCCCGCCAGCGGCTGCTGGCCATGACGCCGATGAACCGCATGGCCACGGTGGACGAAGCCGCGGCCGCCGCGCTCTTCCTGCTGTCTGACGACGCGGCCTACATCACCGGCCAGGTGCTCACCGTGGACGGGGGTTTGTATTAAGACGAGGAATTTGTGGAAAGTAGGGACAGTTACTACTTTCCACCGGTCTTCTTTTGGAGAGGAGATACATCATGCTTGCCGAATTCAGCGTGGCCC
Organism: uncultured bacterium; assembly: GCA_965531145.1. Lineage (GTDB taxonomy): Bacteria > Acidobacteriota > JAQAZP01 > JAQAZP01 > JAQAZP01 > JAQAZP01. The sequence goes on along the minus strand of CBESOE010000007.1, from coordinate 61,874 downwards.
CGGTGGACCGGGCCAGCGGCATGTCGGGGCCGGTGGCCGAGATCCTGAAACTTGTGGAGGAGAGCGGCCTCGACTACCGGGTCAATCCCATGGGTACGGTGGTGGAAGGGACCTGCGACGAGGTCTTCGACCTGATCCGCCGCTGCCACCTCCGTATGCGGGACTTTTCCTCGCGGGTCTCCACGGTGGTGAAGATCGACGACCGGGACGGCGCCGAAGGGGCCATCCAGCGCAAACTCCAGGCGGTGGAAGAGAAACTGGGGAAAAAGCTCCCCTGACGAGATGTGGTACATGACAAGACCCCGGCCGGATGCGTGCCCGGTTCCGGGGCCCTGTATTCCGCTGCGGGTGTTCCCGGCGCACCGCCGGGCCGTTCTATCCTCAGGAAAAACCTCCCTGACCACCGCCGCAGGCGCCGCCACTCCCGGCACTGGGGCAGCCGCCACCACCGGCGGCCACCGGCACCATTCCAGCAAAGGAAGAGTAGAGTTTGTCTGTCTCCTCCCCGCCGCAGCCGGGGCAACGCTCCGCATCACTCTCTGACAGCCTGGAGCGCTTCAGCACTTCAAAAACCAGATCACACTCACGACACTTGTATTCGTAGATCGGCATACCACTATTCTCCGCTGGGTTTCTGTTCCGGTGCCTGTTTCAAAGTGCCGTCTTCATTCCCGCTCATCGCCTGGACCGGTCGATCCTCGACCGCGCAACTGCGGCTCATTCACGTGGAGACGCCGCACCAGGGCAGGATAAAGGCATTGAGCACATACCAGCCCACCAGGAAAAGAACGATGATCAGAACTTCACTCATCTTTTTCCCCTTCTTTTCCGGTTTTGTATCAGTTGTCCCGTTGTCCATCTTCAAATCATCCTCACCGTGGCTACCGGCTATTCAGCAGACCACCTCTTACACCTATTAGATGGATCAGGGCTCAAAACGTTACAGCATTAATTAAAAGAATATGATGGTGACCAGCACGAACACCGGGACCAGGAAAATCAAGGAGTAGCGAATCATGTAGCCGAAAAAGCTCGGCATGGCCACCCCCGACTCCTCGGCAATGGACTTGACCATGAAATTGGGCGCGTTGCCGATATAGGTGTTCGCCCCCATGAAAACAGCCCCGGTGGCAATGGCCTTGAGATAGATCTCCTGGTCGCGGATCAGCGCATGCACCGCCTGCAGCTCGGGCATGCCGGCATGGAACTGTCCCAGCGCCGAGTTGAGGAACGTCAGGTAGGTGGGGGCGTTGTCGAGGAAGCTGGAAAGCGTCCCCACCACCCAGAAGTAGTGCACCGGCTCCTTGATCAGGCTCAGCATCGGGGCCAACGCCCCCTCGCTCCCCGCCTTGAGGATGGCCAGGGCGGGAATGATGGTCATGAAGATGCCGGCAAAGAGGTAGGCCACCTCGGTGATGGGAAACCAACTGAACTCATTGGCCTTGCGCACCGCCTTCTTCGTGGTCCAGAGGGAGAGCAGCCCCAGGCCGACCAGCATGACGTCACGGAAACTGTTCTGGATCTCCATATGGACGCCCAGCAGGTTGTAGGACCCGGGCCTCCAGAAACCGCTGACGATCACCGCACCGAGAACTCCGCCGAGGAAAAGCAGGTTGTGCAGCCCCTCGAACCCGATGGCTTCCCGTTCACCACCTTCGGGGATACCGCCACCGTCGCGGACCTCCCGCCGGTAGTGGTAGCTGTCCAGGGCGAAGTAGATGGAAATGAGGCAGACCACCACGAAGAGCATCTCTGGAAGCAGTTTCAGGGTCCAGAAGAAGGGGACGCCGTGGAGGAACCCGAGAAACAGCGGCGGATCACCCAGCGGGGTGAGCGAACCGCCCACATTGGCCACGAGGAAGATGAAGAAGACCACCGTGTGCACCTTGTTCCGGCGATCCTGGTTGGCCCGCAACAGAGGCCGGATCAGCAGCATGGCCGCCCCGGTGGTGCCCACCCAGGAAGCGATGGCCGTGCCGATGAGCAGCAGCAGGCAGTTCACTGCCGGCGTACCGCGCAGAGACCCCTTGACCCGGATACCCCCGGAGACGGTGTAAAGCGCCCAGAGCAGGATGATGAACGGGATGTAGTCAATAAAATAGATATGCAGAATTTCGTACCACGCCTCGCCGCGGAAGGCGAGGAGGAAGGGAACGGCAAAGAGTACCGCCCAGGCCGCAGAGATTTTCGGGAAGTGGTGATGCCAGAATTTCGGCGCCACCAGCGGGAAGAGGGCGATGGAGAGCAGGATTCCGGCAAAGGGGATCACGCTCCACAACGGCAGTTGCTGCCCCAGTCCCGGCCCGTGGTCACCGTTACCGGCGTCATGACCGGGCTCTCCCTCCTGGTGAGCTTCCCCCGGATCGGAGGCGAGGACCACCCCTCCCCCGCCGGATGCACCCTGGTCAACGGCTGAACGCAGCGGCTCGTCATCGCTCATACCGTTTACGGTCAGCGTTTCGCTGGCACCGTCCTGCTCGTTGAGCAGAGTGGGGGACCCGTGGGCCGCTGAGCCTGCAGCCCCGGCGATGATCAGCACCACAGCAGCCACCACGCCTGGAATCAACCATATCCGGGGAAAATTCTTCAGGTCACCCACCACGTCACTCCGTATCCGGAATGGGGAAGGAGGGTCAAATCCCACGATCCCCGAGGAAATCCATGGCTCATGAACGTTTCGCGCACAACCTTGGCAGAATACCTTCAACCCCTTTCCATGTCAATCATATGCAGGGATGCCGGGATCATCACCCGGCTCCCTCCTTGCGCCACACTTCAAAATCTTGAACCAATCTCCAAGAAAATGGATAGAAAAGGAGCTTCCCAAACAGCCACCCACGGTCCGACCGGAGGTAACTTGTAAAGTTTTCACCAATTTGGTATAAACGGGCCATAAGAGTTTAACCAACTAATCATGGCAGTAAAATTGCAACTCATGTGTTCTGGACTGGTTTCAATGACCGGAACAACCGCACTCTGCAGGCAATGGGGTTCGGAGAATCGATCCGATGCCATTCAACAGGGCGGGCCCTGTTGCCGATACCCTTGGTGTGCAAGCGGTTGAGTAGGTACGAATCCGGCCGTGACATCGGTCAACGTCCGGCCTTGCGGGCCGGTGGAGGAAGAAAGGAGGTGAATGCCTGACAGGCCGCACCGTAACCGGTGAACAACGCGGCGGAACAAGCAATACATAACAACAAGAAAAAAGAAAAAAAACAGATCGGCCCGCCAGCGGCGGAGCCAGTGCTCCCCCGTACCGGCCGAAAGGAGGAGTGATCGGAATGAGCAAACTGAAGTTCGCGAGAACCTCGATGCACGCTGCTCTGGGAGTGGCGCTCATTCTCCTGTTCATGTGGGCGCTTCCAGTTCAGGAAGCAATGGCAGCCGAGGTGGGAACCATTGAAGGCGTGATCATGGACGCCGAAGGACTCCCGCTTCCCGGTGCAACGGTAAGTATTGAATCTGACAATCTCCAGGGCACAAGGAAGGCAGTTACCGACGCCGAAGGCAACTACCGCTTTGTCCAGGTCCCACCCGGGCGCTACACCGTCAAGGCCCAAATGGACGGTTACCACACCGTCATCCAGACCGAGATCAGAGTTCAGCTGGGCACCGAAACCATGGTCGATATCGAGCTGCCCCCGGCCCAGGTCTCCGAAGAAGTCACCGTAATCGCCCAGGCGCCGGTGATCGACGTCACCACCACCGCGGTGGGAACATCCTTCGAATCGGACGCGATGGCGCGGCTGCCCACCACCCGCAGTTACCAGGATCTGTTCAATTTCGTCCCCGGCGTCCAGGGCCGCACCGACACCCAGTATGGCGGTGCGGGCGACGGTAACCCGAGCACCCGCGGTGAGGGCCAGGTGGGGAACAACTTCCTCATTGACGGCATCTCGGCCCGCAACCCGGAAACCAACGGCTACGGCCACAACATCAACTTCGACGCCATCGAGGAGATCCAGATCCTCACCGACGGCTTCGCCGCCGAGTATGGCCGGGCCACCGGCCTGGTGGCCAACGTGATCACCAAGAGTGGTGGTAACAGCCTCGAAGGCAGCTTGATCACTTCCTGGCTCATCCCCGGCGATGGCAACCCGGAGCAGAACGTCGACGGTTCGGCGGTGGGTGCGGTGGAGCAGGAATACTTCATCCCGGTGTTCAACATCGGCGGGCCCATCGTCCAGGACAAGCTGTGGTATTTCGGTTCCCTCGAGTATCTCGACCAGACCTGGAAAGAATCCAGCCAGTTTGCCAACTACGGCTACGAGTATGAGCGCGAGGACGAGAACATCGCCCCCTTCCTCAAGATGACCTGGTCCATCACCGAAAACCACTCGATAAACGCCTCCTGGATCGGCCAGCGCTTTGACCGCTCGTTCCGTGACGATTTCGACACGGCTCCCGAGTCCCAGCGCTACGACACCCGGGACCTGGACCACTTCGGGGCCATCTACCGCGGCATCCTGACCCCCGACTCCTTTATCGAGTTCAAGTTCGGCAGCACCACGGTGGACCGGAATATCGTTCCCTACGGCGACACCACCAACGCCCAGTATTTCGACCGCGGCACCAGCGCGACCTGGGGCGGCGCCTCAACCTACGGTTACGACACCACCCAGTACGACTACAAACTGCACTACACCCACTACATCGATGACGTCCTGGGCGACCACTCGCTGAAGGTCGGTCTGGAATACCTGGAAGCCGACAAGTTTGAAGTCAACCTGCTGCCCGGCAACGGCTACGACTACACCTACTATGAAGGCGCGCCGGAGAGCCTCGACGTCCGCTTCCAGGTGGAAGGCGATAGCAACACCAACGAAGGGACAGTGGCCTTCCTTCAGGACACCTGGGACGTGGCGGAAAACGTGACCCTCAACCTCGGTTACCGCTACGAGCAGTTGGAGATGCAGAACAACGAGGGCGTGACCTATTTTGACATCGATTCCCATGCCCCGCGGATCGGCGCGATCTGGGACATCACCAAGGACTCGGTGAACGTGGCCAAGGTCTTCTGGGGCCGTTTCTACGACTTCACCGGCCTGAACATGAGCTGGGTGATGAACTCATCCTCCACCAGTTCCTACCACAACTACCTTTGGAACCCCGATGGCACCGGCCAGTGGACCGACGTCGACGGCACCACCTACAACGGCACCTGGGACTACAACTTCACCCAGGGCGGCAACGAGGGCGAGCCCCTCTTCCCGCTGGACGGCTTTGACCCCAACCTCAAACCGCACCACCAGGACAAGTTCATCATCGGCTACGAACGCAAACTCACCGACACCCAGGCCATGGGCCTTCGTTACATCAACGGTAAGACCCGCGACCTCATCGAGGACGTGGTGCTTGAGTCGGGCGACTGGCTGGTGACCAACCCCAGTCTGAAGCGGCGTGACTACGAAGGTGTGGAACTGACCTACCACAAGGCGATGTCGAACAACTTCATGGTCTTCGGCTCCTACACCTGGGGCGAGTCAAAGGGCACCAACCCCGGCCAGGGTGAGTGGGGAGACAGCGGCGGCAGCTCGGACACCATCGGTGTGTTCATGGATGCCGATCCCAACGCGCCCCCGGATGACACCTGGTATGGCCTGGGCAACATCTACGATGACGCCGGCTGGTACGGCTTGCTGCCCGATGACATCACCCACCACCTGAAGCTGAACGGTCTCTACCGTGCACCGTGGGATGTGGATGTGGGCCTCGCCTTTGAGTACAGCTCAGGCCTGGCGTATTCCAGAAGGGGATACGTTGGCGGCGGCTACAACGACTACATGGCCTTCCCCGAGGGCCGCGGCACCTACACCCTGCCGGCCGCCTCCTGGTTCGATCTCCATCTGGAGAAGACCTTCCCCTTCGGCAGCCGTTATGCCATCGGCGCGTTCCTCGACGTGCTCAACCTGCTTGGCGACGACCAGATCATGACCGTCTGGGAGTGGGACGACCCCGAAGCCACGGGCGGCAACCCCTTCGGTCGGCCGAAGTATCGTCAGACCCCGCGCTCCTGGCGGTTCGGTCTGCGGTTCACCTTCTAACCTGGATTCCCTCCCCGCTTTCCCGGGCAACCGGGGAAGCGGGGCTCGGCACAAAAAAGGCCCTCCCCAACGGGAGGGCCTTTTTATATACGTGTCTTCGCGAGGAGCCCGCACCTGTCATTGCGAGCGCAGCACAGCAATCTCTCCGACAATGGCACTGACGCAGAAGAGATTGCTTCGTCGCCTGCGGCTTCTCGCAATGACAAGAACGGGCTCTTCGCAGTGACAGATGGGAGTTCCTCCTATTTACCGCTTGTTCAGCGAGAGGTGATCTTTTCAAGGATGCTTTCAGCGGTTTTCAGGCCGTCCACGGCGGAACTGATGATCCCCCCGGCATGGCCCGCCCCCTCCCCGGCGGGGTACAGGCCGTCGATCCCCGTAGCCCGCCCCTGCTCGTCCCGCTGGCAGCGCAGGGGGGACGAGGTGCGGGTTTCCACCCCGATGAGCAGGGCGTCATCGGTGACGAACCCGCGCATCCGGCGGTCGATGAGCCGCAGGCCTTCACGGAGGGAAGCGGTCACCTCTTCACCGAAACAGTGGTCCAGCCGGGCGGCCAGCAGGCCGGGCCGGTAGCTCGACTCAGGCAGGTCGTTGTCCAGCCGGCCCTGGAGAAACGAGGTGACCCGCTGGGCCGGGGCCAACCCTCCGCTGCCGCCCAGGCACCAGGCCTTCTGCTCCATCTCCTCCTGCCAGCGCAGCCCGGCCAGCGGCTCGTCCCCTGCCGGGCACCCGACTGCAGCGCTGTCGATGCCGGTGACGATACCGCTGTTGGCCCAGCGGGTGCCGCGGGCCCGCAGGCTCATCCCGTTGGTCACCGACTGGCCAGGGCCGGAAGCGGCGGCCACCACCTCCCCGCCGGGGCACATGCAGAAGCTGTACACCCCGCGGCCGGCAACGGTCTTTACCGCCACCCGGTATTCCGCCGGAGGCAGCCCGGCCACCCGGCCCGCCGAACCGTACTGGATGGTGTCGATCAGTTCCTGGGGGTGCTCCACGCGAAACCCGGCGGCAAAAGGCTTCAACCGCAGATCGAGGCCGGCGGCGGCCAGCATGCGAAAACTGTCCCGGGCGCTGTGGCCGAGGGCCAGCACCGCCCGCCGGCAGGGGAAGAACTCCCCGGTTTCCAGTTCCAGTCCCTCCAGCTGTCTCGTATCTCCGTCGGTGGATTCCGGGGTTATGCGCAGGCCGCTGACCCGGGTGCGGAAACGGAACTCGCACCCCAGTTCCTGTAGACGCTGGCGAAACTGCAGCAGAACACCACGCAGACGGTCGCTGCCAACGTGGGGGCGAGACTCGTAGAGGATGTCCGGCGGCGCCCCGAACTCGGCCAGCGTCCGCAGCACCAGCCGCCGTCGCCCGTCACTGGTCCCGCTGTAGAGCTTGCCGTCGGAGAAGGTTCCCGCTCCCCCCTCACCGAACTGGATATTGCTCTCCGGATCCAGTTCCGTTCCCTCGCGGATCCGATTCACCCGGTGGACCCTCTGCTCCACCGGGTCCCCACGTTCAAAGAGTGTCACCGCTATCCCGGCGGCGGCCAGACGCAGGGCGGCGAAGAGGCCGGCCGGCCCGCTCCCCACCACTGCCGCCGGTCCAGGTTGCGCCGGGTGCACGGCCGGAGCGCCTTCACCGGACCACGGCATGGACAACTCATCCACCACCTGATCCGCCGGTTGGGTCAGCGGCCGTTCAGCTGCGTCAAATGCCCGATCCAGGGCGTGCCGCGCACCGGCGCCCAGCACCACCAGCACCGAGTAGAGGAACAACTGGCGATTCTTCCGGCGAGCATCAAGGCTGCGGCGGAGGATCCGCAGCGGCCCCACCTGGTCAGCCTCCGGACCGGCCATGGTGCAGAGCCAATCCCGCAGAGCGTCTTCGCCGCCCGGGTCGTCGGCAAGAGAAAATTCGAGGCCGTCCAGACGGAAGGTGGCGGCGTCACCGCGGCTCACCGGGATGGCTCCCGGTGGGGGTAGAAGAGGTCGCGGCGCAGGTCGCCGCGCAGGTCCAGCTGGGCTCGGGACTTGCCGATGCGGCCCAGGGGAAGCTCCACGGTGAGCAGTTCTTCGTCACGACCCGCCTCGGCCAGCAGCTCGCCCCAGGGATCAGCTGCCAGGGATTTACCGAATGCCGGCTCGCCGTCCCCGCCCTGGCCGGCGCGATTGCAGGAGGCGACAAAACACTGGTTCTCGCAGGCCCGGGCCCGGGTCATCAAGGTGAAATACTTCAGCCGCGGTTCAGGCCAGGCCGAGGGCACCAGCACCAGTTGCGGATCGCCGTTCAGCGCATAGTGACGGAACAACTCGGGGAAACGCAGGTCGTAACAGATGGCCATGGCCGTCCGGCCCCAGGGGAGGTCAAACTGCGGCAGGCGATCCCCGGCGAGAAAATAGCGATCCTCGCGCAACTTGGGGAAGAGGTGCAGCTTGTCATACCAACCGATCAGCTCGCCCCCCGGGCCATACAGTACGGCCCGGTTGCGCACGGTGCCGTCCCCCTCCCGGCAGAGCAGGCTGCCGCAGATGTGCAGCCGCTGCTCCCGGGCCAGTTGAGCCACCTGGTTGAAATGCCCCTCGCCCATGGGCACGGCCAGCGCCGCCGAGTTGGCCAGATCATAGCCTGAATACCAGAGCTCCGGCAGCAGCAGCAGCGAAGAACCGCGGGACGAGGCCTCGCCGGCCGCGGCACGCACGCGCTCGAGGCGGCCGGCGGAATCGCCAGGGCGGTAGTCGAGCTGAAAGAGGCTGATGGTGAGTGTGGTCACGAAGTTTCAATCACCCGCCGCGGCGGCCAGGGCGGGTCAGTGGTCATTCTCGAAGTCGCTGTCTTCTTCGGCGAAATCGTCGCCATGCCCGGCGTCATCCTGCGTGGCGGAATCGCTTGTCGCCGGGCTGGCAGCGGCGCAGGACATCTCCCACAGGGGGACGATCTGCTTGTCAAAGTAATCTCCGAACACGGCCAGGGTTTCCCTGATCGATGAGACCAGCCAGCGCTTCACCAGCGTGGCGCTGCCCAGCAGCGAGTAAACCCGGCGCACCTGTTCGCCGTTCTCGCCGCCGCTCTGCACGGCCCGGGCGAACCCCTCGCTGGCCAACCACCTGTCCAGCGCCTTGATGTAGTGCCGAATATGGCTCACCCGTTTCTTGTATTCCCGCTCGATCCGGCGCCGGGAGAGCACGTCGAGCTTCCGCCCGTCAGTGCCGATGCCGGTGAGGTGAAAGTTGACGAAGAGGAAATACTTGAAGTGGCATACGGGATTGTTGGCAAAGACCCGCTCGTCCCCGCCCTCCGACGCGAGGCACCCGCACCCGGCCTGGTCGCAGACCAGCGGTTCGCGCAGCGGCTGCTTGAGCTTCCAGCCGTTGAGCGAGAAACTCTCCATCCCGCCGCCCTTTTTCCGCTCACGGCTGAGAACCGACAGCAGCCGTTTCAACTGGGACAATTTTCCCGGGCTGGCCTTGCCCAGGGTGGTCAGCATTTCCCGGGGATTGACGTCGGGACAGTGCTCTTCACGGGAAGAGGGCACGTCGAGGCGTCCCTTGGCACTGACCCACTTCTGCAGGATGCCGGCCTGGTGCCGGGCCTCGTCCCGCCGGCTGTCACTGACGCTGCGGCAGCCGCGAAAACTCGGGTCGGGGGCTTCGTCGCCCACGCCCTCCAGCAGCAGCTCCAGAGCATGGGGATAACTGTAGTGGCAGGGCGAAAAATCACGTATCTGCTGCCGGACCTCGATGGCCCAGCGGGGCAGATCATCGATGGTACGGCCGACCTCGTCCACCCGGCCCAGGGCCTGGGGATCGGCACCGAGGGGACGCAGCACACTCCACCAGTGTTCCTCGCGTTCGGACCAGTCGAGAGACTGCAGGTAGGAGGTCACGTCGTGTTCAGGTTTACCGGCTGCCTGATTGATACCCATCACTACTCCACCACCAGGGCACAACGCTGTTCTATGGATACAACTCGCTTGCTGTGAAAAAAATATAATACAGGGATCAGACCGTGTCAACGAATCGTTCGGGCACCGCCAACAGCCAGGTCAATCGCGCAGCCAGCTGCGGTTGCCGATCTGGCCGGTGACCGTGATGTATTCATCGCTGCCCGGCTGGGGCGTGAAGGTGAGCACCCGCCACCCGTGGGCCGACTCCGGTCCGGCGGGTGCGAGATCGACGCGGACCCGCAGCCGGTCGAGCAACTGCACCGCCCCCTTGAGCCGCTGGCCCACCGTGGCCGGGTAGGTGGCACCCAGCGGGTGGCCCATGAAATAGACGATGGTCCCGTCGGGCAGCTGGTGGTAATTGATCTGCTCGTAATTCAGGTCGACCTGGAGAATGGCGGTGACCCGCCCGTCGGGATGGTCGATGCGTTCAGCCACGCTGTACATCACACCCCGCCCCAGCACCAGCCCCTTGATCAGCACGATGCCCAGGGGCGACAGGCGGAGCCGCCCCCGCTCGCGCCCCCGTTCATAGAGGTGGTAGCTCAGCTGGGCCCGCTCGCGAAGCAGATCGAATGCCAGGTTGCCGGACGGTGTGAACTGCCGCTCTTCCCAGATGGCGGGAACGTGAGGCAGGCCGGGTCGGGTACCCGGCGGCGGCAGGCGGCCGCTGCGCAGATGGTAGAGCCGGCCCATATCCTGCCCCTGGACGGCAGCGATGTAGTCGATGATGGCATCCACCACGTGGTCGGGCGGACGGTAACAGGCGGTGGACAGCGCCAGGCCGGCGCACAAGGCGAGGAAAAGGGCGGCGGCCCGTAACCGTGCAGATGAGACATGCATCATCAGTTCGCCCCGCTGCTCAAAAGGAAAGCCCCGTCCCGGATGGCGTTCTCAGCTGGCCGTTCTCCAGCACGATGTCGTCCTCGGTCCCTTCACGTCCGTCATCACCTTTGGATAGCAGGCGGTAGCCACCGGGAGTGGCGCTGTAGATCAGCGGGTTTCCCCACTTGTCAGTGCTGGCCGCCATGCGCAGGTAGTCGGGGTTCAGCTGCCCGAGGAGGGTGTCGATCCCGCCGGCCGAGGGGAACTCGCCATTGTCCAACTGGTAGCTGGTCAACGCCTGTCCGATGGCCCGCATGTCCCCAGCCGTGCCAGTCTCCTTGGCCTTGTCGTAGGTATCCACCAGGCTGCCGGCGTATTCCTTCTCCGTACCGCAGCCCCCGAGAAGCAGCACCCCCGTGATCAGCAACACCACCGGCAGACCCACCAGGAGACGATGACGGTTCATGGTTTCCTCCCCGCCGTGACGGGTCAGCGTCACAGCTTGATCGCGGCCGTCTGTTCCAGCATTTCCATGATCGACGCAGCGGTCTTGTCCCAATTGTAACGCATGGACTGTTTGACACCGAGATCGCCGAGACGTTTCCGCTCCTCAGGCTTCTCCCGCAACATGTCGCGAAAGTGGAGAATGGTGTCGGCGATGTCCCGGGCCGAGAGTACGCTGTAGCGCGAACCCCAGGAAGCAGTGGTTTCGGCGACCCGGGGAATGCGGTATCCGGCCTCACCACACACCTCGTTCATCACGCCGCTGTCATCGGTGTGGGCAATGGGAACACCACAGGCCATGGCCTCGGCGCAGGGGAAACTGAAGCCCTCCACCATGGAGGGGTGGATGTAGAGATCGGCACAGTTGTAGCGGTCGGCGAGGCTGAGCGAGGCGAGGTTGGCCAGCACATCACCGGAGAGGTTGACCGTCTCCGGATCGCGGGAGTGGGGTGTGGCGTAATGCTGGTTCCGGAGATCGGGCGGGAAGGAGATCATTTCCCGCACGTCCCATTGCCGGCAGAGCGAGGGCAGATCCCACCCGCCGTTGGTGTAGTTCTCGAAGGGCTTGCACTGCAGGTGGATCAGGATGTCCTCGTGCCCATCCTTCCGCAGTAGAGAAGCCGCCTCCACAACTTTGTCCTGCTGCTTGGCGAACATGTTCCGTCCGACAAAAAGCACCACAAACTTGTCGTCCCAGCCCACCGCCTGGCGCAGGGTCTTCCGTCGCTCCTCGTCGTAGGGCTGGAACGCCTCGTGGTCCACCCCCATGTAAACCGCTTCGGGAGAAACGTTGTAGGCATCGATGGCCGACTGCCTGGTGAAATTAGTCCAGGCCACGGTCTTCTGCATGAAGCGGAAGGTGGTGAACCAGTCGGGGCTCAGCGGAGCGCCTTCGGCGGAAAAATAGGCCAGCGCCGGGGTCAGCACCTTGAATTTCCGCCGCAGCAGGGCGGCCCACTCGTTGCACACCGGCAGCGTGTTGAGCAGCAGCAGCACATCCGGCTGCTCGGACCGCAGGAAATACTCCATCAGTTCCAGCCCGTTGGGATCGTGCGGACAGGTGGGCCACACCCGGTAGGGCAGCGTGTGCTCGTGGTAACCGAAGGCCACCTGGTGGATTCCCAGACAGGCCACGTCCAGCCCGTTCTGGTGGAAACGCTGGCAGAGGTGCCTGGTGGGCACCCCGTAGCCGGTGGTCAACAACGGGCTTTCACTGATCACTCCAACTTTCATTCCTGGTTCATCCCCTGGAGCGCGGCCGCCGTTTCAGCGCCGGCGGCATCAGATTTCATCGAAGAGGTCGAGATTCTCACCGACCCAGCGGACCAGCCGCCGTACCCCTTCCCGGGGAGCGGTGGCCGGCGCCCAGTCAAAGGTCCGGGCGGCCTTGCCGATGTCGGAAACGTAGACTTTCTGGTCCGAGGGCCGCCAGGGTGCGAAGGAGACGGGGCTTCGTTTCCCGGTCTCCTGCTCCAGCAGCCCGATCAGTTCCAGCAGGGAGAGCGTGTTCTGCGGACCACCACCGGCATTGCAGACGGTGTGCGGCACGCCGGATTCGGCAAATCGATTGAACAGCTGCACCAGGTCACCGACATAGAGCACGTCGCGGACCTGCTTGCCGTCGCCGAAAAGGGTGATCGGCCGCCCGGTCATGGCGGCGATGGTGAACCAGGCCAGCCAGCCCTGGTCCTCCACCCCCATCTGCCGTTCGCCGTAAATGCAGGACATGCGAAAAACACCGGTGCGAATACCGTGGATGTGCGCGTAATCCTGCATGTAGAGGTCGCCGGTCAGCTTGGAGCAGCCGTACGGGGTGTGCTCGCAGAGGTCCACCCCGAACTCCTCGGTGATGCCGTAAGTGTGCTCGCCGCCAAAGCGGTACCGGTGTTCCCCCTCCTCAACCGGGACCCGATTCACCCGGTCCCCGTAGACCTTGTTTGTGGAGCAGTAGATCACCGCCGGCACCTGGTGGCGCCGCGCGGCTTCCAGCAGGCTGAAGGTGCCCCGGGCGTTGGAGGAGAAATCATCGTCCGGGCGGACGATGGAGGTGGTCACCGCGGTCTGGGCCGCACAGTGGACGATCAAGCCGACCCCGGGGCAGACCTGGTCCAGCACATCGGCGTCACAGACGTCTCCCCGGACCAGGGTGACGCCCCCGAGCTCATCGAGGTAGTTCCAGTTGCACAGGGAGTGGGCTTCCGACTTGCCCAGCAGTTTCTGTCGGCTGAGGTTGTCCAGGACGGATACCCGGTCTCCCCGCCCGGCATAGAACGCTGCCACGTGGCTGCCGATGAACCCGGCTCCGCCTGTAACCAGCACGTGCATCCGACCGCTGACCTCCCCTGGCCCCGGGCCTGCCCGGCACCCCGGACCACCCCCGAGGGGCAATGAAAGAAGCGATTATATTACAAGAGGGACAAGTTACCTAGCCACCCCGCTGGCCACCGCGGGTGCAGCCTGGCCCCATTTGCTCACGGCCTACAGCGGTTCATAATCGTCGAGGATACTCTTGATTTTCGAGCGGTCGAGATCGGCCATGGGGACAATGGCCTCGGCCTCGCCGGTGAGGCTGATCTCGAAGAAATCCATTTTCTGCTTCCAGAGCACCGCCAGTTCCACCGGTTCCCCGGGAAGGGCCACCTTGTAGGCCGCCAGCATCCGGTTGAGGTCGATCTGTCCGGTACGGGTATCCCCCTCGCCCTGAACTTCGATGGGCACGGCGTCCTGGCGACCCTCGGCGCCCATCTTGACCCCCACGTGCCGGGCCTGTTCCTCGAACCAGAGCCGGCAGACCCTGCGTTCCCTGACGCAGGTGTTCATCACCAGCGGGGAGAGGATCACCACACCCTCCGGGGTCAGCGTGACGGTCCCCATTTCCGTTGGCGGCGTCCCGGGGCCCTTGTATTCGATCTTTTTCTTCTCGTTCATCACGTCTCCTCCAGCGGCTCAAAGGCCGTCCTGCGGGCCGGTTTGATTTCCCATTTCCGTCCGGATGAATTCCTTCAGCCGGCCGAGCAGCTTGCGTTCCACCTGCCGGCTGCCCTCCCTGGTGATGCCATAACGGTCGCCGATCTGCTGCAGGGTCACCGGCTCCTCGGCGATCAGACGGTTCTCCAGGATGAAACGGTCACGATCGTCCAGTTCTTCGGAGAATATGGCAACCTTCTCACGGAAGACCCGGAGGAAGTCCTCGTTGGCCAGCACATCTTCCAGCGGTTCGTCGCCGTCGGCCAGTACATCGCCGAAGCTGCGGTCGCTGTCAAACCCCAGCGGCTGATCCAGGGAGAGATCCGATGAACCGATGCTCTCCTCGATATCACGGATGTCCTGCTCTGAAGCGCCGAACTTTTCGGCCAGCAGCTTGGGGCCGTAACCGATCCCCATGGATTCCAGCCGTGCCTTCTCCTTTTGCAGGTTGAACAGCAGCTTGCGCCGCGCGTTGGTGGTCCCCACCCGCACCAGGCGCCAGTTGTCGGTGAGGAACTTGATCATGTAGGCCCGGATCCAGAACGTGGCGTAGGTGGAAAGCCGGGTACCGCGGAATGGATCGAAACGCTGCACCGCCTGCATCAGGCCGACATTGCCCTCCTGGACCAGGTCCATCACGTTCTGGTAGAACCGGCTGAACATGAAGGCCAGACGTACCACCTGTTTGAGGTTGGCGCTGACCAGGATCCTGGCCGCCTCCAGGTCGCCCTCCTCGCGATAGCGCATGGCCAGTTCGTGCTCCTCCTCGCGGGAGAGCGGCTTGAAACGCGAGATCTCCGCCAGGTAGCGGCGGACCGGGTCGGCAGGGACCAACCCCTGCCCTTCCGGTTCTCCCTCCACCAGTTCGGGCACCAGCAGTTCGAGGTCATCCTCCGCCGCCGTGCTGTCCGTGACGGTGTCCGGTTCACTCTTTTTTTTCTTCTTTGCACTCACCAAAACGGTCTCCAGAATGGCGGTCACCCGCGGCCGGGACACTCCGCCGGTCCGCGTCACCAGTGACGTTTACGGCCCGGAGGCAGTATATTACAGGGAAGAGGTTGGATCGAAAAGGTTGTACCCCATCGGCGCTCGCCCCGCCAGCTCCCGGTTGAACCAGGGCGCCACCTGCACCTACTCACCAGCATAGCTGCCCCAATATCTCGTTGACGGAGGATTATCCCATGAGAAGAGTCCCGGCTCAAAACCTGCTGCCGCTGCTCGCCACCGCCCTGTTCATCGCCCTGCTGGCCCCCGGATCTCTCTCAGCCCAGGAGGTGATCGTCAAGAACGACTCGGTCAGCGACTTCGGTACCGCTGTGATCGTCGGCGACTTCGTGGCCGGTGAAGAGGCCGGCGCCGTGCTGACCATGCCCCAGAACGGCACCATCGTTGGCGTCCAGATCTTCTGGCGTTCGGGCAACGGCGTATCGGGGTACAGCATCGAGAACGCGATCCACATCTACGACGGCAGCACCTTCCCCACGCCGGGAACGGAGCTTGAAACAGTGGTGGCCCCGGTGCTGGAGGACGGCTGGCTCAACGAGTTCAGATATCTCGACGACAACATGACCATCCCGCTCAGCGTGCCGGTGACCGCCGGACAGAACATCATGATCACCCTGGAGTATGCCAACCCCACCAACTGGAACCAGAGCATCCCGGCGCTGGCCACGCTGATCGGCACCAACATGTTCACCCTCAGTGCCGCCGACGTCACCCCGGCGCCATACAACCAGCCCCCCTATCCCGCTTCGGGGGACGTGGCCAGCGATGTCTGCTCGGTGGTGGGCATCGCCCCCTGACCCGGAAAGTCAACCAGCGGCGGAGGGCACCGAGCCGTCCGCCGCCGGACATCCCCCTCTATACAAAGCACAGTCTGTTCCACCGGAGTGGAGGGGTGTGTACAATGTACTCCACTTTCGACGGCACGGGTGCAGCCGACCGTGCAGCAGCCACCCCTGACTCTGTCATTCTGCAATCCAGGAGATTGATAACAATGTCCGATCTACTCGACCTCAAACGAAGCATCGTGCTGGTCATCGACCTGCAGGGCAAACTGATGGATATGATCCACCGACCAGCACTGGTGATCGAAGCGACCAACAGGCTGCTCAGCTTTGCCGACATCTACCGCGTGCCGGTACTGCTCACCGAACAGTATCCCCGGGGGCTGGGACCAACCCACCCCGAGGTGCAGGCGGTCTTTGACCGACTTGAGACCGAGCACCGCTATTTGGACAAGACCGCCTTTGGCTGCTGTGGCGACGATAATTTCGAAAAGCTTCTCCAGCAGTTACGCCCCGGTGTGCCGGTGGAGCAGCGGCAAATCGTGGTGGCCGGCATCGAGGCCCATGTCTGCGTGATGCAGACGGTGATCGAACTGCTGCGTGCGGGGAACCAGGTGCATCTCTGCTGGGAGTGTATCAGTGGCCGCGGTGAGGAATACCGCCGCCACGCCCTGGACCGGATGCAGCAGGCCGGGGCGGTGCTGACCAACCACGAGTCGGTGGGATTCGAGTGGGCCCGTGACACCAGTCACCCGGGGTTCAAGGCGATGAGCGCTCTTCTGAAGGAGGGACAGCCCACCTGACCTGGCGCACCTCGATCAGCAGGGCTTCCACAGTGCGGCCCTCGGCCACCTGGCCATCATGGGTCAGCCGCCAGGCCACCGTGTTTTCCTCCGGAGTCACCTCGACCCTGAACACGGCCGTGGCAGCCTCTTCCCCGCTCACCGCCCGCAGTCCGGCCCGCTCCAGGCCGCGCACGGTCCAGCGCCGGACCGCCCCATCCCCGCACACCGCCACCGTGGTCTCCGCCTCGCCGCTGACCTGGAAACTGCCGGTCTCGCGGTTGAACTCGACGCCCTCGCTCTGGAAGGCCGTCTCGAAGGCACCGTCCAGTACCAGGTCCTCCGGTACACCGCAGCGGAGCAGGCCCCCCCGGGAGAGGACCCAGATGTGGTCGGCGGTGCGCAGAGCCAGGTCGAGGTCGTGGGTGGAAAGAAGGATCGCCCGGGATTTCCGGTGTGCCAGGTCACGGAGCAGGCGCAGCACCTCCACCCGCCGGGGAAGATCGAGAAAGGCGGTGGGCTCATCGAGGATCATCACTTCCGGGTCCTGGGCCAGGGCCCGGGCGATCATCACCTTCTGCCGTTCACCGTCGGACAGTTCCAGCACGCTGCGCGGTGCCAGTTCAGCGGCGCCCACCGCCGACATGGCGGTGCGCACCCGTTCCTCGTCGTGGGCGCTGAGCCTGCCGGTCCAGCCGGTGTAGGGATAACGGCCCAGGGCCACCAGGCCGTAGGCGGAGAGCGTCCCTGCCTGGACCCGGTCGGTGAGCACCACACTGAGACGCCGGGCCAGTTCCAGCGGCCGCAGATTGTGCACCGGGTCACCGCCGGCCAGCACCCGGCCGCCCAATGGCCGCAGCATGCCGGACAGGGTCTTGAGCAGCGTCGATTTGCCCGCTCCGTTAGGCCCCACCAGGCAGACACACTCCCCCGCCTCCAGGGAGACGTTTATCCCCGCGGCCACGGTGAACACCGGTCCCCGCCGACGGCGGTAGCCGATGTCCAGGTTTTCAGTCTGAAGTATGGGTTGGCTCATGAGGCGAACGTCGACCTCAGGTTGGCCCGCTGAAGGATGACCCAGATGATCACCGGGGCACCGATCAGCGACGTCACGGCGTTGAGCGGCAACACGGCCTGGCTGCCGGGCAGCTGGGCCACCAGGTCGGCGGTGAGGGCCAGTGTTGCCCCGGCCAGGGTCACCGCGGGCACCAGCAGCCGGTGGTCCGATGTATCGAGCAACCCCCGGCAGAGGTGTGGCACGGCCACACCGAGAAAAGCGATGGGCCCGCAAAAAGCGGTGATCGATCCGGCCAGCAACGAGGTGCCGGCCAGCACGGCCAGTCGCGCCCGGCTCACGGTGAGTCCCATGCTCCGGGCATAGGCCTCGCCGAGGAGCAGGGCGTTGAGCGGTTTGACCAGCAGAAAGGCGGCGGCCAGGCCGGCCAGCACCGCCGGGGACAGCACCTGCAGCTGCTCCCACCCCACTCCGGCAAAGCTGCCGAAAGTCCAGGCCACGTAGACCCGGATCTGCTCGGCAGCGCTGAAGTGCAGCAGTACGCTCACCGCCGCTCCGGTGGTGTGGCCAAACATCAGCCCCAGAATCAACAGGGTCATGTTGCTCTCCACCCGGCGGGAAACCAGGACGATCATACCGAAGACCAGTGCCGATCCGAGGGTGGCCGAAACCACCGCCCCCAGAGAGCCGAACAGGCTCAGACCGGAGATCAACCCCGCACCGGCGAGGCCCCCGGCGGCCAGCACCGCCGCAGCCACACCGAGGCTGGCCCCGGCATTGATGCCGAGAACGAAGGGTCCGGCCAGCGGGTTGCGGAACAGGGTCTGCATCTGCAGGCCGGCCACGGCGAGACCGGCACCACTCAGCATGGCGGTGATCGCCCGCGGCAGCCGGTAGGCCAGGACGATCTGCTCCCAGCTCTCCTTGCCCGCTCCGCCGCCACAAAGAACGGAGATGATGTCGCCCAGGGGAATACGAACGGACCCCAGCGCCAGGTCGAGGGCAAACACCAGGCAGAGCGCGCCGAAGAGCATACCGAGCACCGGCCATCCGCGACGGGAGGGGGCAGGGGCACTGACGGCACCGGGCTCGGACACTGGGTCACCTCTGTCTGGTCAATTGGTATCGGGACATTCGAGGTGATGGTACCAGATCAATTCATGATCCGGCAACAGGTCAGGATGGAAGATCCGTACCAGATCGGCCAGCACCAGGTGGGGATTGGCCACCCCGGTCTCCCAGATGTCATTGCCGCCTCCGGGGCCCAGGCGGGCGGTGCAGTTGTAGATCCGGCACTGCTTCACCGCATCGAAGAAGGAATAGCGCTGGTCCAGGGAGAGCAGCTCGTCAAGAGAACGCGCCTGCCCCGGGTTGAGCCAGAACTCGGCATTGGCCCCCCGTTCGAACACCGATTCGGCGTCGTAGGCCGTGGTGGTGCTGGTGGTGTCGTCATCCCAGATGTAGCTGGCCCCGGCATGGTGCAGCAGGGTGGCCATGTATGACCGGCCTCCGGGCATGTACCAGACCCCCTGGAAATCGGCGTTGAGCAGAACGCTGGGACGGGATCCGGCTTCGCTGGCCAGGCCCTGAAGTTCCAGGTAACTCTGTTCAAGATAGTCGAACCGCGTTTCCGCCTCGGCCTCCCGATCGAAGAAGAGGGCGATGAACTTGATCCACTCGGCCCGGGCCAGGGGCGTGGGTTCGAGGAATTCGGTGGTCAGCACCACGTCCAGACCGGCCTCGAACAGCGCCGGGTGGTTGTCATCCTCGGCGACCCCGATGCCGTAGCCGAGGATCAGGTCCGGGTCCAGATCGATGAGCAGCTCCACGTTGACCGCCAGGTTCTCCCCCACCTCGGCCAGGGTGCCCTGGGCGATACGCTGCCGCATGGCCGGTGAACAGACGTGATTGAAATTGGCCAGACCCACCAGGGTATCCAGCAGGCCGAGGCTTTCCATGTGGGCGAGGTAGGTGGTGGAGAGGGCCACCACCCGGCGCACCGGCACCTCCACCACCCGGTGACCGGCAAACCGCTCGGGCACTTCACCACCCCGGGGCACCAGCAGGTAGTGCAGCGGATCCTCTGGCGGGCGCCAGGGGACTCTCACCGCCACCTCCTTGCCGCAGGGGTGGCTGGTCACGGTGAACTGGGAGGCATGGCGGATTTCCACCCCGTCCCCACCCATCTCCCGGACCGGCGGAGCAAGGGCTGAGGGCTGTTCCCCGGACGCCTCCGGGGAGTGGACGGACGGAATTTCCTCCGAACAGCCGGTGTTCAACACCAGCAGGAAGAACAGCGGTAGCCAGGCTGGGGCACCCGCCTTCCGCGCGAACATCAGAACCGACCGGTTGCCACGGTGGCACCGGCGGTCCAGCCATCGGCGAAGGCCTGGAGATCGAACAGCTGCTCCAACTCGGAACCGCTGTAGCGGAACACCCGCACCGGTGACCCGGCGTTGAGGTCCGGGCCGGCGCCCACCACCACTTCATGGCGGCCGTCGCCATCCAGGTCGGTACCCGAAGCCACGTTGGCTCCGAACAGCGCTTCCTCGGCCGGCCAGGCAAAGAGGTTGAAGCCGGGTAGTGGGGTTACCGCCCCACCGTCCACATTCCAGCCGCGGATGTGCGCCGCAAAGTACCCCGAGGGGCCGGGCGCAGTGATAATCTCGTCGATGCCGTCGCCATCCACATCGCCGCAGGCCACGTTGACACCGTACTTCAGTGTCCCGTAGGCGAAGTAGCTGACCCCGGACATGGAGGTTGCCGGCCCGCCGTCCACATTCCAGCCGCGCACGTGGGGTCCGAACACCGCGCCCGGGCCGGCGCCGGTGACGATCTCGTCATAGCCGTCACCGTCCAGGTCGCCGGCAGCCACGTTGACGCCATATTTGAGCGTCCCGTAGGCAAAGTAACTCACCCCGGAGACCGAGGTGACACCGGGAGTCCCATCGTAGTCGAAGGCCCGCACGTGGGGGCCGAAGACGGCGCCCGGACCGGCGCCGGTGATCACCTCGTCATAGCCATCGGCGTCGATATCCCCGGCCGCCACGTTCACCCCGTATTTGTTGGTGCCGTAGGCGAGGAAACTGAGCCCGGGGATCGGGGCCCCGGCCACGGTGAATCCGCGGACATGGGGACCGAAAATGTCCCCCGGCCCAGCGCCGGTGATAACTTCGTCGAAACCATCGCCGGTCACATCACCGGCGGCCACATTGGCGCCGTAATGGTCAGCACCGTACGCCGTGAATGAGTAGGCCGGCTCGGCACCGTCCTCCGGCGGGAAGAGGTGCACCCGGGGCGGGTTGTCATAGGCCGGCCCGGCGCCGGTGAGGACACCGGTGTTGATCGTCGGTTCGGGCGTGTAGTCCCAGATGCCCCGGCCGTAGGTGCCGAAACGGACCACGCCCAGCTCGGGCACCCCTTCAACCGCCCAGTAGGTGGTGAGTGGTGCCTCGGTGCCGAGAATGCTGGACCAGGTCCGGGTGTAGGTGTCGAACTCGTAGGGCCCGGCCTCGGTGGCGG
This sequence comes from uncultured bacterium, assembly GCA_965531145.1. Lineage (GTDB taxonomy): Bacteria > Acidobacteriota > JAQAZP01 > JAQAZP01 > JAQAZP01 > JAQAZP01. The sequence continues at coordinate 40,500 of CBESOE010000007.1, read as the reverse complement.
CAAAGATCCGCTGGTCCCGTTCGTTGTCAAAGGCCAGCATGTAGACCAGGGTGGAGGGCAGCCCCGCACCCATGGCCTCCCAGGTCACCCCGCCGTCGATGGTGCGGTAGACCGCCGGGTTGTCGTAGCCGCTGCCCCCGGCCCAGCAGGTGAGCGGGTCGGTGGGCGAGGCGATGATCGAGGTGCCGTAGAGGTAGCTGTTTCCCGGGCCGGTGTCCTCGGACATTGTCCAGTTGACACCACCGTCACTGGAATACCAGAAGTTACCGGCATTGCCCACCGTATACCAGCGGTTGTTGTCTGCCGGGGAGATGGCCAGCCCGGAGACGAACGAGCCGCCGTCGGCGGCGAAATCGTAGGGCAGTTCGGTCATGCTGTAGTCTCTGGACTGGTCGATCCGGTCGTAGTACCAGAGGTGGTCGGCACAGAAGTAGAAGTTGTACTCGTCCAGCGGATCGGCCAGCAGCGGGGGCATCCAGGCGTTGTAGGTGGCGCCGGAAGGAAAGTCCAGACCCCAGGTGTTCCGGTATTCCTCGGTGACCTGAACCAGGATGAACCCCGGGTAGACGCTGAAGAGGAAGTTGTGGTTGCGGTTGGTGGAGGTCAGGTGGCCGTAGTCGCCGCTGATGATCTGGTCGAAGTTGAGGAAGGGATCCCTGGTCTCGTCCGGGTTGGAGACCTGGTAGCCCTGGTCCTGGGCGCCGGCGGCCACCAGGTAGGGGTCGGTGGCGCTGGTGAAGATGTCGTAGTACTGGCTGATGCCCAGGCCCGAGAGCGAGATGTTCTGTACCGTCTCCACACCGTCGTATGACTTGTAGGAGCCACCGTCGGTGTTGATCAGGAAGACCTCCTGGCCGTCGATCCAGAGGGTCTGCATGCTGGGGTTGTCGGCGTGCAGCTTGTTCTCCGGGTCGCCGTAATACTCACCCCAGCCATTGACGATGGAGAAGTTGCCGGCGCCGTCGGTGGAACGCCAGACCTCCACCCCGGCAAAGAGAACCAGGTCTGGATCAGTGATCGAGGCGCCGACGTTCTCCCAGAAATCGTTGATCGCGTGCCGGTCCTGCCAGTTCATCCCGCCGTCGGTGGAGCGGTACATCCGCCAGCTGCCGCTGTTGGTTCGCAGGGCCGCGTAGAAGGTGGGCGCCCCGGCCTCGGAGCCGGCCAGCTCCACGTAGGCCGCCTGCACCGGGGCGGTGCCCAGTTCGGTGAAACTGCTGCCCCCGTTGTCGGAGACGAACATGGTGGGGCCCACCATCATGTAGAGCGGGCCGGGGGCCACCCGGTCGATCCAGATGTCGGCGCGGGGCCAGTTGCCCGCGTCGTAAACATAGCTGTAATTCAGGCCGCCGTCGGTGGAGCGGTAGAGGTGGAAACCGGTGCCGTGGGTCTCGTGGTCGCCCCGGGCCATCAGGTAGAGCGTTCTCGGGCTGCCCTGATCGAGAACGATGCGGACGATCTCCCAGAGGTCTTCGCTTTCGAAGCCGCCGGGCTCGGTCCAGGTGTTGCCCTCATTGGTGCTGAAATAGATCTCACCGTTGTAGCCGCAGTAGGTAATCACCTTGGGGCTGCCCGGGGTGACATAGACCTGGTTGGCGCCGTAGCCGATGTCGTCGCTGATCGGCTGCCAGCTGCTGCCGTTGAGGTTTCCCTTCCAGACACCGCCGTTGTCCGAACCGACGTAGAGGATGTCGTCATCCGGGCTCCAGGCCGACCAGCGGGTGCGGCCAGCCTGGTTGTTGCTGCCCACCTCGTTCCACTGGGTTCCCCGTACCGGCGCTGCTCCCCGGCTCTGCGCTGCGTCCAGTTCCTGCCGGCGCTGGATGTTGTTCAGCCGGTTGCTTGCCTCGATGGCCTTCCAGTCGGTGCCCGGCGCGGCATAGTGCAGGCTTTCCAGCCACTCTTCCCGCTCCCGCTTGAACTCCTTGCGGTCCTGCTTCCACTGGACGATCTCCGTGGGCGAGGGGTTTTTGCCGAGCATGGGAACCGCCGGAGCGGTGGCAGACACGATTTCCGGCTCAGCGCCTCCGCTCTCGTTGACGAAGACGACCACCAGACAGGCCAGGATGGGGATGAGCAGCAGGCCGAGGGCCAACCGCTGGACAAAGCTGTTACGCATGACAAAACTCCAGTGAAATAGAAATCGGGCCAAGGCGCTGCCCGGACCATTCCCCGGCAACGCTCGGTCACAGATGGGCAACCACGGCGTGAACGGGAATTATATCATCACTTGCCCGCCACCGAACCAGAAATTTATTCTTCAGATAATTGTCATAAATTTCCTCTTCAACGGATCTGATTGATTCATGTACAATGGCTGACAATAGATTTCCTGGCAGGAATAGACGAAAATCAGGGAGGTTTTGACAATGTGTGCGCAGCGCATGAAATGGGCCGCATTTTATTCACTCACTCTTCTCCTCCTTCACTCCCCCGCCACCCTGGCCGCCGAGATCCGTGTCCCGGCCGATCAGTCCACCATCCAGGCCGGCATTGACGCTGCGGTGAATGGAGACACCGTGCTGGTGGCTGACGGTGTATACGAAGGCCCGGGCAACCGGGACCTCGATTTCCAGGGCAGGGCGATCACGGTCCGCTCCGGGAACGGCGCGGAAACCTGCATCATCGACTGCGACGGCACTGTTTCAGATCAGCACCGGGGATTTTACTTCCACAACGGCGAAGGCCGGGATTCGGTGGTTGAGGGATTCACCATAAAAACGGCCTGGTTGACGATTTCGCACACCTGTGGACAAATGGCGGTGGGGGCGGCATCAATTGTTACGTGGCGTCGCCCACTATCAAAGATTGCGTCATCACGGACTGCAGCGCCAGGGGCCCTGGTTTGGCTATTCTCTGCTATTACAACGCCGATGCGCTGATCGAAAACTGCGTGATCGAGGACAACATCGCTCTTTTTCAAACTTCATACGCCGGTGCCATCTTCTGCAATGATTCCTCCCCGGAAATCATCGGCTGCACCATCCGCGGCACCAGGCCGGAATACGGTTCCCCGCATGGTGCCGGCGGCATCTCCTGTTCGGACGGCTCCGATGCCCTGATCACCGGCTGCACGATCACCGTGTCCCCCTCCTCGAGCCCCGACAGCACCTCGCCGTGAACAATCAGGTGGGACAACGACGATTCATCGACGGAACTATTTTTCCAACTCCCGATGGAAAATCTTTTCCTGCTGGGAAGCGAATCCGGGTGGAACGGAATTGCCCGAAGTCAACAAGCCACTTTCTTGCAATAGATTACATTGGTAGATCAATTGGCACGAGGGTTGCAGTGTTGACTGAGCGGGTATTGATCGATCTCGACGAGTCCGCAATCACTCATCAAAAGCGGACCACGGGGAGGACAGAGATGAGTCATTCGCATCAACTCATGATGGTGCTGTTACTGGTTCTGGGGATTCTCCTGATCGGTCAAACAGTGGTGATGGCAGACAGTTATGACGGATTCGGCAACCAGACCGGCCCTGGCGGCTCAAAGCGGCCTACCCATGCATCACCGACCCCGGTCCCCGAACCGGCGACGATGATTCTCCTGGGCAGTGGCATTGCCGGTCTGTATGGACTGCGTAGAAAAATCGGCAGGGATCGTTAAGGATAGGAAAAGCTACGCACGGATCTAATCACGGCGTTGATGAACCCTCTCAAATACTCCTTGATGTGGTCCGGGGTCACGACCGCTCCGCCACCTTCACCCCGTCCTCGATGGCATCACCGGGATGCACGAGAACCGTAGCGCCTTCCTCCAGGCCTGAGAGCAGTTCGCCGTGAAGGCCGTTGCGCTTGCCGATCTCCACGGTGGTGAGCGTGGCCTTGCCGTCGCGCACGGCAAACACGGCCTGGTCCTCGTCCACGCGGAAGAGGCTGCTGGTGGGCACAAGCAGGACGTCATCGGCCTCCTGGATCACGATGCGCAGTTCCACCCGATAGCCATCCCCCAGGGCGGCCCATGCCTCCCGGGGATTGGTGAAATCGACGATGACATTGACCCGCTGCTCTTCCACGCCCAGGGCGGAGTACTTGGTGAAGCCGTATGGCTCTACGCGGCGGATCACACCCTCCAGGTTCTTTTCCCCGCCCCAGCGCTCGATGAGCACCTTCTGGCCATGGCGGACCTTCACCGCATCGGAGGAGAGCAGGTCGGAAACGATCTCCAGGTCGGCGGGGTCGGCGATCTCGATCAGCGGTTCGCCCACCGGCACCACCCCCTCGCTCCAGTGAAAGCGCTGCAGCACCACCCCGTCCACCGGGGCGCGGATGATGATGTTCCGCTTGTCGCCGGCCCTGGGGGCTTCCACCAGCGATGCCCGGGCAACGGCCAGTTCCTGCTCGGCCGAACGAACTGAAAACTCCGCGGCGGAGAGGCCCTTTTCCCTGGTCCGCGCATCCAGCTCCGCCTTCTCCAGCCGCTCGCTGGAAACGAACCCGTCCTCGGCCAGCCGGCGGTAGCGCTTCTCCTCGCCAAGGGCATAATTCAGTTCGGCCCGGGCCTGCTCGACCTCGGCTTCGGCCGTGCCCAGGGCGGCCTTGGCCGACCCCACCCGGGCCTCATTCTGGGCCCTGGTGCGGGCATCCAGCAGCACCGGATCGGTGGGCCTGAAGGTGGCCACCACGGTCTCGCCGCCCACCACCGGCTCACCGGGCTCCAGCTCGATACGCAGCACACGGCCGGCCATGGGCGCCGACACGGTGAAGCGGTCGCGCACCCGGGTCTCCCCTTCCTCGTCGATGGTCACCTGGATTGAACCGCGCGTGATGGAAGCAAAGTCGGCTTCCACCGGCTTGGGGCGCATGGCCCAGGCCAGGAGCAGGACCAGCAGGATGACAATGGACCAGATGATGACGGTTTTACGCTTCGGTTTCATTTGATTGATCACTCCCTGGTCTTCAGAACTTCAACGAGATCGAGGTTATTCAGTTTACGCTTGACCACCACCCCGGAGATCAGCGCCGCCACGCCCACGGTGAGCGCTGCGTAGGCGTATGTTTTCGATGAGACCACCAGCGGAAAACGGTACACTTCGGTGTCGTAAGCGGTGACCACCAGCGCCGACAGCCAGTAACCCAGCGCCATGCCCACGGGCAGGGAGACCAGGGTCACCAGGGCCAGTTCCCCCAGCAGGATAAAGGAGATCTCCCCCCGCGTGAAGCCCATCACTCGCAGGCTGGCCAGCTCGCGGCCCCGCTCGGAAAGCGAGATCCGTGCCGCGTTGTAGACCACGCCAAAGGCGATGATCCCGGCAAAGAGGACATTGAAGAAGATCATGATGCCCAGGCTCTCGCCGATGGTGTCGTAGAAACTGTCCACCGCCGCCGACTTGAGTGCCACCCCGGCGACAAAGGGCACCAGCTTGAGCCGCCGGTAGAGCTCATCGGCGTGGATCGAATCGACCTGGATAAAGGCTCCGGAGAGGCTTGGCCCCTCGCGCAACATGGCATGGAGCGCCGAGTTCTCCATGTAGGCCGAGGTGCCAAGGAACTCGTCCACAAGCTCGGTGACCAGCACCGTGCGTTTGGGCCGCCGGCCCTCCAGCACCTCGACGATCAGTTCGTCGCCGGCTTTCACGCCCAGGATCTCACCCATCTTGGAGGAGAGCACCAGGCCCTGGGGCTGGATGGTCACCGGGCGGAAGTCGGTGTTCACCACCCGGCTCAGACGCGCCCCGGCTTCAAGGCCGGTGATGGAAGCCATGCGCGAGCGGTGGCCGTAGCGCAGCCGCACCGGCACCGAACGGAGCGTCTCGGCGTAGACCACGCCGGGCATCCGCTCGATCTCGTGCAGCGAGCGAGAAGAGGCCGGCTCCACAAAGGTGACCGTGATGTCCTGGCGCTGGGCCACGTTGTACTGCACGTCCATCATCAGGTCCATGGCGTCGATCCAGAACATCCCCACCACCATCATCGCCGCACCGAACGAGATGCCGGTGATGGAAGCAAAGGTGCGCCAGGGGCGCCGCTGGATGTTGCGCATGATCATCCGAGCCGGCTGGCTGAAGAACCGCTTGAGGCCCAGCCGTTCGACCCAGCTCACACCGTAGCCCGACGGTGGTTCGGGGCGCATGGCCTCGGCCGGGGGCAGCTTCACCGCCCGCTTCACCGAGCCGAAAGCGCCCAGCACAGCGGCGATGACGCTCACCACCACCGCCCCCACCAGCACGGCGGGGGCCAGCCGGTAGTCGAGGATCGGGAAGCGGAAAAAATCGCCGTAGAGCGTGGTCATGGCCGAACCGAGCCAGGCGCCGCTGGCCACCCCGATGACGGCGCCCACCAGCGAGACCACCAGGCTCCAGCCGGTGTAGTGCATGCCGATCTCGACGTTGGTGTAGCCCAGCGCCTTGAGCGCGGCGATCTGCGGCCGCTGGACGGCCACGATGCGCAGCAACACCACGTTGAGCAGGAAAGCGGCCACGGCAAAGAAGATTACCGGGATCATCAGCCCGGCGCCCTTGAGGCCGGCCAGCTCGGCATCGAGGTAGAAGTGGGACGGCTGGAGCGCGCGGGGAATGGCTCCCAGCCCGCCGTACGGTTCCAGCAGGCGGTCGAGGCGGGTGATCACCTCGTCCTCCTGGGCCCCGGGCATCAAGGAGAGGGCGACGTCGTTGAAACCGCCCTCCATGTCAAAGGCGGCGGATAGGGCTTTCTGCTCCATCCAGAAGATGCCGAAGCGGCTGTCGTCGGGCATCATCGCCCCGGGCGCAATGTTGTAGACATACTCCGGTGAGAGGGCGATGCCGACGATCTCCAGCTCGCGCCGGCGGCCGTTGATCACCGCGGCCACGCTGTCCCCCGGCTCCAGGCCGTGGGCCAGGGCGAACCCCTCGGTGACCAGCACCTCGTCCTGCCGGTCGGGCTCGATGTAGCGGCCCTTGCGCAGAAAGACGTCGTTCAGCGTCGCCCGGTCCAGCTCGGGAATCGAGATCAGCCGGCCGGTGAGCGGCTCCTCGGATCCCTCCACATCGAGGTTCACCCCCACCACGACCCGGGTCTCCACCCGGGCCACGCCTGGGATCTCCTCGATCCGCTCGCGGAGCCGCAGGGGGGCCCGCTTCAGCGAGGCGAACACGTCGCCGAAGCGGTAGCGCTCGTAGTAGGTGTTCTGGGTCAGGTCCAGCGACTGGAAGGTGCTGATGTAGGCCACGAACATCGCCACCCCGGCGGCGATGACCATGCTGATGGCCAGGGCCTGGCCCTTGATCTGCCACAGGTCGCGAAACAGCTTGAGATTCAGCGGTCGCATGGTGTCACCAGTGAAGCTCTCGGGGGTGGATCTTGGTCGTGTTGTGCTCCACCGAAGCGATCTTGCCGTTGGAGAGCCGCAACACCGTATCGGCCATCTCGGAAATGGCCGCGTTGTGGGTGATCACCGCGGTGGTGGTGCCCAGCTCGCGGTTCACCGTCTCGATGGCCTCCAGCACCACGATGCCGGTAGAGACGTCCAGGGCGCCGGTGGGCTCGTCGCAGAGCAGCACGTCGGGCTGTTTGGCGATGGCCCGGGCAATGGCCACCCGCTGCTGCTCGCCGCCCGAGAGCTGGGACGGGAAGTGATCCACCCGGTCTCCCAACCCCACCAGTTCCAGCGCCGCCACCGGGGTCAGCGGTTCGGGCACGATCTCGGTGACCAGGGCCACGTTCTCCCGGGCGGTGAGACTGGGAATCAGGTTGTAGAACTGGAAGACAAAACCGACATGGTGCCGGCGATACTGAGTCAGCTCGGCGTCGCCCACCAGGGTGATCTCTTTGCCGCGGTAAAAGACCTGGCCGGCAGTGGGGGTATCCAACCCGCCGAGGATGTTGAGCAGGGTGGATTTGCCGCTGCCCGAGGGCCCCAGCAGCACGGAGAACTCCGACTGACGCAGCTGAAAATCCACGCCACGCAGGGCGTGAACCTCCACCTCGCCCATGTGGTAGACCTTGGTCAGGCCCCGGGCGTCGAAAATCAGGCCGTTTTCCTGCCCCGCCTGCGTTCCGCTCATCAGATCAGCCTCCGGTGAATTGTACCTATGTCATAATACAATACGCAAGTCTGATTTCAGTGTTTCAGAAAAAATGGGGACAGCTACCTGAAACGTTAAGTATCATTATATCAACAGCTTAAAAAAACGGGGGACAGTTACCAATTCGATTCAATTCGATTGAAGCTCATCCTATCAGAATGTCACTTAAAGAGGTAACTGTCCCCGGTTTTCCTTTGTCCTTATGCTTCAATCACTTAGCCAAGCAGGTAGCTGTCCCCATCTGGAGGACGAGGCGGGCGGCGGTGTCGGCGCCGTCCACCGGCGGGGCCGATGGCATGGGCGTGGCCAGCAACCGGTGCAGCAGTTCGGGCCAGCTGCGGCCACCGTCATCGGCCTCGGGCATGGGCAACGCCGGCACGTAGCGGCCGATACCGGCGGCCAGCACATCGTGCTCGCGGTAGTCGAACCGCGGGGCATAGAGAATCGGGGTTCGGCCGGCCACGGTCTCGGCGCACATGCTGTATCCCAGCTTGGAGATCAGGACATCCGCCGTGGCCAGCACATCGGGAAACCTGTTCTGCAGTTCCCGGGGCACCACCCTGAGGTTTTCGGCCGGTGGAAGGCCCCGGTGATCAAAGGTCAATACCACGAACTCGCCACCGGCGGCCAGCCGGTTGGTGGCGTCCGCCAGGTGGTGACCCATGCGCATGGCCACCAGGGCCAGCGGCCGTGACTCGTGGTCGGGAATTCCCAGCCGGCCTCTCCCCTCTCCTGCCGCCCAACGGCGACGCCGGGCGATGAAGGGTATGTCCCGCTGACGGGGAAAGGCGTCCATTTCGTGGGCCAGGGGCAGTCGCAGCAGCAGGCTGGTTTTGTCATACGCCCCGCGGATCTCATCCACCAGTCCGGCGTACTGTGGGTTGGCCGTCTCCCAGGGCTGGTAGATGTAGTCCCAGGAAAAGTTGCCCATGGCCACCACCGGAATGCCGGCCCGGTCACCGATCTCCGAGGCCAGGGGCGGGATGTCGCTGACGATCACCGAGATGTGATGGGCGGAGCACCAGGAGGCTTCCCGTTCGATGATCCGGTCTCGCTGTCCGAGGATCTCCGCACAGTGGGCCAAGGTCCCCTCGCAGTCCTGGTGCAGGGACCCCCGTTCCAGCACCCCGGCGTCGATGGTCACCTCCCGGTATTCCACCGGGACGGCGACACAGGCCTCCAGCAGCCAGCGGGGTGCGGTGGTGCGGACAAAGAAACCGGTTTCCGGGTCAAGCCTGGCCATCGCGTTGATCAACGCGATGGTCCGGGTGAGGTGCCCGTAACCGTGCCCCGAGACGTAGCAGAGAACGTTCATCGCCCCGCCTATCCCTCCTTCACCCCGTCCAGGCGGGGATCGAAGGCATCCCGCAGGGCGTCGCCCACCAGGTTGAAGCAGAGCACGGCCCCAACGATGGCCAGACCGGGGAAGGTGGTGATCCAGGGCGCTTCCAGCAGCAGGTGCCGCCCCTCGTTGACCATCGCCCCCCAGCTGGCGGTGGGCGGCGGCACGCCCAGGCCAAGGAAGCTGAGTCCCGCCTCCACCAGGATGGTCTGGCCCAGGCCCAGAGTGGCGGTGACCACCAGCGGCGCCAGGCAGTTTGGCAGCAGGTGGCGGAAGGCCACCCGGAACGGTGAAGCGCCCAGGGCGCCGGCGGCGAGGACGAACTCCCGCTCGCGCAGGGCGAGGATCTCGCCGCGGATCACCCGGGCGGTGGTCATCCAGCCGGTGAGGCCCAGCAGAACCATGATCAGCAGGATCGAACGATTGAAGAACGCCGCCACGGCCAGCAGCAGCACCAGCCGGGGGAAGGAGATCAGCAGGTCCACCAGGCGCATCAGCAGGCTGTCCACCCAGCCGCCGAACTGGCCGGCCAGCAGCCCCACCAGGGTACCGATGACCAGCGAGAGGCCCACCGCCGCCAGCCCCACGGTGAGCGAGATCCGCGCACCGTAGAGCAGCCGGCTGAAGATGTCCCGGGCGTAGCGGTCGGTGCCCAGGATGTGCCTGCCCGAAGGGGCCGAGTTCCGGTTGCTGAGCAGGTCGATGGATTCGTCGGGGGCGTAGGGCGCCAGCACCGGGGCCATCAGCGCAGCGAGATACATAGTGACGATCAGGCACAGCCCGGCCAGGGCCACTCGATTTTGCCTGAACCGGGCAAATGGGCCGTTCATGACTGCCTCCTGATCCGCGGGTCGGCCGCGCGGTACAGCAGGTCAGCCACCAGGTTTCCCAGCACCACGATCAGGCTGTAGAAGAAGGTACAGCCGATGACCAGGGGGTAATCCCGCTGGCCGATGGCGCTGACCATCAGCCACCCCATGCCGTGCCAGGCAAAGATCCACTCCACCAGCACCGAGCCGCCGAAGAGGAAGGGCAGCGAGAGCCCGAAGAGGGTGATCACCGGGATCAGCCCGTTGCGCAGCGAGTGCTTGAAAAGTACCTGGCGTTCGGAGAGGCCTTTGGCCCGGGCCGTGCGGATGTAGTCCTGGCCGGCGACCTCCAGCAGGCTGCCCCGGGCGTAACGGGCGATACCCGCCGCGCCGGAGAGGCCAAGGGTCAGCGCCGGCAGCACCAGGTGCCACAAGCGGTCCAGCAGCCGCTGCAGGGGCGGCAAGAGGTCGGCATTGGGCGAACTGAGGCCGGACGGGGGCATGATGGGCAGCAGCAGGGCAAAAAGCAGCACCAGCATCAGGGCCAGCCAGAAGGTAGGCATGGAGTAGAAGAAGAGCGAAACCACGCTCACCACGTGGTCGGCCAGGGAGTTGCGCCGGGCCGCGGAGAACACACCCAGCAGGATACCGCCGCCGAACATCAGCAGCAGTGCGGCGGAAGAGAGGACCAGGGTCCGGGGCAGCGCCTCGAGGATCAGCCCGGTCACCGGCCGGTGGTGGATCAGCGAGTATTGAAAGTCAAAGCGGGCAAAGGCCGAGATCCAGCGCAGGAACTGCACACCCAACGGCTGGTCCAGCCCGAGGTTCTTCGCCATCCGGGCCTGGGTCTCCGGTGAACTGTCGGGGTTGAAGTAGTAGCTGGACGGGTCTCCGGGGGCGAGGTGCAGGACAAAAAAGAGAAGGATCGAGACACCGAGCAGAATCGGCACGGCATGGAGCAGTCTCTTGAGGATGAAGCGGACCATCCGTCCTCCGTCAAGTTACCCGGGCCCTAACTGCCGTCCAACTCACGCTCCCAGTCGGGGTTCTCCCACCATCGCTCCAGGTGGTAGAGCGGAGTGAGCAGGTTGGCCTCCACCCCTTCGAACCGCTGGTGGATCGCCATCAGATTGTTCACCCAGTAGAGGAAGGTGTAAGGCTGATCTTCGTAAATCATTTCCTGCACCTCGTGCCAGATGGCGTTGGCCGCCTCGATGTCGGTCTCCCCCTCCCCGGCCTCGATCAGCCGGTCCACCGAGGCATTGCTGTAGGAGGTGAAGTTGTAGACATACTCGTCGCCACTGTGCCAGAAGGACCGCGGCTCGACATAGAGTCCCACGGACCAGCCGCTCAGCACGGCCTGGAAGTCCTTGTTCCGCATCTTTTCGTGCAACACCACCCCCTCCAGCTGCTCCAGCTCCACATCCAGGCCGGCTTCCCTGAGCTGGGCCTGGATCAATACGCTGGCCTGTTCGCGGCGCGGGTTGCCGGCGCTGGTCCTGAGGGTGAAGGCGAACGGCTGGCCGTCCTTGTCCAGCACACCATCGCCGTCACGGTCCTTCCAACCGAGGTCGTTGAGCATGGCCCGGGCCGCTTTCGGGTCGTGGGGCAGCGGCTCGATATTTTCGTTGCAGGCCCCGCAGAGCTCCGGGGTTATGGTACCGGTGCAGGGCCGGCCAAAGCACTCCCCGCCACCGGTGAGCAGCACCTGGATCAGCAGGTCACGGTCGATGCACATGGTCAGCGCCCGACGCACCCGCGGGTCGGAGAAAAGCGGGTCGAGGTTGTTCCAGGCCACGTATTCCATGAAACGCCAGCCCCGGGGCAGGATGCGGATCTCGGGGTTTTCCCGCTTCAGCCGATCCACATCCTCCGGCTGCAGTCCGTCCATCACGTCCAACCGCCCGACGATCAACTCGGTGAGACGGGTGGTGTACTCGGGGATAACACGGAAAACCACCCGCTCGATGTAGGGCGGGTCGGTGAGGGTGGCTTCGGCATTGGCGGAAAGCACCAGTTCCTGGTTGCGCTCCCAGCGTTCCAGCCGGTAGGGTCCGGCGCCCACCGGGTTTTCGTTAAGCGGGTGGCGGCGCAGGTTCTTCCGGTCGGCATCGCGGAAGAGGTGCGCCGGCAGCAGGTCCTGGGATGCGTGGTAGAGCTGGGTTTCCTGGTCGTAGGGCTCGGTGAAACGGAAGAGCACCGTTTGCTGGTCGATCTTCTCCACCGCGGCGATGCGCTCGGTCTGGTTGAAACGCGGGCTGGCCGAATCCGGATCGGCCATCAGCTGGTTGGTCAGGATCACGTCGTCCGCGGTGACCGGCGTACCGTCATCCCAGGTCACGTCCGTGCGCAGTTTCATGGTCAGCGACAGGCCGTCCTCGCCGAAGGTCCAGCTCTCGGCCAGCAGGGGCTGTACGGTGAGGCGGCAGTCCTCGAAGACCTCGGTGGTGGGGTTGGGATAGATCAGGGTATCGACGTGGGAGGCGAGCATGGTCTGCTGGACCACCGGGTTCAGCGCGTCGGCGTCGTTGGTCCAGCCCACCACCATGGTCCCGCCACGCACCGGGCCCTCCACCGCCGGTTGTTCAGCGGGCGGGGTACCGCAGCCGGCAAGCCAGCCCCAGGCCGGCAGCAGGACGGTCAGCAGGAGACAGAACAGCCGCCAGGAGTTGTTGCCGGATCCCGTGCATCTGAGCATGGTGCCATCCTCCCTTTCCCGGAAATCATCAACCTTGCCGCCCCCGGCGATCCAGGCCGTTTCCGGACCGGTATCCTCCCCGGAGGTCGGTGAAACGGATGCGCAGCAGATCGGCCAGCATCCGCGACGAATCGGAGAGCGGGTGGACCTTCGAATCGGGCGAGTTGACCCAGCGCACACCGATCTCCTTGACCCCGTAGCCGAACTTGCGGGCCAGGTACAGGGCTTCCACGTCAAAACCGAAGCCGTCGATGCGGGCCACGCTGAAGATGGCCTTTGCCGCCTCGCGGGTAAAGCACTTGAACCCGCACTGGGTGTCGTGGAGGCCGCCGAGGGCGATCAGCCGCACGAAGAGGTTGAAGCTCTTGCCCATGGTCTCACGCCACCAGGGCTGGTGTACCTCCACCCGGGAGTCACGCAGTGCCCGGGAACCGATGCTCACCTGCACCTCCCTGGACTCCAGGGGGGGCAGCAGTCGCTCCACGTCCTCGATGGGCGTGGAGAGATCGGCGTCGGAAAAGAGGAGGAAGCGCCCGCGGCCGGCCAGCATTCCCTGCCGCACCGAGTAGCCCTTGCCCCGGTTGAACTTGCGGTCGATCACCGTGTGGTGTTCACAGCCGGCCAGCAGTTCCCTGGCGATCTGGACCGTCCCGTCCCTGCTGCCGTCATTGACCACCACGATCTCCCAGGGATAGGAACGCTTCTCCAGGTAGCCGCAGATCCGTTCCAGGGTCGGTCCGATCCGCTTCTCCTCGTTGTAGGCCGGGATCACCACCGTGAGATGGGCCGGTTGCCCCGCGGAGATCATCATATCTTCACCAGTGTCCGCACCACGTTCTCCCAGGTGACCGGCAGACTCGCCTCGTACCCCGCCTGGCCCATCCGTTCGGCCAGGCCCGGATCGGCCACCAGCTGGTCGATCCGCTCGGCGATCCTGGTGGGATCGGGCCGGGTGATAAAACCCGAAACACCGTCTTCCACCAGGTCCAGCGGGCCGCCACTGTCATGGCAGGTGATGACGCACTTGCGGCTGCGGAAGGCCTCGATGGTGACGAAGCCGAAGTCCTCGTTCCGCGGCCCGAAGAAAACCGCCCGGCAGCGGGCGTAGTAGTCGGCCAGTTCCTGGTCGCTCACCCGGCCGAGGAGAATGGCCCGCCCCTCCAGATCGTTGTCCTTGATCCGCTTGGCCAGCCGGTCGTATTCGTCGCCCTCGCCGGCGATCAGGCACTTGACGTCGGTGTCGCGCACCAGCATGAAGGCGTCCAGCAGCAGGTTGATCCGCTTCAGCTTGTGCAGGCGGGACACGGTGAAGATGAAGTTCTCGTAACTGTCGGTGTGGTAGTCCCGGCCCAGGGGCGGCGGCGGCAGCAGCACCTGGGCCGGGATCCCGCCCCAGGTTTCCAGCCGTTTCCTGATCGTCCCCGAAATCACGTAGAGGTTCTTCACGTTGCGCTTCAGCAGGTGGTTGTCCAGCCGCTGGATCAGCCGGCGGCGGAAGCGCTCCTTGAGTTTGCCCTTGCCGGTGGGGATCACCCCGAGGAAATCTTCCCAGAGATCGTAGTATTCGCGCATGCGGTGGTTCAGCCAGCAGACGTGGAGCGGGTGCTTGACCGCATAGCTGGGGTAGCGCAGGGAGATGATCTGGTCCACCACCTCGTCGCCGCCGGTACGGCCCACATCGGTGAGCCGGTTGGCCAGGTAGGCCGAGAGCTGGCGCCCGAAACGGTTCTGGGGGGTGTAGATCACATCCGAGTTGTAGCCCATGTCCTTGAGGGCGCTGACCAGTGAACGGGCGATGATCAGGTGCCCGCCGAACACCATCGGCACGTGGGAGGTGACCACACAGATGTTTCGCTTGATCATCGTCGCTCCGCTGTTCAGCGTTTGATAAGGGCCAATACAGCCGGGTATAGCGGAGAAGTATAAAGAGGCCGCGGCAATGCATGCAAGTAAAGGCCGAAGAGCGGCGCGGCCATCCGCATCAGCATCCCCCCGCCGGCAGCGGCCTGGGCCAGGTCGAGATAGCCCTTCATGGAGAGCGGCCGGATCGACTGGCAGCCCGCATGGTCGATGAACAGCCGCTTCACGTCACCGTAGGAAAGGAGGAAGTCTCCGGGACCGTGAAAGCGGAACCCGAAACGTCCGGCGCCGTGGGCGAAGTCAAAGGGAAAGGTGCGATTGGGGCAACTGATGAAGATCCAGCCCCCGGGCCGAACCACCCGGGCCACCGAAGCGGCAAACCGCCGGCGCAGTTCACCGGCATCCGCGGCCAGTTCCAGGCTGTCCCCCACCGTGCCCACGTGCTCGATGACCCCGAGGGAATAGGCCAGGTCAAATTCGCCGTCGGTGAACGGCAGCTGCAGCGCGTCGGCCATGAAGTAACGGTCCGGAGAACGTTCCTTGTCCCCCCAGCGCAGGGTGCGCCCGCCGCTGTCCACACCGCAGGTGTCCAGGCCGGCTCCACGCAGCAGTTCCAGATCCTCACCGGAACCGCAGCCCACGGAGAGCACCCGCCGCAGCGGCCCCTGGCCGGCCAGCTGCCGGGTCAGGGGGAGCAGGAACTCCCGGGCCAGCCGCCGCTCCCCCGCTTCCTCGCGTTCAACATACTGGCCCATGAACCGGGCCCGTTTCTGCTCATCGTCGAGCCACCAGTCCCGAAAGCCACCGGCATCCCCGGGCAGAAGCCGCAGATGGCCGGAGGGGATGCGGGAATAGACGGCGCCGCAGGACGAACAGGTGGAAGGCCCGTCACTCTCCGCCGCCAGGGAATTGCGGCAGGAGGGACAGACCGGGCGGACGCGGGCACGGTCTGCATCGCCGTTCCGTTCACCGCTCATGGTTGCCCCCCGATGCGGACTGGTCCTGCCTGAGACGGTCCAGGGCCTCCCGGATCGGCCGGGGGTAGGTCAGCAACAATTCGTGATCAACCCGCGTGACCACCTGCCGGGTCTTACCGGTGACCATCAGCCGCCCGGATTCCGCATCCACCACCCGGTATTCAAACTCGATCAGTGCGGTTTCCGTGGGATGGAAGAGAATGCCCACCAGCACCTCGTCGTCGAGGCCGGCCGGTGATTTGAAGGTCAGGGAAACATCCCGCACCGGCAGCTGGTATCCGCTCCGGGCCAGCACCGACGGGGTAAACCCGTAGCCGCGGGCCAGGTCGTTGCGCGCCTCCTCGAACCAGGCGAGGTAGCGACCGTGCCAGACCACCCCGTAAGAATCGACCTCGGAGAAGCGGACACGGAGCCTCAGTTCCCACCAGCCATCCGCGTTGCGCCGTCCCAGGGGGCTGTTCTCGGTTCCCACCGCTCTCCTCCGCCGCCGCCGGTGCGGCCATTCACCCGCGGGCGATCACCATACTGACATTGCTGCCGCCGGACGCGAAACTGTTCACCAGCACCGCTTCGGGAGCCCGTGGCGGGTGCAGCGCCTCACCGGTCACCAGGTTCACCTGCGGGCCGCCGGCGTCACCGGCCTCGCCGCCGGTGGTGGGGGGCACCGTGCCCCGCTCCAGCACACCCAGCGCCGCCAGGGCCTGGGCCACACCGCAGGCTCCCGACTCGCCAAGTATTGATTTCACCGCGGTGACCGGCGGCATACCGCCGCCGTCAGCGAACAGTTCGCCCAGGGCCAGGGCCTCCATCCGGTCCAGCACCTGGTTGCCGTTGGCCGACGCCATCACCGCCCCCAGCGCACCGGCGTCCAGGCCGCTGCTGCGGAGCGCCCCCCCCATGCAGCGGACATAGGCGTCGTGCTCCTCGGGCCAGCGGTAGGTGGAGCAGGTGCTGCCGCTCCAACCGGTGCCGAGGAGGCGGCCCAGCAGCGGCGCACCACGCCGGTGGGCGTGATCGGCCGATTCCAGCACCAGGGCATAGGCCCCCTCCCCCACCATCCAGCCGTTGCGGCGTGCGGAAAAGGGCCGGCAGGACTCCTCACCTCCGGAGCGGCCCGGGGAGAGAAAGCCCATCCGGTCGTAGAAGGCCAGCAACTCGGTGGAATACTCGTCCACCCCGGCCACCAGCACGCAGTGGCATCGGCCGAGACGGATGAACTCCGCGGCCCGGGCCAGGGCGTGCAGGCCGGAACTCTCCCGCTGACTCACCGTGGCGTTGGGCCCGCGGATGCCGAAACGGATGGCCACCTGGCCGGCCGGTGCATTGGGCACGGTGTTGGGAAAGAGCATGGGGAACTGCCCCTCCGCCGAGTCCACCAGCAGTCCCTGAAGATACTCGGCCACCGAGGTGGAGCCGGCGGTGCCGGTGCCGAAGACGACCCCGCAGGAGGAGAGGTCCTCCTCCGCCAGGCCGGCGTGCTCGAAAGCCAGCTGGGCGGCCACCACCGAGAACCGGGTGCAGTTGTCCATCCGGCGCAGTTTCATCACCGGGATGTGCGCCCGTGGTTCGAAGTCCTGGACCAGGGCCGCCAGCCGGGCCCGCTGCCCCGCCAGGGGCCCCTCCGGGACCGGACGCCAGGCGTTTTCCCCCGACCAGAGCCCCCGGAGCAGCGGCTCACTGCCGGTTCCCATGGGCGACACGGCGGACATGCCGGTAACCACCACTCCAGTTTCGGCCGGCCGGGTCTCAGAGCTCATGGTATCTCCTCAGGACCAGACAGCCGTTGTTGCCGCCAAAAGCAAAGGAGTTGGATATCCCCACCTCGGGAGTCCCCGGCCGGCTGACCAGTGGCACATGGGCCAGGTCGCACTCCGGGTCGGGCTGCTCCAGGTTGGCCGTGGGCGGAATGAACCGGTCCCGCAGGGCGAGGATGGTGACCAGGGCCTCCATGGCGCCGGCGGAACCGAGACAGTGGCCCAGCATCGACTTGGTGGAGCTCACCGGGATCGATTTCCCATTCTCGCCGAAGGTGCGGTGGATCGCCCTGGTTTCGGCGAGGTCGTTGTGCGGGGTCCCGGTGCCGTGGGCATTGATGTAGTCCACCTGCCCGGGAACCAGCCCGGCCTGGCTGATGGCCCGCTCCATGGCCAGGGCTGCCCCCTCCCCCTGCGGGTGCGGTGCGGTCATGTGGTGGGCGTCCGAGGACATGCCACAGCCCAGCACCTCCCCGTGGATCGGGGCACCGCGATCCAGGGCCACGTCCAGCGGCTCGAGGACCAGGATGGCCGCCCCCTCGCCCAGGGAGAGTCCCTTGCGGCCGGCGTCGAAGGGCCGGCAGACATCGGGGTCCACCGAGCGGAGGGAATTGAACCCGCTGTAGGTCAGGCGGCTCAGGGTATCGCTGCCGCCGGTGACCGCCATCTCCACCGCCCCGGTGCGGATGGCGTCGAATGCCTGGCCGATGGCCAGCGTGCTGGACGAGCAGGCGGTGACCACGGTGGTGCGCAGACCGCCGAAGCCCCAGCGCTCGGCGATGCGGTCGGCCGTGGCGCAGGGGAAATGTCCCAGGGCCCGGGTGGCGGGCACCGATTTCCAACCCCGGCCCAGCACTGTGCGGTAATAGGCCTCGCTGTCGAAAAGCCCCCCAACGCCGCCGCCGAGAATAACGCCCACCCGGTCCGGATCGCAGATCGGCCCGGAGCCGGCCCGGGCGCCGCCCAGGGCTTCCGCGGCCGCCACCAGCCCGGCCATGTCGGCCCGGGAGAGCCGCCGCTGTTCGCGCCGGCTGAAGTGGGCCCCGGCATCAAATCCAAGCAGTTCCCCACCGGTGTGTGTGCGAAATGGTGAGGTGTCGAAGAGGGTCACCGGCCGGATACCGCAGCGGCCCTCCACAA
Source organism: uncultured bacterium (assembly GCA_965531145.1). Lineage (GTDB taxonomy): Bacteria > Acidobacteriota > JAQAZP01 > JAQAZP01 > JAQAZP01 > JAQAZP01. Next base: position 21,909 of record CBESOE010000007.1, on the reverse strand, counting down.
CCCCGGCAAGCAGGGACGGCACATCGGGGCCCAGCGCGGAAACCGCCCCCAACCCGGTGATCACCACCCGGCGGGAAGCAACTGCCGTCTTCTCGTTGGTCACCTCGTTGGTCACCCGTTCTCCACCTCTCGGGGAACGCTGAGTGTCAGCTCGGCTTCACCGATCAGCTCACCGTCCACCTCCACCGTACCCACCACCTTGACCAGCCCGCCGAAGCGGCCCACCACCTCGGCCCGGATCTCCAGTGTATCGCCGGGTACCGCCGGCCGCAGGGTCCGAAAATTCCGTATGGCTGCGAGGAAGCCCACCAGCGGAGGCCCGGGCCCCGCACCGGCAGGCAGGGCCGAACCGTTGTCCGGGTCCACGGCGGCCAGGGCCGCGGTCTGCGACATGGCCTCCACCAGAAAAAAGGGATTCAGTTCCGGCGGCACCACCCCGGAACCGATGCGGAGGAAGGGATCACCGAAAGAAACCCTTTTCAGTGCCAGGCAGGAGTGTCCTCCGCGGCGTTCCACGATCCGGTCGACCATCAGGAACGGGCTGCGGTGGGGCAGAGCGTCCAGTATCTCCAGGTCGCCGGTGGTTGTGCTCATGCGGATTGAACACCCTTCTCCTTGACAAAGGCGACCAGGGCATCGATGGAGGCAAAGGCCTTGACCCCCACCTCCTCGTCCTCGATCTTGACCCCGAACTCCTGTTCCAGGCCAAGCACCAGTTCGAGGGCATCGATGGAATCGAGGCCCAGCCCTTCACCGAACAGGGTCTGGTCATTCTCGATCTCTTCGGGTTCGATCTCCAGCTTCAGCCGGTTGACGATCAGGTTCTTCATTTTCAGGGAAAGCGACTTGTCATCCTCGCTCATCGTGTGATCCACTCCTCTCGGGCCGGCCCGCCGGCCGCGCACGATACATCGTTATCGGGAGCTGTTCAGCCCCCGAGCAAATCCTCAAAGTTCTTCTCCGCCGTCTGTACCTCGACGTCACGCAGTACCCAGCGGGTCATGCGGCTCAGCACCTCGCCGGGCCCCACCTCGACAAAACGGCGGCAGCCACCGTCCCGCATGGCTTCCAGCGCCCGGGGCCAGTAGAGCGGCCGGGCAATCTGGGTGCAGATCAGCCGGTGCGCCGCGGCAGCTGTGTCCACACGGCTGCCGTCAAGATGCGAATAGACCGTCAGCCGCGGCTGGCTGAACAGCGCCGGGTCCACCTCGACCAGCAGCCGGTCCACCACCGGCTGCATCCAGCGGCTGTGAAACGGGATCCGCGTATGCAACCGTTCCGCCCGCATGGAGTTTTCAGCCAGAGCCGCGAGCACCGCATCAACCGCCGCCGCGTGCCCCGAGATCACCACTTGCTTCGCCGTGTTGACGTTGGCCACCATGGCCTCGTCGTTCCCCGCGGCAGCGCAGGCATGGTCAACCTTCTCCGGCCCGTGGCCGATCAGCACGCCCATGGCCCCATCAAACCCGGCAAGCTCGTGCTCTGCCAGTTGCTGCACCTTGACCGCGATGCCCACCGCATCCTCGAAGCGGAGCACACCGGCCGCCTCAAGGGCGGAGTAGCAACCGAGGCTGTGCCCGGCCACGGCCGCCGGTTCCACACCACGGAGGCGCAGGTAGGCGGCATAGGCTGCGTTGACCGCCAGCACCGCCACCTGGGCGGTGAGGTCGTCGACGTTTTTGGCGCTCCCCCGACCCAGGGAATCGGCCAACGGCAGACCGGAGGCCGTTTGAGCACGCTGGAGCCACATCTCGGCCCCGGGCACCCGGCCCTTCAGGTTGTGCCACATCTCCGGGTGTTCGGACATCTGGCCGGGGAAAAAAAAAGCCCTCATCGCCACTCCTGTGACCTGCCAATCGTCACCGGGAGAGCCCCGCCGGACACCCCGGATATCCTGTTTCGGTCCACCGGGCATTGTAGGTTCCACCCGGCGGAGTGTCAAGAAATCCCTTATGGCACAAGGTCTTAACGGTCAAGCAGATCTGGCCGCCTCACCGAGGGAAACGAACGGCAGTTCGCGGAGCATGGTTTCCCACACATTCCGGCCACGTTTCAGACCGGCATAGTGGACGAACCGCTGGGCCCGGGGCATGGGAAAACGCGGTGGGTCGGGGTCCAGTTCCCAGGGGTGGAGGAAAAAGACCGCGGGCAGGCCGCGGGCGGTCAGTTTCCGGGCCGCCCGTATCGCCCGGCGGGGACCAAAGAGACGCAGCGGCCAGGCCCCACCGAGAAAGACACCGTCCACCCCGAAGAGCCGACCGGCCAGCGGCGGGAATTCCCGCAGGCAGCCCCCGGTGTCCAGGAGAAGTTTGCAGGCCTCCCGCGGGTGACCCGGCTCCCCGATAACCGGGGCGCGGATGAGGCTCGAATCCCTGGTGATGCCGTGCCGGGCCATGATCTCGAAGGCCCAGGGCGTTGCTCCCACCCCGATGGACCACATGGGCGCCCGGTATCCCGATACCACCGCCCCGGTCCGGGTGTGCAGCACGGCCAGCGAGCGGACGAGATCCTCCTCGAACGTCTCCGGATCCAGGAGGTTCACCGGCTGGTGCAGGTGGCCGTGGCTGGCGATCTCGTGACCGGCCTCTGCGATGCGGGACACCAGGCCTGGCCGGGTTTCAGCCAGCCAGCCCAGAACGAAAAAGGTGGCCCGGGCGCCGGACCGCTGGAAGAGTTCCAACAGCCGGTCCACGTCGGCGTCCACCCGGCTCGGAAGCGAAGCCCACTGCTCAGGGCCCTCGAGACCCGGCACGCCGCAGACGTGGAACCACTCCTCCACGTCCACGGTGAGCACTGTGGGCCCCGTTCCGTCCAGCGGCTCGATTGCCTGGCAACGGATCTGGCTCATTCCCTCCCTCGGTAGCCGCACGATAGTCGGGAACCGCGTTTTGTTGCGACCCCGTCACCCCATCGGCTAGAATGATTTGCCGGGCCCCGGAAGCGGGGCCCCGGAAGCGGGCGCGAACGTATTTTATGGTACCACATCCTGATAGACCTCGGTGGTTGCCTCTGCGAAAGACCTGTTTGTGAATTTCCTGCAGACTTACCCCTATTTATTTTTCAGCCTGATGCTGTTTTGTGCGGCCCTCACCTGCCTGGTCCTGGTCGACAACCATCGCAAGCCCACCCTGCTCTGCGGAGTGCTGGCCGCCCCGGCGGCGGTGCTGGAAATCTTCTTTGTTCCGGACTACTGGCATCCGGTGAGGCTCAGCACCTTCATCATCGGTGTGGAAGACATTCTGTTTTCTTTTTCAGTGGGGATCATCGCCTGCACCCTGGCCTATGCCCCCTTCCGGGGGTCTTACAGTTGGACCATCAACCTGCCGTCGATGATGAGACGGTATGCACTGGTCTTCCTGCCTTTTCTCGCCGGCCTGCTGGTTCTTCGCCAGATGGGGATGCCGGTCATGGCGGCGGCACTGTTCGGCATGCTGGGCATCGCACTGGTGCTGAAGAAACCCATGAAGGACATCTGGCCCGCTTCGGCCGTCGGGGCCATCAGCTTTTCGCTGGCCTATTTTATTCTGATAAAAGCTGGATTTACCCTGTGGCCCCACTGGCTGCAGCAATGGAACATCCAGAACCTGACCGGTTACCACGGCTTCGGCGTCCCGTTGGAAGAGTTGGCGTGGGCATTCCTCTACGGGGCTGTCCACCCCTGCGCCATGGGCTACATCCTGGGGTTCAAGCTCCACAGCGACAGTCCCGCTGCCGTTCCGGCGAGGGGGAATTTCAGCCCCCGGGACCTGACGGCCTCGGCGAATCTGAAGGAAGCAGGCAAAGGCCTCTCACGAAACTGAGTCTACTCACCGGTTCCACATGACCCGACTGCCCATTGCAAAGTACGTGCTCTCGAGGATCCTCTTTCACAAATCCCATTACCGGCATTTCCTGAAATCGCTTCTGGGTGCCAATGGCGGGATCAGCTATTTTTCCCGCCCGGCGATCCGCAACAAGGTCATCGGCAACCTGATGGGAATCGAATCGTGGCACCAGGTGCTGTATGGCCGCCCGGGCCGGGACTATGAGACAGCGTTCCTGCTGGCCTGTATCGCTGCGGCCTACGACAATGCCGTGGACGAGGAACATTTCCGGGATTGGCCCCGCCTGGACAGGGTACTGGATACCGGCCCGTGGGAGGCCGATCGCAACGGCTGGCCAGACGCCATCGGCGCCGCCAGGAATTCCCTGAACGTCTTCCGCCGGCTCAATCCCGGATGCTGGGCCAGGGCACTGCCTCTGTTCAAGGGGATCAGCACGGCAACCATGGACTGTTTCCGGCAGGCCACCGTTGAAACTGTGGATGAAGACCGGCTGCGGGCCTCGACCTATGACAAGGGAGGGCTATCCTTCGCCCTGTTTTCCATCAGCGAGGACCCCGAACTGAGTTCCGATCTCTGCCAGGCCGCCTACGATTTCGGCGCCGCCTCACAAATCGCCGACGACATCTATGACCGGGAGGAGGATGTCGAACTCGGGCAGGCCACCCTGGCATCGCTCAAGCTGATCCGGAAGACCGACCGGAACCTCATCGATGATGCGCTCCGGAGGCTTCCACGGCATGAGGGAACAATCCCCGGGCTGCTGCTGCAGGCCTGGGAGATCCACTTGAAGGACTCGCTGCGCTTCTACGATTCCGGAGATCTCGGCGGCGGGTGGAAGTTCAACATCGGCCAGACCGCCTTCCGCTGCGGAATCTCCATGGTGCCCGGCCTGCCGCGCCTGTTCTTCCGCCGGTCTAGTCGCGCCTCAGGGCCTCCACGGGATTGAGGCGTACGGCACGCCAGGCCGGATAGATACTGCCGAGGAAACCGAGCAGCAGCGCGGCGGCAGCGATTTCGACAATCATCGCCGGGGTGACCCGCGGTTCCAGCAGGCCGTAAACTTCCGGGCGCGCCACCAGCCAGTGCAGGGTCCCGATCCCCAGCAGCGCCCCGCAGAGCGTTCCCAGCGCCGCCATCAGCAAACCTTCCAGGACCACCATGGCCATGATCCGGGTGGAGCGCCACCCCACTGCCGAAAGCACACCGATCTCATAGGTCCTTTCGGTGATGGTCATCAGCAGCGTGTTCACCACCACGATGAGGGCCATGGCCAGCGCCACGAATGAGGTGCTCCAGGCGGTGGCGCGCAGCAGACGCAGCACATGGTTGTTTTCCGCGATTTCCCCTGTCTCGTTGAAGCTGAGTTCCGGACAGGCGGCGGCGAGACGGCCGCGGATCGTGGAAACCGCTGCCATGTTGCCGGGGTGGTCCACACGTATGTTAAAGCTGGTCACCTTGCCGGTGCGCTCCATGAGCTCCTGCATGGCCGGCAGGGGGAGAACGATGCTGCCGTTGGAGATGACACTGGAATGACGGGAAATCCCGCAGATGCGAAACTCCCGGCCCTGGAGCAGAATCGTGTCGTTCACGCTGCAGCCCAATTGCGCGGCCAGGGTTTGCCCCACAATGGCGTCGCGCGCATCGTCCGGATCGGGGAGTTTCCCTTCGAGGATATGGAGTGATTGCCAGAAGTAGCTGCCGGAGGGCCAGCCGCTGAGCAGCGCCACATCGCCGGTTTCCAGCTCCACCAGGTCCAGGAGCTCACCCGAAACCCCGGCAACACCGTCGATGCTTCGCAGGGTGTCGGCAACTGCTTCGTCAATGGAAGCCGTCAGAATCTCGATGGCCCCCTTGCGCACCGCCAGGATGTGGGTGCCTTTCTCCTCCAGAGAGGTGATCCAGGCGCGCTCCAGGCCGCGGGAAATGCCCACCAGGGCGATGAAGCTGGCCACCGCGGCCGCGATAATCGCGCAGGTGAGGTAGGTACGCGCCGGATGGCGCCGCAGGTTGCGGATCGGCATTGTCAGAAAGCGCATGTGCGGAAAAGCCCTCCGTTACCCGGCTGATTGAAGCCGCCCGTCGAGAATGTGGAGCACCCGGCTCGCCTGCCGGGAAACGTCCGCATCATGGGTCACCACCACAAGGGTGGCCTGCTCGCTGCGGTGGATATCGAGCAGCAGATCGAGCACCACCGCCGATGACTGCGAGTCGAGATTTCCTGTGGGTTCATCGGCAAGAATCACGTCCGGAGAATTGGCGAGGCTCCGGGCGATGGCCACCCGTTGCCGCTCACCCCCGGAGAGTTCGTTGACCCGGTGGTGCCCGCGTTTCGCCAGCCCGACGCGTCCGAGCACATCAGCGGTACGCCGCCGCCTCTCGGCGGAATCCCTGATCACACCGATCATGGGAAGCTCCACATTCTCCCTTGCCGTCAGGGAGAAAATGAGGTGGAAGGCCTGGAAGACAATACCGATGCGGCCAGCGCGAAGCCTGGTCCATTCGCCGGCGGAACATGGCTCCACGCCCTCAAAAAGAACGCGTCCGCTGCTGGGCCGGTCCAACCCGCACATCAGGTGCAGCAGGGTGGACTTGCCGCTGCCGCTGGGGCCCTGGACGGCCACGTATTCCCGGCGATGGATGTCGAGGGACAGGCCCGCCAGAGCAGTGACCCGCATTTCGCGGTATTCACGCGAGACCTGCTGCAGGGAGATGATGGGCTGGTTCATTCGCTGTCACCCATCAATACCGCAGGGTGGCCATACAGACCCGGTAGGTGTCGGGCACGGTGCGGTAGTGGCTGCGACCGGGGTGGTACTGGATCGACACCGGCACGTTGACCAGGTGAATGTTGCGGGCACTGAGCTTGAGCAGGATCTCGGTCTCGATCTCGAAGCCGGTGGAATCCAGTTCGATCTCCCGCAGGCGGTCCACCCGGATCAAGCGGAATCCGGTCTGGCTGTCACCCACATCGAGGCCGGTGACCCGGGAGAGGACGAATTTGCCGAAGAGGTTGGTGGTGTACCGCAACCGGGGGATATCGTCCCGGGTTTCCGGCCGCAGCCGACAGCCCAGCACCACGTCGGGCTGCGGCCGGTCATCCAGCCGGGCGAGCATGGCCGGGATGTCCGCCGGATCGTGCTGGCCGTCGCCGTCCATGAACAGCAGGTAGCCGGAGACCTCCGGCAGCAGAGCGTCCAGTCCGCTGCGCAGGGCCGTCCCCTTGCCCAGCCGCCGCGGATGGGCCAGCAGCTCGGCGCCGGCAGCGCGGGCCACGGCTGAGGTGTCGTCGTCGGAACCGTCGTCCACCACCAGCACCCGGTCCACCAGGGGCAGGGCCCCGGCCACCACCGCGGCCAGGGTTTCCGCCTCGTTGTTCGCCGGAATGATCAGGCTGACCTCGGGCCGCTCCACGGTCATGAGGCCCTCCCGTTGCCCTTGCCGTTCTTGCCATCGAAGTAACTGCTCAGCGCTTCCACGTAGGCCTCGGCCACCGCCTGGCGGTAAGCCGGGTCCACCATCCGCCGGCTGTCGTGCTCGTTGCGCAGGTTGCAGACCTCGACCAGCATCTTCAGCGGGATGATGTTGTTGCGCAGCACCGCCGGAGCGTAGGACCGCCGCCGGCGGACCAGGTGGTTGCGGATCGGCTTGTAGCCATGGACCGGGAGGTCGTTGCGGCGGAAGCTGGCCAGAATCTCCTCGGCCAGACCGCGGGAGAGGCCCTCGCTGCGCGAGCGGTCCGACTTGTAGTAGTCGATTGTGGGATAGGCACGCACCTCGGTGCGCTTGTGATAGGTCGAGCCGGAGAGCGAGACCCGCGAACTGCCATAGCGCGCCCCGAGGATGTAAATCATGGTCCCGCTGAGTGCGGGGTGCAGGGCATCGGCGTGGAGGCTGGTGAAGACCACGCTGTGCTCGTCGGCGCCCCGGGACACCAGTTCCTTGTAGTGGTAGTTGGCCAGCGCCCAGCGCAGGTTGACCCCCTCCCGGGTGGCCCCCGATTCGGTGAGCCGGTAGGCCGGGCTCACCGTCACCTCCTCGTCCTGGTCACGAACCAGCGGAGTGCGGTCAGAAGGCGCGTAGCCGTTGCTGCGGTCCTTGACCGTCATGATCACCCGGCCGGAGCTGCGGGTCTCGATCACCTTCTTGATCCGGCAGGCGATGTCGTAGACGTGTTCGTCCTCCCACACGCCGTTGTGGATGGCCCCCGGATCACGGCCGCCATGGCCCGGGTCGAGAATCACCGTGATCCCGTCCAGGCCCAGGCCGCGGCCCGCCTTCTCGAACCCGCTGGAGAGGGAACGGTTCAGCTCGTAGGCCAGCCGGTCGGGATGGCCGGGGGGCAGCAGTTCGTCGGAGAGGTATTCCACCGGGATGCGGATGCCGTAGCCGGTGGGGATGTCGGTCACGTCCTCGATCCCGGAGCGCCGGGCAATCAGCGCCGCCAGTTCGTTGACCTCGTCGGCCAGCATCAGGCCGGTGAAGCGGATCACCACCGCAGAGTAGAGCGCTTCCCCCTGCTTCAGCCGGTAGAGGGCATATTCACCCTGATCGTCCCGGCCGTATTCCAGCGGGACGTCCCGCGCCGACTCCTCCTCGGCCCAGACCCGCATCTGGGGCAGCAACCACTCCACCGGGATGGCCACCTCCTCGCCCACCCGCAGATCCCACTCCGCCTGACCCACCAGGCCGGCCAGTTCCGCTCCCCGGTCTTTATCACCGGTGTACCAGTCGGCGATGACCTTGAAACTCTCCCCCGCATCCCCCGACCGGCCGCACACCACCCGGTGGATGAACTGGTTGCCCTCCACCCGGTTGTGGGGAAAGGAGGCCAGCAGCGCCGCCATACGGTATGGCGGTGAGAGGAGGTCAAAGGGGATGCGGTACCAGCGACCCTCGATCAGCGATCGCGTTCCGTTGAGCAGTTGCACCTGGTCCCACTCTGACCGGGAGCCGGTGAACCGTTCGGTGAGCCGGTAATAGCCCTCCCCCGGTTCGGGCGTGGCCTCCAGCTCGATCCGGTTGCCCTGCTCCACGCGGATGCGGATACCTTCGGCGATGACCACTGTGCGACTGCAGTCCTCGGCGGCTCGGGCAGACAGGGGGAAGCAGGCCAGCACGGCCAGCAGCACCATCGCCCGGATTGTCCGCTCCCTGCCGCTCATTACGCCTCACCGCCCCCGGCAACGGGCGCCGCCATATTGCGGAACCCCGACCGTTTCTCGAAAGCCTGCGCCGCCCGGAAGAGAAGGTGTTCGCCGTGGGCCGGGCCGGTGAACTGCAGTCCCACCGGCAACCGTCCGTCGGAAAAACCGCACGGGATGGAAATGGCGGGCAATCCGGCCAGACTGCTGCAGACGGTGTTCACATCGCTCTGGTACATCTCGAGCGGGTTCTCCGTTCTCTCTCCCAGACAAAAGGCTGGTGTCATGGTGGTGGGACAGCATATCACGTCCACCGTCCGGAATGCCTGAGCGTAGTCGTCGAGAATCAGCGTGCGGACCTTCTGCGCCTGGAGGTAACACTCCTCGTAATAGCCTGCCCGCAGGGCGTGGGTCCCCAGCAGGATCCGCCGCTTGACCTCGGGGCCAAAGCCCTGGGACCGCGTTTGCACATACAGGCCTTCCAGCCCCGCTGACTCACCGCGGCGTTCACCGAACCGTATCCCGTCAAAACGTCCGAGGTTCGATGCGGCCTCGGCCGCGGCACTGAAGGCGTAAACCGCCACCCCGTATCGCCGGTGCGGCAGGTGCAGTTCCTCCAGATCGGCGCCCAGGGAACGGAGCAGATCCAGCGACTCGCCAAACAGGCGGTTCACCTCGGGGTCCGGCCCCGGGGTATCCGGATCCCGGGGAATGCCCACCCGCAGCCCCTGGAGATCCCCGGTGTCCACCTCCGGAGAAGTGTGCTCCGACAGATCAAGCGAACTGCTGTCCCGGGGGTCGCGCCCCCGGATCACCCCGTTGATCAGGGCGCAGTCAGCCACCGAGCGGGCAATGGGCCCCACCTGGTCCAGTGACGAGGCAAGGGAAACCAGCCCGTAACGGGACACCGTGCCGTAGGTGGGCCGCAACCCCACCACGCCGCAGAAGGCAGCGGGCTGCCGCACCGACCCGCCGGTGTCGGAACCCAGGGCCCCCAGGGCGCTGCCCGCGGCCACCGCCGCGGCGGACCCGCCGCTGGAACCGCCGGGCACACGGTCCCGGTCCCAGGGGCTGCGGGTGGGGCCGAAGGCCGAGTGCTCGGTGGACGACCCCATGGCGAACTCGTCGAGGTTGGTCTTGCCCAGCAGCACCGCACCGGCCCGCCGCAAACGCTGCACCACCGTGGCGTCCTCCGGCGGATGGTATGCGGCCAGATGCCGGGAGCCGCAGGTGGTGGGGAGGCCGGCCAGGCAGATGTTGTCCTTCACCGCCATGGGCACCCCGGCCAGCGGGCCGGCGTCTGCGCCGCGATCCAGGGCCCGGTCAACGGCGCGGGCATCGTCCATGGCCCGCTCCAGACAGAGCCCGGTGTAGGCTGACAGCGCCGGCTCGGTCTCCTCGATCCGCGAGATCACCGCAGCGGTCAGCTCGGCCGCCGACACGTCGCGCCGACGAACAAGGTCGCCGGCCTGCCCCGCCTCCAGTCGGTGAAGTTCTTCGCTCACCGCTTCCCTCCCGGCCGCGGCCCGGGGAGCCGGGGCACGGTGAGGTGGCTGCCACTGCCCTGCCCGGGGGTCGGCTCATCTTCTCTGATGGTCAGCAGCGGGTCAGCGGGGTGGGCAAAGGGTTCGACGCCGACGGTGGGCAGGTCGCCAATCTGCTGAAAGGCCTCGACCATCCGGCGCAACTGCACCTGGAAGAGAGCCCGCTCTTCTTCGTCAAGACCGAGCCGGGCCAGCCGGGCCAGTTCCACTGGGTCACAGGTCTCCGGATCCATGGGCATCACGGCTCCCCTGCCCGCTTCAGGCCGAGGCCGGCGATGATCATGCTGGAAATCTCTTCCACGCCAAATGGCTTGGTGAGACAGGAGACTCCGGTCTCCTGGAGAAACCGGGTGGTGTCCGGGCCGATCTGGTTCCCGGTCATGAAGATGATCCGGCCGGCGGCCTCCGGGTCGCGCTGCAGCAGCAGGTGGTAAAGATCGCGGCCGCCCAGACGGGGCATCTTCAGGTCGCAGAGCACCAGGTCGAAACCGGTCTCCTCCAGCAGCCGCCGGGCCATCACCCCATCCGGAGCGGAGGTGAACTCCAGCTGGGGCACCCCGGAGAAAATGGCCTGGATCATGTTCAGGGTCGGCTGGTCATCGTCCACCAGCAGGATGCGGCAGGTCCTTTCGGGATCCAGCTGCAGCGACGGGCGCACCGCTTCCCCATCCTCCCCGGGTCTGGCGACGATGGGCAGTTCCACGGTGAAGGTGACCCCGACCCCGCTCTCCCGGTTTTCCACCCGCACCTCACCGCCGTGAGCCCGGACGATCCCGTAGGCCGAGCTCAGACCCAGACCGGTGCCGTGGCCCAGTTCCTTGGTGGAGAAGAAGGGCTCGAACAGCCGGGCCTTCATCTCGTCGGAAACACCGGGGCCGTTGTCGCTGAACCGCAGCACCACCTGGCCCTGTTCCAGCGTGCTGCTCACCACCATTTCCGCGTCCGGCCGGTCCCTGAGGGCATCCAGGGCGTTGCTGGCCAGGTTGAGAATGACCAGTTCCAGTTGTCCCCGGTCGGCATACACCGACGGGAGCTCCTTGTCGAGGTCGAAGCGGAAGTCGGCTCCCTCGCTTTCGAAGCGATACTTGAGCAGCTTCACCGTGTTGAACAGCGACTGGTTGATCGAGAATCGGCTCATGGAGGGTTGCTGGGGGTGGGCGAAGTTGGCCAGGGACTCGATGATCTCCTTGATGGCCATGGTATTCGACTCGATCACCTCCAGCTGGTGGCCGAGCTTTTCATCGGTGGCGTCCATCTGGGCCAGCTGGGCGTAAATCAGGATCGGGCCCAGCTTGTTGTTGATCTCGTGGGTCAACCCCACCACCAGCTGCCCCACCGCTTCGAGTTTCTGGCTCTGCATGGCCCGCTCCTTGCCCTGGAGCAGGCCGCGGACTTCCATCCGTGCCGCCTCGATGGTCTCACCCAGGGAAACAGCCTCCACCACGGCCTCCAGCGACCGGCCGGCCAGGGGGAGCCAGCTCTCGGCCCCGTCGTCCTGCGCCGGATCCACCTGCCCCTTGAGCAGCACGGTGAAGGTCCCGCCACGGTAAACCTGCTGCCAGCCCTCCACCCCCGCTTCCCGCTGCCCGGGTCCGAGGGCCTGCCAGGCCTGCACAATCCTCCCCGCCTCCTCCGTGGCCACCTGCGGGCCCACCAGGCGCAACGCACCCCGGGCAGGCTGATCCAGCAGGCAGACGGTCCGGCCGTTGCCCAGACAGGCCCCGGCCCGTTCCACGAATCCCTGGACCAGCTGATCCCAGCCGGGCGGGTCGTGACGTCGAGCAAGGAGCCAGGAGAGAAAATCGCTTATCCCTTGGATGTTACCCATGAAAAAGACGCTAGCAGAATTGCCATGTTGAATCAAGACGGGCTACAGTTGTGACAACCCCATGGAGGAACTACTGGTGGAGCAGCAGCAAAGCAGCCGGGTGACGGCGGATCAGATCCGGGTGGGGACGGCGGGCTGGTCCTACCCGGACTGGGAAGGCCGGGTCTACCCCAGGGGAACAAGGGACAGGCTCGGATTCATCGCCCGGCACTTCCCCATGGTGGAGGTGAACAGCTCGTTCTATTCCATCCCCGAGCAGCGCACCACCGAGAAATGGGTGCACACCGTGGAAGAGTGGCCCGACTTCCGTTTCACCGTCAAGCTCTTCCAGGACTTCACCCACCGCCCGGGCCAGGCCGGCCCGGAGGAGGCCGCCCGGTTTGCCGCCGCCCTCGACCCGCTGCAGGATGCCGGCCGGCTGGGAGCAATGCTGGTGCAGTTCCCCTGGTCCTTCCGCGACCTGCCGCAGAACCGCGAGCTGATCGTGGATCTGGCCCAGCGGTTCCGGCGCTACCGTCCGGTGGTGGAGGTGCGTCACGGCTCCTGGGACGTGAAGAGCGCGGCACACTTTTTCACCGGCCTCGACATCGGCTGGTGCAGCATCGACCAGCCGCAGGTGGGCGACTCCCTCGGTGCCACGGAACAGGCCAGCGGCGGAGTGGGCTACGTCCGCTTCCACGGCCGCAACCGGGACAACTGGTTCAGCAAGGATGCCGACCGCAACCAGCGCTACGATTACCTCTACAACCGCAAGGAACTGGTCTCCTGGAGGGATCGGATCAAACGAATCGCCAAACGGGCCGGGCAGACCTTTGTGGTGACCAACAACCACTTCCTCGGCCAGGCCGTGGTCAACGGTCTCGAGTTGATGCAGATGGTCAGTGGGAAGAAGGTGGTGGTGCCCGATGCCCTGGCCGCCCGGCACCCGCGGCTTGAGGAAATCCGCGAGTATCCCCCCGGCAGTCAGCCGGGATTGTTCTGATCAAAACCTCAGCAGCAGCCCGATAGCAGCGTTAACGGTCTCCTCGAAATGCTCACATACAAAAGAGTATGCTGCGCTTTCTCGTCGGCCGTCGCCTTGCTCTCGACCTGCTGACAAGGTTTTGATTGTGCCTTTAGCTCTTGTCTTGTTCCTTCTGAAATCCGCCCCAGTATTTCTCCGACTTCTTCTGACCTGTACGCGACTCCAGGCCGGTTCGCACCGCGTCGAAACCGAAGCGGTCCCGTACCATGTCAATGCTGGTCACCAGCTGTTCTCCACGGTCGGGTTCGTCGAACAGGGACTGCTGGGAATTTTCCATTGGTTTGAAATGAGTGAAGCGCACCCCCACCAGGCGCACCGGGAACCTTCCGCCCCACAGCTTGTCCAGCAGCCCGGTGGCGGTGTCGAACAATCGCTGGTCAACCCAGGTGGGCTCATCGGTGGTGAAGGCGGCGGTGGTGGTCTTGAACTTGTCCGAACGCAGCTTCACCGTCACACAGCTACAGCCGAACCCCTTGCGCCGCATGCGACGGGCCGATTTTTCCACCAGCCGCCGCAGGGCTGCCCGCACCTGGTCCCGGTCGGTGAGGTCGGTGGGAAAGGTGGTCTCGGCGCCGATGGACTTCGGCTGCCGCCGTTCGATCCGCACCGGGGACCGGTCCTCACCCCGGGCCCGGCGCAGCAGGGACGGGCCGTGGCTGCCGAACCGTTCCTCGAGCGTCTTCGGGTCGAGGCCCTGCAGGTCACCCACGGTTCGAATGCCCATCAGCTGCAGCTGCTCCTGCATCTTCGGCCCGATACCGGGGATCCGTCCCACGTCCAGCGGCCGGAGAAAGGCGGCTTCCTGACCGGGGAGCACCACCACCATCCCCCGTGGCTTGCCCAGCTCGGAAGCGACCTTGGAGACCATGCGGGAGGTGGAGAGCCCCAGGGAGCACTGCAGGCCCAGCTCGTCGAACACGGCCTGACGGATCCTGGCACAGACGGGCACCAGGTTGCCATAGAGGGATTCGAAACCGGTGAGATCGAGATAGCCCTCGTCGATGGAAGTCTGCTCGACCCACGGCGTGTAGCGCCGGAAGATGTCGAAGACCGAGCGGGACCAGGCCGAGTAGTCGCTGCCACGATTGGAGACCCGGACCAGCGAGGGGCAGAGCTGCTGCGCCCGGGCCATGGACATGGCGGAGTGGATACCATACTTTCGTGCTTCATAGGAGGCGGCGGCCACCACGCCCCGGGTCTCCGCCGGGCCGCCCACCACCACCGGTAACCCGATGAGCGATGGGTCGCCCAGTTCCTCCACCGAAACGAAGAAGGCATCCATGTCAACGTGAAGTATCTGCTGCATGCTGCACCACCGGGTGTGGTTACCAGGATCCGGCCAAAATCCTCAGCATCAACCCTACACGAAAATATAACGAAAATCAATGATTCCCAGCCTCAGTTCAGTCTGTTGGCGACCTCACGACAGGTGAATTTCCCATTTGAATAATTACCTGTAACCTGCTACTATCGATGCACCCCTACTTGGGCCGGGTTCTCATCACGCTTTAGAAGGATGAAGGCTGGCTCTTTCTAGAACATGCAATACATTCAGGCCGCCCTTGATCCAGGGAAGGGATGAGGAATGCGCGGGGCACAATCAGCCGGCAAAGGTTCTGAGGGTACAGCGGCGTTGGCATTTCCCCAGACCACCTATGTGGTCAATCCCACCGGCAGCATCCTCTACCTCGACGAGAAGCTGAGCCGGATGCTCGGCTACAGCCAGGACGAGCTGCTGGGTGAACACTACTCGAGAATCGTCGACATCAACCGCAGCCCGCTGGCCGGACGGCTGTTCAACGAACGGCGCACCGGGAACCGGGCCACCAGCGGCTACCCGTTGACCCTCAACAGCCGCAACGGCAACTCCTTCAAGTTCGACCTGCACAGTATCGGTGTCTACAGCAAGGACCACAAGTTTGTCTGCTCCCAGGGCACACTGACCCGGGCCAGGCGGAAAAAGCACGGGGCGGTGATCAACCCCGCCGGCCTGGTGGCGGTGGCCCTGGAACCGCTGCTGCTCTTCCGGGCCGAGAGCGGCCTGCTGGCCGCGGCCAACAACCGGGCCGCGGAGATGCTCTGCGCCGATCCGGAGAACCTGGTCAACTCCACCCTGCAGAACATCTTCCCCGATGTGGACGGCGACAAGCTGCTGGCCGGTATCCGGGCCCTGCCCGAGGGTGAGGAACTGTCCTACGAAGACGTCACCGCCCAGCGCCGCGACGGCCGCAGCTTCCCCTGCGAGGTCAGCTTCAAGCTGCTGCCCTTCACCGGCCGCCGCACCAGCCAGCCGGGAAAGACCCCGGAACGGATCCGCTATCTCGCCGCCGGCATCCGCGACCTCTCCGCGGTCAAGGAGATGGAGACGCAGGTGATGAAGATGAACAACCTGCACACCCTCGGCGAAATGTCCTGCGGCGTGGCCCACGACTTCAACAACCTGCTCAGCGCCATTCTCGGACACGTGCAGCTGCTGATCACCAAGGGGGACAAGAAACCCCCGACCTGGGACGATGTGAAAAAACGGCTGCAGGTGGTTGAGCGCGCAGCCCTGGACGGGGCCGAGACGGTGAGTCGGATCCTGCGCTTCAGCCGGATCAGCGGCGAACGCGAAGTGGAACTGCTCGACCTGAACAACCTGGTCCGGGAGACCCTGGCCATCACCAGATCCCGCTGGAAGGACGAGGCCCAGGTGGAAAGCGTGGAGATCCGCGTGATCGAGGACTACGGCACCGTGCGCCACGTGCTGGGACGGGGCAACGAACTGCGCGAGGTGCTGACCAACCTGGTCTTCAATGCCGTGGATGCCATCCGGGAAAGCGGCACCATCACCGTGCGCACCGGGATGAAAAGCGGCCGGGTGTTCGCTTCGGTCAGCGACGACGGCATCGGCATTCCCCCCGAAGTGCGAGAGAAGGTCTTCCAGCCTTTCTACACCACCAAGGGCAAACGGGGCAGCGGCCTGGGATTGAGCATCTCCTGCGGTATCATCGAACGTCACGAAGGTGAAATCATGGTGGACAGCGAGAAGGGCCAGGGGTCGACATTCACCATCTACCTGCCGGTGGCCAACGGTAAGCCCAGGGAGGAGGCGCCCCGCGAGGCACCGGGTGAGAGCTGCAACAAGGGCCGCATCCTGGTCATCGACGATGACAAGTATATCCGCGAAGTGGTGAGCGAGATTCTCCTCTCGGTGGGCCACCAGGTGGATGTGGCGGTGGACGGCATCGACGGCATGGCGCTGTTCAACAAGCACCAGTACGACCTGGTGTTCACCGACCTCGGCATGCCCGGGATCTCGGGCTGGGAGGTGGCCAGCAGGATCAAGGCCTCCGACAAGTCGATACCGGTGATCGTGATGACCGGCTGGGGTGCCCAGGTGGAAGAGGCCAAGGTGAAGGGCACCGGTGTTCAGAAAGTGCTGGCCAAACCGATGCAGATGCGCCAGGTGGTTTCCGTCACCGAGGAGACCCTGCGCCGGGCCCGCGACAAGTAACCTGCCCCCGGCCCCCACCTCTCCTGCCGGGGAACCTTCCACTGCTGTTTCCACGTATACTAGTATTATGAAAAGACCTGAACAACGTGTGTCATTGCGAAAGCAGCACTGTTTCCTCATCCTGCTCCTCTTCATCATCGCCCTGGTGGCGGTACCGGTGCAGGGCGGGACGGTGACACCGAACGAGGTGGGATTCCAGCACCTCTCCGTGGAACACGGGCTCTCCCAGAGCAGCATCCGCTGCATGATGCAGGACGAGGCCGGATTTCTCTGGTTCGGCACCGAGGACGGGTTGAACCGCTACGACGGCTACACCTTCACCGTCTACCGCCACGACCCGGAAGACCCGAACAGCCTCGGTTACGACACCATCAACGACCTCTGCGAAGGGGCTGACGGCAGCATCTGGGTGGCCACCATCCAGGGGCTCGACCGGCTGGATCGCTCCACCGACAGTTTCACCCACTTCCACGCCGTCAGCGACGTGGAAACCAGCCTGTCCCACGACCGCACCATCGCCGTGCACAGTGATGCCGCTGGACGGATCTGGGTCGGGACCGCGGCCGGCCTCGACCGCTACGAGCCCTCGACAAACGATTTCACCCACCACAACCAGTCACGTAACGGAGTGGTGGCGGACGGCACCCTGCTGGTGCGGAGGATCCTGGAGGACAACGAGGGGATGCTGTGGCTCGGCACCAATCGGGGGGTGGAACGGTTCGACCCGGAGAGCGGTGAGATCAGGGCCTGGCGCTCCGACCCCGACGATCCTGCCACCCTGAGCGCCCCAGTGGTGCTCAGTCTCTGCCAGGCACCGTCGGGCCACATCTGGGTCGGCACGGCGTCCGGCCTGAACAGTATCGACCCGCAGTCGGGCCGAGTGACCCGGATCACGGCGGACCTGTCCACGGTGAACCTGGCCCTCCAACCGATCATCTCACTGCTCATCGACAGCCGGGGGGTGATCTGGGCCGGCACGCTGGCGGCCGGGGTATGCACTCTCGATACCGCGGGCGGCTGCTGGCGTCAATACCGCCACGTCCCGGGCGATCCGACCACTCTCAGCTTCGATTCCAACCTGTCCACAATGGAGGACCGTTCGGGCCTGGTCTGGATCGGCAGCGCCGGATCCGGGCTGGACATCTTTGACCGGGATCGAAAGCCGTTCATTCTCCACACCCACATACCCGGCAATCCGGACAGCATCCAGCACCTGGTGGTCCGCACCATCACCGGCGACCGCCGGGGCAATCGCTGGGTCGGCACGGTCGCCGGCGGCCTGACCCGTATCGACGCCGTCACCGGAGAGCACCGCCAGTATCTCCCGGTGGCCGGAGACCCCCACAGTCTCAGCGCCAGATCGATCTGGTATGCCCTGGTGGACAGCCGGGGCACCCTCTGGGCCGGTACGGCGGGCGGCGGTTTGAATCGCTACCGGCCGGAGAGCGACGATTTTGTCAGCTACCGCAACGATCCGGATGATCCCACCAGCATAGGCGTCAACAACCTGCAGTATCTTTTCGAGGACCGGTCGGGCCGGCTCTGGATCGGCACCGGCGGCGGCGGCGTGAACCTGATGGACACCGGGACGGGCACCTTCACCCGGTTCATGAACGACCCCGGTGACCCGGCCAGCCTGAGTGCCAACGGCGTCTACTGCATCGCCCAGCAGACGGACGGCACCATCTGGGTGGCGACCAACGGCGGCGGGCTCAACCGCTACGACGAAGAGACCGGCACCTTTCACCGCTTCCGCCACGACCCGAACGACCCCACCACCATCAGCGACGACCGGGTCCTCTCCCTGTACCCCGCCGACGATGGAACCCTGTGGGTCGGCACCGGGCTGGGCCTCAACCATTTCGACCCGGCGGTTGGGACATTCCGCCGCTACTACGCCGGGGACGGACTGCCGAACAACGTGATCTATTCCATCCTCGAGGATGAGACGGGCGATCTCTGGATCAGCACCAACAACGGCCTCGCCCGGTTCCGGCCGCCGGCCGCCGGCGATGTGCCCTTTGTGCGCACCTACGACATGAGCGACGGCCTGCAGAGCAACGAGTTCAACTCCGGGTCGTCCTGGAAGAGCCCCGACGGAACCATGTTCTTCGGTGGGATCAACGGCTACAGCAGCTTCCACCCGGACGAGATCGCCGAGAACCGCATCGTGCCGCCGGTGGTGCTCACCAGGATCACGGTTCCCGGGCTGGAGCTGCCCGACAGCCGGCCCAATTCCTCCAGGGCCTCGGTGACCCTGCCCCACCGCTTCAACAACATCCACGTCCAGTTTTCAGCACTGAACTACCGCCAGCCGGAGAAGAACCGGTATTCCCACATGCTGGAAGGACTGGACGAGGGGTGGAGCGAAGCCGACAACCAGCGCCGCGCCACCTACACCAACCTCGACCCGGGGCATTACACCCTGCGGGTCCGGGCCTCGAACAACGACGGCGTCTGGAGCGAAGAGGAGGCAGTGCTGGTGATCACGGTCACCCCGCCCTTCTGGCAGCGGGGCTGGTTCCTGGTCCTGGCGGCCCTGGCGCTGGCCGCTGGGGTCACCGCAGCCTACCGCCACCGGGTGCGGGTGCTGGGTCTGCGGGGCGAACTGCAGACCGCCCGCGACACCCAGGTATCCATCCTGCCCCAGGCATCACCCCGGGCTGAAGGCTACGACATCGCCGGCACCTGCATCCCGGCCAACACGGTGGGCGGTGATTTCTACGATTTCATCTGGCTCGACGATGACCGCTCGGTCCTCGGCATCGCCGTGGCCGACGTGGCCGGCAAATCAATGGATGCGGCCCTCACCGCCGTGTTGACCACCGGGGTGGTCCAGGCCGAAGCCCGCCGGAGCCACTCCGCGGCCGAGGTGGTGGCGGCAGCCAACCTGCCGGTCTACACCAAAACCTCCCGCTCCACCTTTGCCGCCCTCTGCTTTGCCCGGCTCGACCTCTCCGCACGGAAACTGGCCTTCACCAATGCTGGCCTGATGGAGCCGCTGCTCAAGAGAGCAAGCGGTGAAATTGAATTGCTGAAGTCCGAGGGATCGAAACTGCCGCTGGGAATCATCCCTGACGGGGAGTATGAGGAAACCGCCGTGCAGCTCGAGGCCGGTGACCTGCTGCTGCTGCTCACCGACGGCATCCCGGAAAGCCAGGACCAGGCGCACCGCTTCTACGAGATGGAATCCCTGCGCATCCTGCTGGAGGGGATGGAAACCGGCGGGATGAGCGCCGGAGAGATCCTCGATGCGATCATCGCCGATGTCCGGCGGTTCACCGCCGGGGCGCCGCAGCACGACGACATCACCGCGGTGGCGCTGAAGGTGTTGTGACTACCGGTCCTGCTCCTCGATCCGCCTCGCGGCAAACCCGGCCATCCGACGCACATCCCCGTCGCTGTCTTCGGTGGCCAGGCGCTGCAGCGCCGGCAGGGCCAGCGGCGAGCCGATCCGGCCCAGGGCTTCGGCGGTCTCTTCCCGGATGTCACTGGAACGGTCTCCCAGCAGGGGCAGGAGATCAACCACCCGCTCGGCATCCCCGATCAAGCCCAGTGCCTTGACCGCCTCGCGACGCACCTTCTTTTCCGGGTCGCGCAGCAGGGCTGCCAGGTCGGTGCCGGCGGCCGGATCAGCCAGCAGACCCAGGGCCTCGGCCACGGCTTCCCGCACCTTGTCGTCCGGGTCCCGGGTGGCGGCACGGAGCGCGGGGAGGGCCGCCGGGTCACCAATTTCCCCCAGCTTCTCCGCCGCTTCCTCACGTTCGTCGGCGTCGAAATCCTTCCGCAACTGGGTGGCGTATTGTTCCACCTTGCTCTCACCGCAACCGCCGCCGGCGAGCAGGAGGGTCAGGAGAACCACGGCCCAGCAAGCAATGAAGCAGGCCCTGCGGCTGCTGTTGTTCAGTGCAGTGAACATTGGGATATCCTTTCCGCGGTGAATGCCCCACCCGGTTACCCGGCGGTGGCCGCTCTGCCCACCGCCCGGCGAATATCGTCCAGGCGGAACAATTGGACGCGGCGGTTGCCCTGGTCGGCCACCAGCAAAACGCCCAGATCCTCGTTCAGCGTCATACCGTCGGGACTGTTAAACTGTCCCGGCTCCACTCCCGGACCGCCGCCAAAGCTGCCCCGGAACCGCCCCTCGCCGTCGAAGATTTCGATCTCACCGCCCCGCTCGTCAAGGGCGTAGATCAGGCCGTCGCCATCCACCACCAGGCCTTCCACATCCTTGATGAACTGGCCCGCCCCCTCGCCCGTCCCACCGAAGCTGAAGAGGAACTTTCCGGCGGCATCGAAGACCTGGACACGATGGTTGCCTTCGTCGGCCACCAGGATCCGGCCCCGGGCGTCCACGACGATGGACTCCGGTTCGTCAAACTCTCCGTCTCCCGTACCGGGCATGCCGAAGCCATGGAGGAAGCGGCCTTCGCTGTCGAAGACCTGGACCCGGTTGCTGGTGGCGTCGGTGATCAGGATGCGGCCCTCGCCGTCCACGGCGATCCCCTGGGGTTCGATGAACTCGCCCGGCCCGCTGCCCTTGATGCCGAAGGAACGGACAAACCGCCCCCCGCTGTCGAAAAGCTGGACCCTGCCGTTGCCCTGATCCACCACCACCAGGTGGCCGGCCCGGTCAAAGGCGATGCCGGTGGGTTCGTGCAGCTGGCCGTCACCACTGCCCAGCTCACCGAACCGCCGCAGAAACCGCCCCCTGTCATCAAAAACAAAAAGGGCATGGGTTCCCTTGTCCGCAACGTAGATATTGCCGTCGGGACCAACACAGACCCCGTCGAGAACCGAGAAATCGGGATGCTCGATCACCAGTGCCGGCTGCAGCCAGGCCGTCTCGTGGACAGCAGCCCCGGTGGTGGCCACCGGTTCGGCCGTAGCGGCATCCGGAGAGCCGGCGCAGGACGAGAGCGACAGGAGGATCAGGGCCGGTGCCAGCAGGGCCACCGCCAAAGGTCTAACCGAAGATGTCCTTGAGTCTCTTTTTAAAACCCTTCTTTTTCTTTTTGTCATCATCGTCATCATCGTCATCCTCGTCATCAT